>JANNEF010000234.1:0-6373 GCA_031378375.1 Verrucomicrobiota bacterium | reverse complement strand
CGCGCCCCTTGATGCCGGTACGGGGCTAAAAGTACAAGTTACAATCGTGTGACAACACCAGCGCCCCGCTGCCAGACCGCACGCACGCCTTCGCTGAACGCGGCCACACCCAGCCCCATTCTGCATAGTGAGAATTGCTGGCGCCACGCAGGCGGCGATTGACAACCTGCCGGGCGTGATTAGAGTTCGTCGCGGTTGCGGGCGTAGCTCAATGGTAGAGTTCCAGTCTTCCAAACTGGCCACGCGGGTTCGATTCCCGTCGCCCGCTCCAACTCCACAAAAAACCAATGAAACCAATGGTTGCGTGCATGTCCAATCCGGTCGGAAAGGGCTTGGCATAACGCCACGGCATAACGTGTCCGGGTGTGTTTGGGATGTTTCCCGGTGTTGGCGGGCGCGAATTGTCCGTGACGTTCAGGCAGTAAAGTGACTTTTTCAAAGCCTGCCGCTAGACGATTTGAGCACGCATGGAACCTGATGGGGGAAGCAGGTCGGGAAGAACCTACGCAGTCCAAACCAAGACGCTGGGCTTACGAAAGAAACGAATTTGACGAAAGAAGCCCCGGCGGGTCTGGCGCTCCGGTGCTTGTTTCGTTTATTTCGTCCGTTCTTGCAGCTCAACAAGCCCACCATCGCACGCCGCTTCTGCCGTTGACTGAGGCCAGGGAGCATCGGGCACAAACGTCCGATGGCGCTCCTCGTCCTGGAGAGCGGTCCGGCCCTGAACCCGCTGGCCAGAGTCGTTCGTGACGTGGATAAACTGACAGGAACTGATGGGAAATTGCTTTTTGGACGCTGCGCGGTTCAGTTCATACGCGCTTTGTTTTCCTTTCGCGCACCACTGGTTTGCCATGTCCAAAGCCGGCTGCAAGCCGGCGCTCCTAATGCTCGTCCCTCGCTTCGCTTGCTCCGCTCTGACTGTTTTGCTCACGGCTGACCTGGGGCCAGGACCACCCGGAAACCGATTTTGTCGCTCCTGTCGCCCGGGTCGCCGCCGTCGTAGGCGCGGTACGCTGACCGGCATTGCCTGGCGAAGTGGTTCCAGTGGCCCCCGTGGAGCACGTGGTCCGAGCTCGGGGTGGGACCGGGACCCTGCGGATCAATCACACGTCCGCCTGGCAAATTGTCCGACCCCCAATCCGAGCACCACTCCAAAACATTCCCGTGCATGTCATACAACCCCCAACCATTCCCCTCATAACTGCCCACCACAGTTGTCCTACCCAAAAAGGGCTGCCCAGGATTAAACATCGTCCCGATCGAAGAATCATACCATTGCACGTTGTAGAAGTTTGCCATCCCAGTACCCAACAACCGCCCGTAATGAAACGCGCCCGTTGTCCCCCCTCGACACGCATACTCCCACTCCGCATCCGTCGGCAACCGATAAAGCCAACCGGCAGGCAATCGCCTTGCCACCCGTTCCCGCTCGGTCAGCCGTGCGCAGTAGTCCGTCGCATCATACCAATCCACCGTCTCCACGGGATGACGCAACTCGTCGGTCACCGGGCCGCCCGAACCGCCGAATAATGGGGCTACTCCATTACGGAAATAGCTCGGGTTGCTCCCCATCACCTCCGCGTATTCCCCTTGCGTCAACTCATATTTCCCCATGAACAAGCCCCGCGTCAACGTCACCACCGTCTGGGGACCCTCCGTCGACGCCCGCTCCACCTCAGTCGCGGGGCTGCCCATGGTAAACGTCCCCGGCGGGATCCAGACCAGGTTCGTCGGCCCTTTCAACGCACGGTAAAACCGCCGGCCCGCCGCAGGCGCACTCGTATCAACCCACAGGTGCGGGCTGCTCGGCAACTGCACTATCCCCGCCCCCTGCCAGTCGGTGGGCTCGGTCAGGTTCGTTGTGTATTGCACTGTGTAAACCATCCCGACCGCACCCGTGATGCTTAGACCGGCATACGTCTGAATGCTCAGGCCGACGGGAGCCTGGGCAAGGGCCCCTGACCTCACGGCCCAAATGGCCAGACATGACAGGGAAAGGGATCGAAGTAGTTTCGAGGTGCTGATTGGAAATTGCTTTTGCGTCGGGTTCATTGCCGCCAATTGTCTGCCGGCGTGCGCGGGTGTCAATCGCGCGTTTCGGCCTTTTTCGCTGCTTCGGCAGGGAACCCAGCAGCCGCACCCCAGCCGTGCCCTGGTCTGCGGCCCGTTCAACAAGCCCACCATCGCTCGCCGCTTCTGCCGTCGGTTGGTTCGGCCTTCATGCTGGCCAGCTTGTGTTCCAACAGCAGCGTCAGGGCGCGCTCAATCTCCGCGCGCGTCCGGTTGCGCTTGAACACGTCCCCGCTGATTTCGGTGCGCGTCAAACCGCGCTCGCCCGCTTCGCGCAAGGCCGCAAGGATTTCGTCGGCCACGGAGTCGCCCAGGCTCGCGCCGAAGATGAAGCGCGCGGAGTCCTCACAGTAGCGCCACGCGGCGAGCGCGGCTTGCAGATGGACGGCGCGGATGTGGTCCGAGCAATCCAACACGGCGTAAACCAACGAAAGCCGGGCGACGTAGGCTTCGGCCCGCGACGTGACCGCTCCAAACAGCCCCGGCTTGCCCGTGCTCAAATCGTGATAGCCGCTTCGCCACAAGTCGCGCGCCTCGGTATCGCGGCGCAGTTGCCCGCAGTCTTGCGCGAACGCCAGGCCGGCTTTGAAGCGCGCCTCCACGTCGCTGAAATCCACCAGATGCGTGTTGCCGCCGTCGGGCAATTCCTTCGACCGCGCGACGCAAACCCACAGGATGCGATTGGCGAAACCGTTGGCGCACTCCGTTTCCGTCAATTCGCGGGCGAGTTCCTGTTTCGTGATATGGCCGACGCAGGAAACGTGCGCGCCCGTGGCCAGCGCCGGAGAGTTCTTGTTGGTGATGCGGAGATGGCCGGTGTCGAAGCACTGGCGGAACACGGCGGAAAGCGTGTTGCTCTCGCGCTTGGCCGATTGGAGCACGCGGGCGAATTCCGGTTCCATCACCAGCAGCCGCTTGTCGCTTACGCCGTGATCGGTGATGACGGTTTGATACCCGGTGACGTGCTTGCCTTCTTTGATCGGTTCCTGTTTCTCCACCGGATCGCGCACCGTCCAGATCAACCCCTCGCCCGTGCTCAAGCCACTGGCGGGCCGCTGCCAGTTCGGGTCAATCTGCGAAAGCGTCGCGTGAACGTGTCCCCATGAAGTGCCCTTGCGCCCTTTCGACGTGTTGCCCACGAGAACGCAATTCATGTTGGTGAAGTGTTTGTCCGCCTCGACGCAGAAATGCGCCGTGCGCCCGATGATATTTCCGAAACCCACCAGGGTTTGAAACAGAATGGCCGCCGGGTCGGATTCGGTGTGTGGTTCCAAGAGCTTGACCAGTTCACCCGCGACGCCGTGCCACGCGGCAGCGGCGAGCGGCGCGGGCCAGGCGGGGCCAGTCAGTTTGGTTCCTTCCGTCGCCGCGCGTAGCTTCACCTTGCCCGCGCGCACCAGTTCCGTTTCGTGGACGTTCGGTTTGATCATGGCAGCGCCCTCCACAGTTCCGGGTTGGCCGCGTAGTGATCGGGATGCACGTCGCGCCAATCGTAAAGGTCGTTGACCGGCTGGCCGTCACGCGTGCGATAGGGTGAAAAATCGAACACGTCCACCTTGGCCGCGCCCGCCGCTTCAAGCTGCCGCTGCCACTGCTCCGCGCCCAGCAGGCCGGCGCGTTCGGCGTGCGAAAAGATTCGCACTGTCTTGCCCGCGAAATGCGGCAGCGCGTCGGGATGAATCTGCGGCGACGCGGAGAGCATCGCCACGGGCGCGCACCCGACATCCTGCTTGGCGTAGTGACTGGCCTGTTCAAAGAGCGCCAGGTGATGCGCATCGAGGAAGTCGGGCAAGCCTTCCACGAGGGCGATGGCGGCGAAGTCGCGCGCTTCCATGATGCCCACGGGCCAGGCTTTCTGGCTGCCTTTGACGGCGTGACTCTTGCGCTCGCCCAGACTGGTTCCGGGCACGGCGGGAAAGGATTCGCCGTCCAGCCGGCGCAATTCGAGCACGCGCCCGCTGGCGTCGGTGACACCGAAACAATCGAAGCCGTGCCAGTGGCCAAACACGAGCGCGCCGCGCGCTTGTGCCCAGCGCAGACCGGCCAGATCAAAAGGTCGCATCGTGGCCAGCCGCCGCAGTTCCTCCGGTGTGCCGGGGACGAAGCCGGTGCGGTCAGGCAACGGACGGGGTTCAGGCTCCGGCGCGGGTGTGGTGCGGGCCGGTAGGAAGTGAGTCGCGCGGTGGGCGTCGGCCAGGAGATGCCCGCGCGGTTTGGCATGGTGCGTCTTGTCCGCGTCGGTGAGCTTGTGGCGTAAGTCGGCTTCACTCCACGGCGGCTGGCAGGTGGAATTCCATTCGAGCAGGAGCGGCAGGGCTTCGGCCACGGAGAGCGCGAAGCCGTTCACCAGCACGCACGCAGCGTGGAAGGTGTCGTTGTGTCCGCCGCTGCCAGACACCGCGCCGGGGATGCGGGCGAGGTAGGCACGGGCGCGATCAATGGTGGTTTGTTTCATGGTGCAATGGGGTTTGCCCTTGCGCCACTGCCGCCCGCTGATAGGATGAAGCCGGTGAAAGTTTCAGCCCCGCGCGGCCAGCAATGGCAGCCGGGGCTTGTTAGTTTTCGGTTTGCTTGTTCTCTCTCGCGTGTGCGGTGTCCACGTTCGCGTAAAGATGCGCGAGCAGGCTGTCGTAGGAAACGAGGCGCGTTCCTTTCTTCGCGCCGCGCTGCCGGAGGCAAACGGATTTCACGGGGGCCGGAAATCGTTCGCCGCGCACGGCAAAACCAGCTCATTCATTTTCGAGCGGGATAAGCCAGTGAGCGGGCAGAGCGTGGCGGGCCGGGGCAGCCGCACGAATTCAGGGCGAGTGTTTGCGGATTGGCCGGGAGCCGCTGCCGGGGCAACTGTGGTTTGGCCGTTGCCTGCCTTGATTAGATTTTGTTTCTGCATCTGCCCGTGTTTTTACAGACACGGGCGCAAGAAGTCCGAAATGCGGACACCGCTTCTAAAAGTTGTCCGGCTTTCCGGGGCGTCCGCGTTTCAAGGCGGAGTGAAGACCGATTCGACTGGCGCGCTTGGCGAGTGTGTTGCCTCTCGGTTTGTGTTTGAGGTCGGGAAAGATTTCCGCGAAGGCGTTTGCAAGCTCCGCTTCATTCATTCGATAGTAGCTTCGCGCAATCCATCCGTTTGCAAGCTCCCAGTCGCGCTTGTCCACTCGACTACCCGGCGCGTTCATCGCTTCGTTCATTAACGCAAGATACGTTTCGTCTTTCCAAAGCTGTTCGGCATCTTCGGAGCGCACATCCGGCGACTTGCCAAAGAGCGCGCGGTAATCGGCGAGGTAGGCCAGCCAAACTTCACGCCGAAACTTCAACCTCTCTGGCGCTGTTTTGGAGGCGTGCAATTTGTCTCTCGCCTTGGAAAGTCGCGGCCACTCATCGCGGAGCAACTTGAAAACAACAGCGCGCTGATTCTCGTAATGGTCAATCGTCGGCTGCTCGTACGGAAACCGTGCCGGGTCTTTTCGGCGCGCTTCGTTTTTGGCGGTTGCCCATTGCGCTTGATCCTGTCGTCGCTCTTGCAACACGAAATTAGCAATCCACTTGGCCAGCCAGTTTAGTTGTGCTCGCACGGAACCAAGGGCGGCGGCCTCCGCCGGCAAAGCTGTGAAGTAAAATCGTTGGTCAAGGTTGCGCGGACACTGCGCGCCGCAACCTGTTTCGGCCCGGTAGCGCATGGTCCGATTCTGAATTTTCACCCGCGTTTTCAGCTTCGTTGCCGCAATCCAATTCCCCCGCCTCAGTTCCTTGGCAACCACCAGCCCCGAACCGCCCTGCCAGTGAACGAAGCCCAACTCGTGGTCCTTGGAAAGCGCGGTTGCAAGGGGAGGGCGCGCAAACTTCTGGCGAACGCCGATGATCGCGCCGGTAGCCAGGTTTGTGAGAAAGGTTTCTTCCAAGACTTCCATCTCCACTCCTTCGCTCTGGCTTCTAGCACAGCGGGGCTTGGGATCGCTCATTTAACAAGCAGCAAGTTGAGATTGTTCAGGTGGAGACTGGAAGCGTTTTCCGGTGTGATCTCAACAAACCAAAAATACTCATCGTCGTGCGCGCTTGGAACTTTCCTGGAAGCATACGCAACCGCGATATATTTGTTCGTTCCCAGTACAGTGACGGCAAACTTCCCGTCGGCGTCCGTGGTAGCTGAAGCGACAACTCCCGGCGGGTGTGATTAAAAGTGGGTGAGGACAGGAAAGATTTCTGCGGAATAAAATGTGCAAATATAGCCACTTGCCCCAATAAAGTCGGGATGAAGCAACGCCTCAGCAGTCCCCAGCTCACCCCGCAGGAAACCCGGCTCATC
>JANNEF010000222.1:0-6859 GCA_031378375.1 Verrucomicrobiota bacterium | reverse complement strand
CTTCTGATGGAGTCTAAAGGCGAAGCATGAAACACGGATTGAAAACCCTCCTGCTGTCGTTGTTCGCCCTCGCCGCGTGGGCGCGGGCTGAGGACGCCGCGCCGAAGCCTGCCGCGCGCGTGCCCATCCCCATTGCCAGGATCAAGCACAGCGGCCCGGTGGATTTCGAAAAGGAAATTCTCCCGCTCCTGAAGAACAACTGCCTCGCCTGTCACAACCAGACCAAGGCCAAGGCCGATCTCATCCTCGAAACCCCCCAGGCCATCTTGAAGGGCGGCGAATCCGGTCCGTCCGTCGTGCCCAAACGCCCCGACAAGAGCCTCATCCTTCGTGCCGCCGCGCACGAAGACCCCGATCTCCTCATGCCGCCGCGCGACAACAAGGTGGCCGCCGTCAATTTCACCCCGGAGCAGCTCGGCCTCCTCAAACTCTGGATTGATCAAGGCGCCAGGGGGCAGGTGCGCGGCACGGGGCCGATTGCCTGGCAACCGCTCGCTGCCGGCCTCAATCCCATCTTTGCCGTCGCGCTCACGGCGGACGGCCAGTTCGCCGCGTGCAGCCGCGCGAACCAGATTTTTGTCTATCACGTTCCGTCCGGTCAGCTCGTCAGCCGGCTTACCGATCCGCAATTTCTCAAGCCCGGCCCCAACTCCCGGCCCGGCGTCGCGCATCGGGATCTCGTGCAGTCCCTCGCGTTCAGTCCCGACGGACGTTTGCTCGCGTCAGGCAGCTATCGTGAAGTCAAACTCTGGCGTCGCGCCACCGTCCTGCCGAAGCCGGTCGGCGTCGCGGCGTCCCCTCCCGTGGCGCTGGCCGCCAGCCCGGACGGCAAATGGCTCGCCATCGCGGGCGAGGACCATCGCCTCCGCATTCTCGCCGCGACCACCGGCAAGGTGGCGAAGGAATGGTCCGCCCACACCGGCACCGTTCACAGTCTGGCTTTCTCGCCGGATGGAAAAAAACTTCTTTCCGGCGCGGCCGACCAGTCGCTCCGCGTGTGGACGGTGCCGGAGGGAAAACTTTTTACGCAGACGAACACGGCGGCGGAGGTGCACGCGGTGGCGTGGTTGCCGGACGGCCAGCGTGCGGCTTCGGGCGGCGCGGACAAGGTCATCCGGGTCTGGCAATTGCCAGAGAAGGGCAGGGGACCGCTGGCGCTCATCAAGGAGCTGCCCGGACACGCGGGCGCGGTTACTTCACTCGCGGCGAATCCCGCCGACGGCGAACAAATTCTTTCCGGCGGCGCGGATGGTTCGCTGCGGCTGTGGAACGTGACGACGGGCGCGGTGGTCCGCGAAGTGAAACACGCCGGCCCCGTGACGGCGGTGGCCGTTCGCGGCGATGGCCTTCGGTTTGCCGCCGCCGGGGTGAGCAACTCCGCCGCGCTGTGGGAGACGAAGGACGGCCGGCAGGTCGCGGTGTTGCAAGGCGACCGCTACGCTCGGGAATTGCTTGCGGCGCGTGAACGGATGGCGACCTTCGCCAAGGCGGAGATTGAATTTCACCGGGCGGCGTTGAAAACGGCGGAGACGAACCATGTGACTGTTCTCGCCCGCGTGCAAAAAGCCGCTGAGACCGGCACCAACACGGCCAAGGCTCACGACGAAAAGCAAAAGGCGTTCGCCGCCGCCACCGCCACCAGGGCCGCGGCTGAGCAGGCGCTGGCCGAAGTCAGTCCCGATGTGAAGCAGGCGGCTGACGCGTCCGAAGCAGCCGAGCAGGCGTCCACCCAGGCCGAGGCCGCGGCCAAAAACGCGAAGGAAAAGAAAGCCGCCGACGCGGACAAGCTCGCCGCCGACTCCGAGGCCAAAGCCAAAGCCAAAGCCGAGGCGAAGGCCGCGTTGGAGAAGCTGCCCGCCGAGGCGAGAACCAAACTCAAGGACACGAAGGACAAGCTCGCCGCCGCCGCCAAATCCGTGGCGGACACGGAGAAGGAATTCAAACGGGCGGAATTGAACCAGGACAATGCCGGGCGCGAAATCGCCGCCGCCGCGACCGCCGCGAAGAATTCCGCCGCGACCGTGGCGGCCTCCAAGACCGCGATCGAGACCGCCGAAGCGCAACAGAAACTATCCGAGACGGAACTTGCCGCCGCGCGCACCGCGTCCGCGGCGGCGGAGCAGCCGGTGCGCGCCCTGGCCTTCGCGCCGGACCATCTCACTTTGGCCACCGCTGGCGATGATGGCGCGGTGCATACCTGGAGCGTGGAGACGGGCGTGGCGTGCGAGGTGTACTCCGGGCACAAGGGCGGGGTGCGGGCCGTGGCTTTTGGCAGCGGTGCGACGCTGTGGTCCGGCGCGGCGGATGGCCGGGTGCTGGCGTGGGCACTCCAGCCGGGCTGGACGTTGGAACGCGCCATCGGCTCCGGGGATGCGGCTTCGCCCCTGGCCGACCGCGTGAACGCGGTGCGTTTCAGCCCCGATGGTCTCTGGCTGGCCACCGGCGGCGGCGAGCCGACGCGCGGCGGGGAGATCAAACTGTGGCAGGCTGCCGACGGAAAATTTGTGCGCGAGTTGAAAAACATTCACAGCGACGCCGTCTTCGCGCTGGATTTTTCTGCGGATGGAAAATTCCTGGCCAGCGGCGCGGCGGACAAGTTCGCAAAGGTGGTCGAGTTGGCCAGCGGCAAGGTGGTGAAGGTGCTGGAAGGCCACACTCACCATGTCCTGGGCGTGAGTTGGAAGCGCGACGGCCGCACCCTCGCCACGGCGGGCGCGGACAACGTGGCCAAGCTCTGGAACGTGGCCACCGGCGAGCGGCGCAAGAACATCGAAGGCGCGGCCAAGGAAGTCACTGCGATCAGTTACATCGGGGTCACCGATCAAACCGTGGTCGCGTCAGGCGACGGCCAGGTGCGGCTCGTCAATGAGAAGGCCGAGACCGTGCGCGCGTTTGCGGGCGCGACCGATTTTGTCAATGCGGTGGCCGTCACGCCGGACGGACGCCTCGTCGCCGCCGGCGGGCAGGACAGCGTGTTCCGCGTGTGGCAGGGCGGCACCGGCGAGGCGCTGGCGGCGTTTGGTCCGTTGGCAGCGAAACCCGCCGAACCACCCAAGGTCAAGTGACCCGGCGCGGCGCGCCCGCGCGCGGCTTTCCGCGTGCTGGCCACCGGTGATTTCTTCCCGCCAATCCGTCGCTACGTGAGATTCTCGATGCCGCTTCCGCCCTCGTCTTCCTTCGCGAACGGTCATTCGGCGGGGGCCGATCCGGCCACCCGCAGAGTCAGCAAATCTCATTATGGAAAATGGGGCCGGGCGTGGGAGCCTTGAGAGAAGGCTTGGGCGTGGTCTGTCAGCGGAGCGTCATCGTTGTCACACGATTGCAAACTTGTACTTTTGAGCCCGTACCGGCATCAAGGGCGCGTGCAGAAGCCCCTTGGTTTCGATGACCTCATTGCCCGTCTGCGCGCCGTCGCCGGCGCGCTGCCGGACCCGCGAGCCTTGCGACGACGTGGATCCGATGCCCGACTACGAAAACGTCCTGACTGACTGACCCAGGCAGTGCGTCGAATGAAATGACGCCACCTGTGCCCGACGGTGAAGTGTACTCCGGTACGGGCACCAGTAGCGCAGTTTTTGACCGTTGCCCTCCTCCCAGCAGCGGGCGGGCGGCAAACCCGACGCGAGCCTGCAAAAGCCACGATAACGATGCTTGACAACGGTTCGTTCAGGGGAAAAATCACAGACAATCAACCCGATGCAAAAGCAATTTGCCCTGAACCGCGCAGCGTCCAAAAAGCAATTTCCTATCAGTTCACTCCGTCCTGACGTCCTGCCGTCGATTAAAAATTTTATGTCCACTCTCCCCATCCTCCGACGGCTCGTCAGCGGCGCGGCCTTCACTCTCGCTGTGGGGCTTCATGCCGCTCCCGAGATCACGCCCCCGGCCAAGGTGATTTTCAACGAACACGTCGCGCCCATCCTTTATCAGAACTGCGCCACCTGCCATCGCCCCGGCGAAGTCGGCCCTTTCCCGCTGACCAGCTACGAGGACGCCAAGAAGCGCGTGCGCCAGATCGTGGACGTGACTGGCTCAGGCCAGATGCCGCCGTGGCACGCGGATGCCGCGTCGCCCGCCATGTCAAATGACCGCCGTCTCAGCGCCGCGCAAATTGCCACGCTCGCCCGCTGGCAGGAACAAGGCGCGCCCGAAGGCGATCCCGCGAAGAAGCCCGCGCCGCCGAAATTGCCCGCGAACTTCAGCGTCACCAAGCCGGACTGGGAATTCACCATGCCCGAGCCGTACGTCGTGAAAGCCGCCGGTCGCGATGTCTATCGCAATTTCGTCCTGCCGCTGAACTTCACCAACGACACCTGGGTCACCGGCATCGAGCTTCGCCCCGGCGCGCCGAACGTCGTGCATCATATTCTCGTGTTCATCGATCCAACGGGTGAAGCGTTGAAGCGCGACGAGGCCGATCCCGGCGTGGGCTACAATGGTTTCAACGCCAGTGGGCTGAAATTCATCGTCGCGTGGGCGCCGGGCGGCGGCACGCTCACGTTGCCGAACGATCTCGCGTGGAACTTTCCGAAAGGCGCGAACCTCGTGCTGCAAACCCACATTCATCCGAGCGGCAAGCCGGAGCAGGAAGCCACCACCGTGCGTTTGAAATTCGGCAAGGAAGCGCCCGCGAAGAATTACACCACCATCAACATCCCGCCGAACTTTGGCGTGCTGAAAGACATCTACATTCCCGCCGGCGAATCGAACTTCGTCATGCGCGATTCCTTCGTGCTGCCCGTGGATGGCGAGGCTTTCGCCGTGGGCGGACACGCGCACGAGATCGGCCGCAGCCTCCAGATGACCGCCACGTTCCCCGACGGCTCGCAGAAGTTGCTGCTGAAAATCTCCGACTGGGACTTCGCGTGGCAGGAACAATACGAGTATCGCAACCGCATCAAACTGCCCAAAGGCACCAAGCTCGAAACCACCGTCAGTTGGGACAACTCCGCCGCCAATCCGCGCAACCCGCATAATCCGCCGCGCGACATCAGTTGGGGCGAACAGACCACGAACGAAATGGGCAGCGTCATCATCGCCTTCATCCCCGCGAAAAACGACGACCTCGCCCTCGTGCGCGCCGCACTGGAGGATCATGTCGCGGATCAGTTGATTGATCTCGGCATGGCTCCCGAAGTGAAACGCAAATTCCCCCGCGCCTTGCGGGACGGCATGAAACGCATCCGGGACGGCGCGCTGCTCCTCGACGCCAATCAGGACGGCAAGCTCGAAGGCGACGAACGCATCGTGGTGCGCGGGATGATCAAGGCCACGGGTTTATCGAAAGGGATTTTGGATGCGTCGCCGTGAAGGGACGGGTCGCCGCGAGACTGGAAAGCCGGCGTACGAGTCAGCGTCGCGAAAGCGAACGCTGGACCCCAGCGGCTGTCTGGAGCAGAGTAGCCGCGTGAATCCTGATGAAAGAAGAGCAGCCTGCATGGATTTTACTCCAGTCATCAAGTTCCCCTCTTTATGAAGACTGCGCCCATGTCACGTTGGCCTTCTCTGTTCGTTCTCGCAGGAGCCTGTCTTGGATTCATGGCGTGGCCGGCGGCGGCTTCGCAAGTGACCATGCCAGTGACGACAGCCACTTCCACTCTCGCGGTCACTCTGTGCGCAGACCCCGGCGTCGGCCAAGACTGCGACACGGACACGGCCAATCTCACTGGTTATCTGGTCGTGTCCCTGGACGACAACGGCACGCCCACCGGTCTGGCGCTGCGGAATTTCGACCTGCGGGCCACGCGGACTCTCAACTTGAACCTGTCCTGGTTCTTCGGCTTTGCCCAGTTGAATGCGACCGTCACCGATGTGGGCCTCTTCCATGCCAGCCCCGGGCCGCACAATCCCTTCTTCATGGTCTCCGGCGTTTCATTCACGGCCACGAACGTGCCCTACCAAGCCCGCGGTCTGGCCAATTACACGGCCACCGACCTGGCCTGCACCGCATTGCAAAACGGTGGCAAGCCTTGCACCGGCGCCTTTGACCTGGCTACGAATGGTCCCGGCACCATTGCCTCCGCCCCCGGCACGGTCCAGATCCTCAACGGCGTGGCCACCGTGCATCTCGACATCACGGTCCAGCAGTATTTGGATGACGCCAATCACGGCCTGGGCACTCTCACCCTCCACGCCGTGATCAACGCTTCCGCCGCCGTTCCGCCGGGCCTCGTGCCGCTGGGTTCGGACTGGCGCTACCTCGACAACGGCTCTGACCAGCAAGCCGCCTGGCGGGCTCCGGGTTTTGATGACACGACCTGGCCGATTGGCCCGGCCCAACTTGGCTACGGAGAAGGCGATGAAGCCACCACCAACCAGTTCGGCCCCGACCCGAACAACAAGTACATCACCACCTACTACCGGCACGCGTTCAATGTCTCCACCCCGGCCAGCTACACTAATCTCGTGTTGCGGCTCCTCCGTGACGATGGCGCGGTGGTTTATCTGAACAGCAACGAGGTCTTCCGCAGCAACATGCCCGAGGGCGTGATCGGGCGGGACACGCCGGCACGATTCGGCGTGACCGGGGTGGAGGAGAATTTGTACTTTGCGAAGTTCCTTAATCCGGCGCTGCTCTTGCCGGGGCGCAACGTCCTGGCGGTGGAAGTTCATCAAAATTCTCCCGGCAGTTCCGACTTGAGCTTCGACCTCGATTTGCAAGGCAACTTCACTTTCAGCAACCTGCCGCCCGTGGTGGCCATCACCAGCCCGACCAACCTGGGCGTGGCCCCAGTCACCGGGTTCACGGTGAACGCGACCGCCAGCGATCCAGACGGGGTGATCACACTCGTGGAGTTTTTCCAGGATGGCGTGAAGATCGGCGAGTCGCTCGCGGCACCGTATTCGATTGGCGTCACCG
>JANNEF010000221.1:0-24008 GCA_031378375.1 Verrucomicrobiota bacterium | reverse complement strand
ATCGGGCGTTGGAACTCCTCGCCCTTGATGACTTCACGCACGAAAGCGTCGGTGTCGAGCAGCACGTTGTAATCAAACAGCACGTCGTAGATGCGGATGACGCCGTCGCGATGGAGCACCACGTCGTCGAGGAACGGGGAGCCGGCGTAGAGCGACATGTCGAGACCGTAGTGGAGATCGTGATAGAGGTTCGCGCCGGTGGAGACGATCCAGTCCACGAAGCCCGCCTTCATGAGCGGGATCAAACACGACTTGCCCAGACCCGCCGGCGTGAGCGCGCCCGTGAGACTCATGCCGATGAAGCCGTCGTTGGGCAGCATCTTTTCCGCGAGCAACTGGGCGGCCTCGCGGAGGCGTCCGCCGTTGTAGGCGAGGAAGGTCCGGTCAATCAAATCGGCGGCGGAAATATCCCGCCCCACCCCCAGCGGATTGAGGCGCGGATAGGCGGCAAATTTGTCCCGTCGGCCGGTCGTTTTTTTCATGCGCGGGAGTGTCGCGGAACCGATGGCAAAGGCAAACGGAATATTTCTTTGATCTCGAAACGCCCCGTCACCCGGCCTCCCGCCCCTTCGTACGGTTGCCGGGATGCAGCCGGAAGCGCCCGTAATCATTGGCGATTTGGCGTGCGTGCCTGCTTCCGACAAATGTGCTCTGGATTTGCCCCCCCCCGCATGGGGCGGCGAACCGCGCGCGGGTATGGAGGCTGCTAAATCAGGATTGGCGACGGTGGTTCAGCCTCGCTGCGTGGCAGAAATCCAGAGTGCGAGCTACGCAACTTGAAAAGAAAAACATCATGAATAAATCAAACACAGTGCGGCAGTGGTCAGTGTGGAAAAACATCAACGTGTGGTTTGGCGCAACCGCGATTTTCGGGGTCCTGAGTTCGGCGCATCCGACGCACGCGCAGAGCAAGGAACCGGTCGTGATCACGCTCACCGCGCAAAAAGTTTTGCCCGGGTCGGATGGCCGGGAAATTTTGAAAGCCGCCGACCGCGCGACGCCGGGAGAAGTCATCCAGTACGACGCCCTCTATCGCAACCAGGGCCAGCAGAATATCCGCGAACTCGAACCGACACTGCCGATTCCATCCGGCCTCGAATATCTTCCTGACACCGCGAAGCCCGCGCCGACGAAAGCGAGTCTCGACGGAAAAACCTTCGCGACGATTCCGCTGATGCGCCAGGTCACCCTGCCGGGCGGACGGGTGATCGAACGGCCGGTGCCGCACACCGAGTATCGCGCCTTGCGCTGGTCGGTCGGCGACCTCCAGGCCGGCGGCAGCGCCACCGTCTCCGCCCGGGCCAAACTCGTCGCCAACTAACCGCGCCTGGTTTCCCACCCCGCAACTTTCCAAAACGCTTTACCATGAAAATCCAATCTCTCGCCAAAATGTTTTCGCGCCTTCGCCCTCTTCTGAAAAAAGGACATCGCGGCTCGTTGCGCCCCTTCGCGCTGACGTTCGCGCTGCTCGCCTTGAGCGCCGCCCAGATCGAGTCCGCCGCGCCGCCCGCCGGCACGAGCATCGGCAACCAGGCGTCGGCGACCTATACCGACGCGAGCAACACGCCGCGCACCGCGACCTCGAATGTCGCCATCACCATCGTGCAGCAGGTCGCCAGCTTCACTCTGACTACCGACGGCCAGGCGAAGTTCGCGCCGCCCGGCGGCCAGGTGTTCTACCCGCACACGCTCGTCAACACCGGCAACGGCAGCGACAACTTCACGCTCAGTTCGGCCAACGCGGGCGGCGACGATTTTGATCTGACCTCGCTGGCGCTCTACGCGGACGCCAACGGCGACGGTCTGCCCGACAACAGCACGGCCATCACCACCACCGGCCCGCTGGTCGCGGGCGCCACGTTCAAATTTGTCGCCGTGGGGATAGTGCCCGCCAACGAGACGGCGGCGCGCACTGCGGCCATCACCGTCACCGCCGTCGGCACGGCCACCGGCACTCCGGCTGCCGCCCAGAATAACACGGACACCACCACGGTGACGTCCGACGCGGTCATCAATGTCACCAAGGCGATGAGTTCCAGTTCGGGCGCGGCGGGCAGCGGGCCGTACACCATCACGATCAGTTACAACAACATTGGCAACAATTCCGCCACGAACGTGACCTTGATGGATGTGATTCCCTCCGGCATGGCCTATGTGTCCAACAGCGCCCGCTGGAGCGTCACCACCACGACGACGCTGACCGACGCGGACAACAGCGACGCCCAGGGCACCGCGCCGGACACGATCAAGTATGATTACTACGAGACGGTGGCCGGCCGGGTCACGGCGGTCATCAATCGCGTGCAATCGGGCCAGTCGGGCACGCTGACCTTCCAGGTCAACATCGCCTCCGGTCAGGCGGCGGGAACGATCAACAACACGCCCACCTATAGTTATGATCCTGGCACGGGGACACCGGTGGGTCCGTTCAACGGCAACACCGTGCAATTCACCGTCACCCAGGGCACGGGCGTGACCATCACTGGCCAGACGATTGCCAGCGCATCGCAGGGCAGCACCGTCGCCTTCACGAACGTGGTGGTAAACACCGGCAACGGCACCGACTCCTTTGACATCACGGTGACGAACACTTCCTTCCCCGCCGGCACAACCTTCACGCTCTACCAGAGCGACGGCAACACGCCGCTTGTTGATTCCACCGGCAACGGCATCCCCGACACCGGCCCGCTCACTGCCAGCCAGAGTTACAACGTGATCCTCAAGGCCGTGCTCCCCACCGGCTCATCGGGAGTCGGCGTTGGTTACACCGCGCTGGTCACGGCGACCTCCCGCACCAGTTCTTCCACAACGGCCAACGCCAACGACGTGCTCACCACCGTCACCGGCAACACGGTGGATTTGAGCAACGGTGCGAGCGGCGGCGCGGGCGCGGGACCGGAAGGCTCGCCCGTGGTCGTGAACGCTTCGAACCCAAATACCACCACGCGTTTCACGCTGTCCCTCACCAACACCAGCGGCGTGGCTGATTCCTACAACCTGGCGGCGAGCACGAACTCGACATTTGGCACCGTGGCCCTGCCGACGGGCTGGAGCGTCGTCTTTCGCGACACCAGCGAAGGGATCATTACTTCCAGCGGCGTGTTGATCGCCGGCACCAACAAAACCATCTATGCCGATGTCACCATCCCCGCCGGCAACGCGCCGGGGACGAACAGCATTTACTTCCGCGCGCTGTCGCCCACGTCCGGAGCATCCGACCGGTTGCACGACGCGGTGGCGGTCAACACCGTGCGCGCGATTTCGCTCACGCCGAACAACAACGGCCAGATCGTCCCCGGCGGCGCGGTCGTTTACAGTCATTTGATCCAAAACAACGGCAACCTGCTCGAAGGCGACGGCACGGCGAGCAGCGTGAACCTCGCCATCAGCCATACGCTTTCCGGCTGGAGCTCGCTGATTTACTACGACGCGAACAACAACGGCATCGTGGACAGCGGTGACACGGTGGTGACCAATCTCGCGTTCACCAGCGCGGGCGGCACCGGGCTGGCGGTCGGCGAAACCGTCCGCCTGCTCGTCAAAGTGTTTGCGCCGCCGGGCACCCCGCTGGGCGCGATTGATGCCGCGACGATTACCGCCACCACCGTCAACGGCACCTACACCACCACCGTGCCGTCGGCGGCCACCGCCACAGATAACACCACCGTCATCTCCGGTGACGTGGTGTTGCTCAAGGAGCAGGCGCTGGACGCCAGTCCTCTCGATGGCGTGGCGGACACCGCCTACGGCACGGCGGACATCACCACCGGCGCATTGCCGGGCAAAGGGATCCGCTACCGCATCACCGTGACGAACCAGGGTTCCGCGCCCGCGACGGCGGTGAAAGTTTATGATACGACCCCCGCGTTCACGGTTTACACCACGACTGTAATCGCGGCCACGACCGTCGGTAGCGTCACCACCACGCCCGTCAATGGCGCTGCCGGCCCGCTGGAGTTCAACGTCGGCACGCTCAACCCCGGGCAGTCGGCGGTGATCACTTTTGGTGTGATCATCAACCAATGATCCGCCATGCGGCCCAACACGCCTTGCGCCACCGCGACCGGTAATGCCCGCGAACTTTTCCGGGCGGATCGCGGAACCAGCTTGCGCACGCTGACCTGGACATGAGTCCGCTTGCAGCATGGCAAACCGATGGCTGACCTCCGCGCGGAAGGTGGCGCGCGCCGGCAGGGCGCTCGCGCTCTGCGCGGTGGTCGTCTCGTTGCCTGCCGTCGCCCAGGTGCCGGGGGACGAAATCATCAACGTCGCCAGCGCCACTTACAACATGCCGCCGGCCCAGTCCAATCTCGTCGCCTCCGCTCCCGTGCGCGCCGTTGTTCAACAGAATGTCGCCGCCGCACCGGTGATTCGCTGTTACTCTGACGCCACCTTTGTCACGCCCGTCACCGTCACCCGTCTCGGCGATTTTCTGTTCATCCAGGCGGATGTGCCCGCGTGCAACCTGAACCCGGCGCTCGTCGAAACCAACCTGCTCCTGATCACGTCGCCTCGGACGGGTGATCACGAATCGTTTCTCGCCGTCGAAACTGCGGTCAACTCCGGGGTCTTCCGCGTGGCGGTTCCGGTGCCGACGCGCTCGGGCTTGGAATTTCCCGCCACGTCCGGCAACGGCATTCTCGAAACGGTGATCAACGACGAGTTGCGGGTGGAGATGGACGGCTGCGGCGGCACGCGCGCGGTGACGCTCCTGTTGATAGACCCCAGCGGTGTCGTTTTTGACAGCCGCAGCAATGCGGTGATTCCCGGTGCGCGGGTAACGTTGCTGGACGCCAATACCGCGTCGCCTGCGCTCGTGTTCCAGTTCGACGGCGTCACGCCCGCGCCCAGCACCGTCGTCACCGGGCCGGATGGACGCTTTCAATTTCCCGCCGTGCGGCCCGGTCTCTACCGTTTGCAGATTCTGCCGCCGCCCGGCTACACCGGGCCGTCTGCCGTCCTGCCGCCGACGCTGCCGGCGGGGCGCGTCATCAGCGTGCCCGGCTCTTATGGCGGCAACTTCGCCGTCAACGCTCTCATCGGCGCGGTGCAAGTGGACGTGCCGCTTGACGCCGCCACCAGCGCCGGCTCCGGGTTGTTCCTGCAAAAGCTCGCGTCGCGCCAGGTGGCCGAGATCGCCGACTTCATTGATTACACCATCCGCGTTAAAAACGTCAGCGGCGTCGCGCTCGCGTCGGTGACGATCACGGACCGCCTGCCCGCCGGCTTCGCGTATCGCGGCGGCAGCGCGCGCTTTGAAAACGCGCCGCTTGCCGATCCCGCTGGCGGCGCGGGACCGAACCTGCAATTCACCGTCGGCCCGGTCGCGGCGGATGCGACGGTGACGCTCACCTACCGCGTGCGCGTCGGACCGGGCGCGTTGCAGGGCGACGGCATCAACCACGCCCAGGCCGCGAGCGACGGCCCGCCCGCCGTCACCAGCAACGTCGGCTCCGCGCGCGTCCAGTTGCAGGGCGGCGTGTTCACTGACCGCGCCATCGTGTTTGGGAAAATTTTCGTGGACGCCAATCGCAACCGCGTTCAGGACGCGGGCGAGCCGGGCATCCCCGGCGTGCGGCTTTACATCGAGGACGGCACCTACGTCATCACGGACATTGAAGGCAAATTCAGCATCTACGGTCTCAGCCCGCGCACGCATGTCATCAAGGTGGACAACACCACGCTGCCGCCCGGCGCAAAACTGGAGGAGCTGTCCACGCGCAACGCGGGCAGCGCGGGGAGCCGGTTCGTGGACTTGAAGCGCGGTGAATTTCACAAGGCGGATTTCGCGATCGCCAACGCCACGCCGGAGGTTCTGGCTGAAGTGGAGAAGCGCCGCGCGAAGGCGGAGTCGTCCGGCGCGGAGATTGAATCGGGCCTGAAGCGCCAGTTCACCCCGGACGGCGTGCCGAATCTTCTCGGCGATCCCCGCGGTCTGCCCGCCAGCGGCACGGTGGGCGGGGCGGTGGGCGGCGGCCCGTCCGCCGGCGGGGCGGCGGTTCCGCAATCGCAGACTGGCAGTTCCAGATTTCAAAATCTTCCGGCGGCGACGAACGGCGTGCGGGCACCGTCGCTGAAGACGGATGGATCCCCCATAGTGGGGCAGGCTTCCAGCCTGCCGCCGGGGCTTCCAGCCCCCGGAACCAACGCGGGCTGGATGCCCGCCCAGCCAGGCTGGAAGCCTGCCCCACTAGACCAGCCCGGATTAATAGCACCCGCCGCTTCCACCGTCACCACTCCGCACGAAGCCCCCAACTTCCTGCCTCTCCTCGATCCCGGCACGCTCAATCAGGACAACTCCAACCTGCCGGGCGAGCCGGGCAACGTGGTGCAGCGCGTGCGTTGGGAGCACGGCATGACGAACCTCGACAACGCGCTCGCCTTCCTCGACCTCAAGGACGGCGACACGCTGCCGATGGCGCAGGCCAACGTCCGCGTCAAGGGCATGGCGGGCGCCTGGTTCGTGCTGCACGTCAACGGCGAGGAAGTGCCCGCCAGCCGCATCGGCAAACGTGCGCTGTTCGCCGAGAAACGGCTGGAGGCGTGGGAATTTGTCGGCGTGAACTTCCGGCCAGGTGTGAACACGCTGGAAGTCTGGCAATACGACGCCTTCGGCAACGCGCGCCAACGGCAGACAATCCGCGTCATCGCGCCTGACAAACTCGCCCGCATAAAAATTGTTTTGCCCAAACACGACCTCGCCGCCGACGGCCAGATGCTGGCGAAAATTTCCGTCCGCCTGGAGGACGCGCGTGGCGTGCCCGTCACCGCGCGCACGCCGCTCACGCTCGAAGCCGGCCTCGGCGAATGGCTCGTGCCGGACCTCGACCGCACGGAACCGGGCGTGCAGGTGTTCCTCCAAGGCGGGCGCGCTGAGTTTCCGCTCAAGGCACCCGTCGAGCCGGGGGACAGCCGGGTGCGCGTGAGCAGTGGCAGCCTCCGCGCGGAGGAGACGCTCGCCTTCCTGCCCGACCTGCGGCCCATGATCGCCGTCGGCATCATCGAGGGACAAATCAGCCTCAGCAGTTTGAAGAGCGGCTCCATCCTCCCGGCCCGCTCGCGCGACGGCTTCGAGGAGGAGTTGCGCGCCTTCGCCGCCACCAGCAGCGACGGCACGCACAACGCCGGTGGCCGCGCCGCGTTTTTCCTGAAAGGCAAAATCAAGGGCGAGTATCTGCTCACCGCCGGGTTCGACTCCGAGAAGGACACGCGCGACCGGCTCTTCCGCGACATCCAGCCGGACGAATTTTATCCTGTGTACGGCGACTCGGCGACGAAGGGCTTCGAGGCGCAATCCACCGGCCGCCTCTACGTGCGCGTGGACAAGCGCAAGTGCTACCTGCTCTACGGCGATTACACGACGGCGTCGCCGGTCGAGGCGCGCGGGCTGGGCAACTACAGTCGCAGCCTCACCGGCGTGCGTGAGCATTACGAGAAGAACCACGTCAGCGCCAACGTCTGGGCCAGCCAGGACAGCACGCGCCAGGTGATTGAGGAACTGCCGGCCAACGGCACCTCGGGTCCCTACTTCTTCCGCAACGGCGACGGATTGGTGAACAGCGAGACGGTGGAAATCCTCACGCGCGATCGCCATCAGCCGTCGCAAATCTTGAAGACCGAGGTGATGACGCGCTTTAGCGACTACGAGTTTGAGCCGTTCACCGGACGCATCCTGTTCAAGGCGCCAGTGCCAAGTCTCGACGCGAACTTGAACCCCATCTCCATCCGCGTGACCTACGAAGTGGACCAGGGCAGCGACGAGTTCTGGGTCTATGGCGCCGACGCGCAGTTCAAGCTCACGCCGCAGATCGAACTCGGCGGTGCGGCGGTGCGCGACGACAATCCGCTCGGCGGCTACGGCCTCTACAGCGCCAACACGACGTTCAAGGTCGCGCCCAAGACCTATATCCTGGGCGAGGTCGCGCATAGCGAGACGGACTTCACTGGCAGCGGCAACGCGGGCCGCGTTGAGTTGCGCCATTCGGACGAGCGCACCGAGGCGCGCGTCTATTGGGGACTCGCGGAAACCACGTTCAGCAACGCCGCCTCGATCCTCGGCGGCGGGCGCGTCGAGAGCGGCGCGAAAGTGGCCTACCGTCTCACGCCCACCATCCGGCTCGTCGCGCAGGGGATTGAGACCGAATCGCTCGACAACCAGGGCGACCGCAAAGGCATCGTCGCCGGCATCGAGAAAACCTTCACCAACAAGGTCCGCGTCGAGGTGGGCGGACGCCACAGCGAGGAGACGGCGAATCCCGCCAGCGCGACCAGCGTGGGCGCGACGCCCAACGAGGTGAACAGTCTCCGCACCAAAATCACCGCGCCGGTGCCGGGCGTGAAGGGCGCGGCGGTTTATGGCGAATACGAGAACGACCTCGCGGAAACACGGCGGCAGATGGTGGCGGCGGGGGCGGAGTATCAGATCAGCAACAAGGGCCGCTTCTACGTGCGGCATGAGCTGATTGATTCGCTCGGCGGGCCGTTCGAGTTGAGCGCGCTCCAACAGCGCAACACCACCGTCGTCGGCCTCGACACGGCCTACATGAAGGACGGCACGTTGTTCAACGAATACCGCGCGCGCGACGCCATCTCCGGGCGCGAGGCGGAGGCGGCGACGGGCTTGCGCAACTTGTGGACGGTGGCCGAGGGCGTGCGGTTGAACACGACCTTCGAGCGCGTGTCGCCGCTGGACGGCGGCAACCAGAACGAAGCCACCGCCGCCACCGGCGGGCTGGAATACACGCGCAACCCGGACTGGAAGGCGACCGTGCGGCTGGAACTGCGCACCAGCACGCCCAACGACAGCCTGCTCAATTCCTTCGGCTACGCGCGAAAGTTGAATCGCGACTGGACGTATCTCGGCAAAACCATTCTGTATCTCGTGGCCAACAAGGGGCCGGGCGCGGGCGACAAAACGCAGATGCGTTTCCAAAACGGCCTTGCGTGGCGGCAGACGACGGTGGACCGCTGGAACGGGCTGTCGAAGTACGAATACAAAATCGAGGAGGACGCCAGCCAGGTCGCGCTCCGGTTGCGCCGGCAGGTCCACATCGTCTCACTCGACCTGAACCACCAGCCGAGCGCGGATTGGACGTTGAGCGGGCACTACGCGGGCAAGCTGGCGCTGGAGGATTCCAACGGACGGGCCGACAGCTACCTCGCGCACCTGCTCTCCACGCGCGCGACGTATGACCTGACGAAGCGCCTGGACGTGGGCCTGAATTTGAGCGCGTTGTTCAGCGGCGTCGGGCGCAGCGCGCAGTTCGGCGTGGGGCCGGAGATTGGTTTGCGCATCAAACAAAACCTGCGCCTGGCGGTCGGCTACAACCTGCTGGGCTTCCATGATCGCGACCTGAGTGCGGAGAACTACACCCGGCACGGCGTGTACATCGCGCTGCGGTTCAAGTTCGACGAGGCGACACTGGGCTTGGGCACGAAGCGGGAGAAGGCGCCGTGACTCGTGCAGGACGCATGACGGTAGAAGGCAACGGACGGCCGCCGCACAGCCGCCCGTCCCCACGCCTTTTGGTTGCTTCCTGTGGAGATTGGACCCGCTTCCCCTGGCTCCTTCTGATGGCAGTGATGCTCAATCTAGCTGTAGCGGGCCCTGCGACCGCTCAAATGTGGAGCGGCGGTGCTGGCGACGATTACTGGAGTTCCGCCAGCAACTGGAATCCCGTGGGCGTCCCGAACAACAACGGCACGGCCAGGATTGTCTTCGCCGGCTCAACGCGGCTGACACCCACGGCCTTGGAGAACTGGGACGTGTTGGGCCTTTTCTTCACGAACAACGCCGGGGCCTTCATCCTCGGCGGGAACCAGCTCACTCTGCGCGCGGCTGGCATCACCAACAACTCCGTCAACCTCCAGAGGATCAATAACTCTCTGGTGATGGCGACCAATCAGAACTGGATCGCCAACTCTGGGAACCTTCAGTTTGGCGGCTCGATTGCCAACGGTGGCTATCTTCTCACGATCAACGGCGTCAACAACGTCACGATCGACGGGAGTGTAGGCGGCTTGGGCGGTTTGACTAAAACGAGCACCGGCACGCTGACGCTCAATGGCGCCAATACCTTCTCTGGAGGACTCACCCTGAGTGGGGGCACACTGATCCTCGGCGACGATGCCGCCGCCGGTTCCGGCGGGTTGACGATCGGCGGCGGCACGATTCAGGCCGGCGGATCTGGCGTCACACCTCCAAACACGGTGACCGCCAGCGGCAACTTCACCATTGGCGGTTCGTCGGATCTGACTTTCGCGGGGGCCATCAACCTGACGGCCAATCGCATCATCACCGTGAGCAACAGCGGCGTGACCACGTTCGCCGGGCAACTGGGGCAACTCAGCGGCACCCCCACCTTTACCAAGGCTGGCTCGGGGACGCTGGTGCTCACGACCACCAACACGCTGGCCAACACGATCACGGTGAGCGCGGGCACGCTGCAAATAGAGCACAGTGGTGCCCTCAGTACCGTCGCGGGAAGCGCCATCGTGAGCTCCGGGGCGGGACTGTATGTGAAAGGTGGCATCGCGGTGCCTCCCCAGGTTTTAACGGTCAGCGGCATAGATCCCTCCGGTCTGGGCGCGCTGCGCAGCGTGGGGGGAGACAATTCGATGGCCGGTGGGATCACCCTTGCCGCCGGCACATTGGTGACCGTCGATTCCGGCACGCTCACCCTCAGCGGCACCATTATTACCGGAGGCTTCTGGCTGACCAACGACGGGGCGGGTAACCTGAACGTGAGCGGCGTGCTGACCGACAACGGGGGATTTGTGAAGTCCGGGCCCGGCACCATGACGTTCAGTGGCGGGGCGGCCAACACCGTCAGTGGAGATTCCATGATCAATGCCGGATTAGTGCTGCTCAACAAAACGGACGGGATGGACGTGGTGGACGGGCGCCTTTACCTGGGTGACGGGATTGGGGGTCGGGAGGCGGACGTGCTGCGCTGGATGGCGAACAACCAGCTTAATGATGGAAAAGAACTGCACCTCCGCACGTCCGCTCTGGTGGACCTGAATGGCTACAGCGACAGGGTCAGCTGAAGACCATGACCGGCGGCAAGGTCATTACTGGCAGCGGCACGCTGACGCTGGCGGACCACGTCACGGTGGTCGCCACCAACGCCACCGCCGTCATCGAAGGCAATGTCATCCTGCCAGCCAATCGTGATTTTACGGTGAACGATGGGTCACCCAGCGTGGATATGTTTGTGCCGGCATCCATTTCCGGCGCCTTCGAGTTGGACAAGAAAAACGCGGGCACACTGGTGCTGGGCGGAGTGAATACTTTCTCGGGAGGGATGAAACTGTCCGCCGGCATCCTGGGGGTCAGCAACAATGCGGCGATGGGCACCGGTCTGCTGACCTTGGACGGCGGCAGCATTCGCGCCGAAACCGCCGCCCGCACCGTCACCAATGCCATCTCCCTCGGAGCCAATCCCATCTTCCTGGGTTCGCAGGATTTGATTTTCGCGGGTGATGCACTCCTGGGCAGTGATCGCACGTTTTTAGTGAGCAACACGGCGATCACGAAATTCTCGGGTGCGCTCAGCGGCGGCAGTAAAATTACAATTAGCGGCCCGGGCACGCTGACTTTCTCCGGCGCCAACTCCCACGATGAAACGTATGTGTACGGCATTCTGAACATTCAGAATAACAGCGCGCTGGGCACCGCGGTCAGAGGCAGCTTCGTTTACAGCGGCGGCACGTTGCAATTGCAGGAAAACATCGCCATCGGCACCGAGGCTCTCTCCCTCAATGGCAGCGGCGTCGGCAATGCTGGTGCCTTGCGCAACATCAGCGGCAACAATTCCTGGGCGGGAAGGATTACTCTGGCCGCCGCCAGTACCATTGCCAGCGACAGCGGAACGCTGACCCTGATCAGCAATGTCGTGAATGGTGGATTTGTGTCCACGTTCAGCGGTGCCGGTAACATTGCCGTCAACAACGTGATCAGCGGCACGGGCGGCCTGACCAAGTCGGGCACCGGCATGGTCACGCTGTCGGGCAGCAACACCTTCACCGGGATTGTATCGATCAATGCGGGCACGCTCTCGCTCGGAAGCTCCGAGCGCATTGCCAATGCGGCCAACATGAGCCTGGGCGGCGGCAATTTCGACACCGCCGGCCAAAACGAAACGGTGGGCACCCTGACGTTGGCCGCCAAGTCCACCATCGATCTCGGCGCCGGGGCCAGCGTGCTGCGGTTCGGCGCGAGTTCGGCCGCCAGTTGGACCGCCGGTGCCACGCTGACCATCAGCAACTGGAGCGGCAGTGTCCTGGGTGGAGGCACGGACCAAATCTTCATTGGCTCCAATACCAACGGCCTGACTGCGTCCCAACTGGGAAAGGTTCGATTCTTCAACGGGTCTGAAATGGAGGCGGCGGTCTTTCTTTCCACCGGCGAAATCGTGCCGGGCGGGCGGGCGGCGGATCTGGTGACCACCAAGACCGGCGCGACGAATGTCGTGGCCGGCGGCAACCTGACCTACACCCTCACCGTGCTCAATTCGGGACCGACCTTCGCCAGCAACATCGTCGTCAGCGACGTGCTCCCCGCGCGGAGCACGTTCATCTCGGCTTCCACCGGCGGGTCGCACGCGGGTGGCACGGTGACCTGGACGGCCTTCAACCTGGGCGCGGATGATTCGACCAATCTCACCGTGACCGTCACGGCGCCGGGCAGCGGTTCGCTCACCAACACCGTCAGCAGCCTGAGCACCACCTACGACCCGGAGGCCTCGAACAACAACGGCTCGGCGGTGGACGCCAAGGTCATCACCGACGTGACGGCCCAAGGCAACGGCGGCAATGATAATTCGAGCTGCATAACCGCCACCAACGTTTCGACCCGGACCTGGTCGCACACCGTGAACAGCGGCAACAACCGGATCCTGATCGTGGGGCTGGCGCTGCGGGATAGAGCCAGGACCGTCTCCAGCATCACCTACGGCGGGACGGCCCTGACCAAAATCACTTCCTCCGCCGTCCGGAACGGAGTCGAGCTTTGGCGGCTGGTGGCGCCGGCGGTGGGCTCGGCGAACATCGTGGCCACGTGGAGCGGCAGCTCCGATGTTGTCGGGTGGTCGGGCACGTTCACCAACATCGACCAGACCAACCCCATCGGAAACACGGCGGTCAACAATGGCTCCAGTACGGGGCCAAACGTGACCCTTTCAGCCTCGATCGGGGACATCGTGGTGGACACGCTTTCAACGACGGGCGACGCCGGCACCCTCACGGCAGCCGGAGGACAAACGCAGATTTGCAACGGATTGACCGGAACGGGGTCGTCCGCTGGCAGGGGAGCCTCCAGCTACGCGTCCGGCGCGGGGAGTGTGACCATGTCATGGACGCAATCGTCCAAGGCCTGGGAAATCGCCGCCGTGGTCTTGAAGGCGGCCGCGCCCACCCAGGCCGACGTGACCACGGCAAAGACCGGCGCCACCAGTGTCTATGCCGCAAGCAACCTCACCTACACCATCACGGTGACCAATCATGGTCCCGCCACCGCCAGCAACGTGGTGGTGCTGGACACGTTGCCCGCGGGCGCGGCCTTCATCAGCGCCTCCAGCGGCGGCACCTCGAACAACGGCGCGGTGACCTGGCCGACGATGGTGAACTTTCCTTACGGCTCGAGCACCAACTTCACGCTCACCATCCGGGCGCTGACCAGCGGCACAATGACGAACACGGTGTCGAGCACGGCGACGACCAGTGATCCCGTGGCGTCCAACAACAACGGCACGGATGCGGGCGCCACGGTTCTGACCGACATCACGCCCGTCGCCAGCGTGCAGACGACCAAGAGCGGCGCGACCACCGTTTCGGCTACGAGCAACTTCACTTACACGATCTCCGTCACCAACTTCGGCCCCAACACCGCCACCAACCTCATCGTCACTGATCTGTTGCCGACGAATGTCACATTCGTGAGCGCCTCCAGCGAGGGCACCAATGACCTCGACTTGGGCACCGTGGTCTGGCCAACCCTGCCCACACTGGACGCCGGCGCGTTCACCAACTTCACCATCACGGTCACCGCGCCGCTCAGCGGGGTGCTCACGAACACCGTTTCCAGCACGGCGGACACGCTGGATCTCGTTCCTTCTGACAACGACGGCTCGAACGGCAAGGTCGTCACCACGGTCTTGCAGTCCGCCGATGTGAAGACGACCAAGAGCGGCGCGACCACCGTCTTCGCCACCAGCAATCTCACCTACACCATCACGGTTACGAACCTCGGCCCCAACAGCGCCACCAATGTCATCGTGAGCGATCCGTTTCCGACGAACGCCACCTTCGTCAGCGCCTCCAGCGGCGGCACCAACAGCAACGGCACCGTGATCTGGCCGACGATGACGAACTTCGTCGCCGGTTTTACGACCAACTTTACGGTCACCGTCGCCGCTCCGGCCAGCGGTTCCCTCACGAACATCGCGCTGAGCACGGCCACCTCCATCGACCCCAACGCCGCCAACAACGACGGCACGGCTGACAACGCCAGGGTTGTTACGGCCGTCCGGGCCATCGCCGACGTCATGGCGACCAAGACCGGCCCGGCCACCGTCGCCGCCACGAGCAACCTGACCTACACCATCACCGTCACGAATCTTGGACCGGGCGCGGCCACGAACGTCGTCGCCGGGGATCTGTTGCCCACCAACGTCACCTTTGTCAGCGCCTCCGGCGGCGGCGCCTATGCCGACGGTGAGGTGACATGGCCGGCCATCGCCACATTGAACGTGGGCGCGACCACGAACTTCACGGTGACGGTCACTGCCCCAGCCGCCGGTGTGCTCACGAACATCGCCTCCAGCACGGCCACGACCATCGATCCCAACCTCTCGAACAATGACGGCACCTCGACCAACGCCTTTGTCGCCACCACCGTCTTGCAGATGGCCGACGTGATGACGACCAAGATCGGCCCGGCCAGCGTGTACGGCACGAGCAACCTGACCTACACCATCACGGTAACCAACCTCGGCCCGAACGATGCCACCAACGTGATCGTCAGCGATCTCCTGCCGACGAATGTCACCTTTGTCAGCGCCTCCAGCGGCGGCACCAATGGCAGCGGCGTTGTCACCTGGCCCACGATGAGCAACTGCGCCGTCGGATTCACCACCAACTTCACCGTCACCGTCACCGCGCCCACCGGCGGTTCATTCACCAATGCCGTTTCCAGTAGCGCGACCACGACTGATCCCGACGGATCGAACAACAACGGCAGCGCCAGCAACGCCAAGGTTATCACCAGCGTGACGCCGGTGTCCGACCTCAAGGTAACCAAGACCGGCGCGGCCAGCGTGGTGGCGGGTTCCAATCTTACTTACACCATCACCGTGACCAACCTCGGTCCGAACAATGCGACGAACGTGCTGGTGACGGATACCTTGCCGACGAACACGACCTTCGTGAGCGCGTCCGGCGGCGGCAGCTACTCGGCGGGCGTGGTGACCTGGCCCGCGCTGACCAACGTTACCACCACCAACTTCACCGTGACCATTACTGCGCCCGGCAGCGGCTCGCTCACCAACTCGGCCAACTGCACGTCCACGACCTTCGATCCGGACGCCTCGAACAATGACGGCAGCGCGAGCAACGCCCGAGTCATCACCACCGTCACGCCCTCTGCCGACGTGGTCACGACCAAAATCGGCCCGACCAGTGCCACCGGTAACAGCAACATCACCTACACGATCACGGTGACCAATCACGGCCCTTCCGCCGCCAGCAACGTGGTGGTGGTAGATACGCTGCCGGTGGGCGTGACCTTTGTCAGCGCTTCCAGCGGGGGAACGACCAACAACGGCATGGTGACGTGGCCCACGCTGACCAACTTCGCCAATGCCGCGTTTACGAACTTCACGGTGGTGGTCACGCTGCCGGGGAGTGGTTCCGTCACCAACGCGGTCTCCAGCACCTCCGACACGGGCGATCCGGATGCGTCAAACAACAACGGCTCGTCGGCGTCCGCCAAGGTCATCACGACGGTGGTGGCGGTGCTCGCGGATGTCGCGACCAGCGTGAGCGGTCCGTTGAGTGCGGCCGCCAGTACCAACATCACCTACACGATTGTGGTGACCAACATGGGGCCGGGCACGGCGAGCAACGTGGTGGTGCTCGACACGTTGCCGGCGGGCGTGACCTTCGTCAGCGCGTCCGGAGGCGGCCTGGAGTCCGGCGGGGTGGTCACCTGGCCGACCCTGACCAACTTTGCCAATGCCGCGGCGACCAATTTCACCGTCACCGTGACGGTACCCGACAGCGGCACGCTCACCAACACGGTGTCCAGCACCTCCGACACCAGTGATCCCGATGCTTCCAACAACAACGGCAGTTCCGCGTCCGGGCAGGTCATCACGTTGATTCTGGGCGTGAACGTGACGGGCTACGCCTATCTCGACGCGAACAAGAATGGGTTCAAGGACGGCGTCGAGGCCGGCACCGGCCTCGGACTTTTCGCGAAGATCTACGCGACCACCAATGTCTCCGGCCCGGCGCTGCAGACCGCCGCCGTCGATGGCACCAGCGGCGCTTTCACCCTGACCAACATCTATCGCGGCACTTACACGGTCATCCTCGACAACAACAACCTGTTGTCCGACGTGACGCCGACGCTGCCGGGCGGTTGGACCGGCACGGAGATGCCGGCACAGGTGCGCACGCCCGTGGCCGTGGCGCGGGCTGATTTGCCGAACCAGAACTTCGGCTTAATCCACTCCGTGGGGATCGCCGGGAAAGTATTCAAGGACACCGGCGCAGGCGGCGGCACGGCCAACGACGGCATCTCGAACGGCACCGAGACCGGCCTCGGCGGCGTCACCGTCAAACTGACCGACAGCACCGGCGCGACGACCTACGACACGGCGACGACGGACGGCGGCGGCAATTACACCCTGCTCCTGCCCTCCTCGCTGACCAACGGCGCCGCGCTCAAAGTGGTGGAAACCAATCCCAGCGGCCACCTCTCCACCGGCGCGGGCGTGGGCAACACCGGCGGCGCAGCCGACCGCGCGAGTGACACGATCCCCGTCACGCTCACGGCTGGTGCGGCATACACGGGTGTCAATTTCGGCGACGTGCCGGAGAACAGTTTCATCGGCGACAGCCAGCAGGCCGGGTTGCCGGGATCGTTCGTGGTGCATCCGCACACCTTCACCGCCGGCAGCGGCGGGCAGGTTGCGTTCAGCCTCGCCGCCGTGTCCACGCCCGGCGTGAGCAACTGGAGCCGGGTGATTTACCGCGACGCCAATTGCAACGGCGTGCTCGACGCGGGCGAAGCCGTCATTACCGCCGCGCTCACGGTGACGGCGGGCGAGAAAGTTTGCATTGTGATCAAGGACTTCATCCCGCCGGCCGCGCCGTTCAACGCGCAGGATCAGATCACCGTCACGGCCACGTTCACCTACACCGACGCCAGCCCCGCCCTGAACGGCACGGCCACCCGCACCGCGCTCACGACCGTCGGCCACCCGACCACTACCGGGTTGACGCTGGTGAAGAGCGTGGACAAGGCGACGGCGCTGCCCGGCGAGACGATCAGCTACACCGTCACCTACGCGAACAACAGCAGCGACACGCTGAATAACATCGTCATCTACGACGAGACGCCGGCCTTCACCACGTTTGTCAGCGCGGGCAACGGGACATTGCCGGCGAACCTCTCGGGCGTCGTCACCACCGCGCCCGGCGTCGGCAGCGCCGGCCCGATCCGCTGGACCTTCACCGGCACGCTCGCGCCCGGCCACAGCGGCACCGTGACGTTCACCGTGACGGTGACGCCGTGAAGCGGCGCAGAGGGAGCGCTTTCATCCGCTCCGTGATTGAAGCACGGAACTTATCGTTCTCTCCCTTGCCCTGTCATTCGCCGCTAGGCAGACTGCGCGCCTCAAATGCGCGAGACCATCCGAGACTGGACCGAGGCGATTGAAACTTTCGTCCTGGAAGTCATCTTCGAACAGCGCCGCGATAAAAAGGCGGCGGTCGCCCGCGCGATCCTGTTCGCGCTCTCGAAAGTTTTCCAGGTCGCCATCAAGGTGCGCCGCTTCCTCTATGACTTCCGCATCATCCGCGATTACACCATCGGCGTGCAGGTCATCGCCATCGGCAACCTCACCGTCGGCGGCACGGGCAAGACGCCCGTGGTGGAAAAATTCGCGCGTGAACTCCAGAGCCAGGGCCGCACCGTGGCCATCCTCTCGCGCGGCTACCGTTCCAAGCCGCCGCCGCTCACGCGCCGGCTCGTGAACCGCCTGCTCTTCCGCCAGGAACGCACGCCGCCGCGCGTCGTGTCGGACGGCAAATCGCTGCTGCTGGATTCGGAAACTGCCGGCGACGAACCCTACATGCTCGCGTCGAACTTGAAGGACGTGATTGTGCTGGTGGACAAGGACCGCGTGAAGAGCGGGCGTTACGCCATCGAGAAGTTCGGCTGCGACACGCTGTTGCTGGACGATGGCTTCCAATATTGGCGGCTGGCAGGCCGGCGGCGTGACATCGTGTTGATTGACTGTCAGACGCCGTTCGGCAATGAGCGCCTGTTGCCGCGCGGGACGTTGCGCGAACCGCCGTCGCACCTCTCGCGCGCCAGCACCATCTTCATCACCAAGAGCGACGGCAACACCGCCGCGCTGCGCGCGCGCATCGCGAAACACAATCCGACGGCGGGCATCATCGAGTGCATCCATCATCCGTTGTATTTCGAGGATGTGTTCACCGGCCAGCAGCACGGGATGGATTTGATCAGGGGCCGGAAGGTCGCGTCGTTGAGCGGCATCGCGCAGCCGGAGAGTTTCGAGAAGAGTCTCTCCTCGCTGGGCGCGGAGCTGGTTTACTCGAAGCGTTTCGCCGACCACCATCGCTTCACGCAGCAGGAGGTGTTGAACGTGGTGAACCGCAGCAAAAAGCGCCAGGCCACCGCCATCCTCACCACGCAGAAGGACGCGGTGCGCTTCCCGAAGATTGACCGGCGCGACCTGCCCATCTACTTCATGCGCGTGGAAATCAAAATCATCAGCGGCGCGAAGGACTTCAACGACTGCGTGCGGCAGATTTGTTTTCGATAAGTGATAAACCGGCTGCTCTATCTGCTCGCGCTGGTGAAGTTTCTCCAGGCATCGCCGCTGCGCTGGGTCGCGCGGCTGGGGCGGCTCGGCGGCGGGCTGGCCTTCTGGCTGGACGCGCGCCATCGCCGCGTAGCCATCGCCAACCTGACGATGGCGTTCGGCGCGGAGAAATCGGCGGCGGCAATCCGCGCGCTGGCGCGGGAGAACTTCCGGCGCATCGAGTCGGGCGAGGAAATCCCCACCCGGGAAAACGGCCAACCGCGCTCCGTCGCCGCGATCACCCTCGACATCAACCGCGCGTTCGAGGTCGCTGTTCGCCGCGATCCAGCGAACTGGTTCTGGGTGCATAACCGGTGGCAGTGCTGACGCGCGTGTGATGAACCCGGAACGCATCCTCATCCGCGGGGTCAACTGGCTCGGCGACGCCGTGATGACCACGCCGGCGCTGCTGCGCTTGCGCGAGGCCCGGCCTGGCGCGCACATCACGCTGCTGACCCACGAGAAGCTCGCGGACCTCTGGGTCAAACATCCGGCGCTGGACGGAGTGCTCACTTTTCGCAACGGAGAAGGTGTCCCGGCGATTGGCGGGCGCTTGCGTGCGGAAGGGTTTGATCTGGCGCTGGTGTTCCCCAACTCGCCGCGCGCGGCCCTCGAAGTTTGGCTGGCGCGCATCCCCCGGCGCATCGGCGTCGCGCGGCCGTGGCGGAACTTTTTTCTGACGCAACGAGTGTCGCCCAGCGCCGGTGCGGTACCAATGAGCAAGCGCACGCGGCGCGAAATCCAACGACTGGTCTCGACGCCGCGCGAGGCCACTCCCATTCCTGCCGGGGCGCACCACCTCCACCACTATTTGCATCTGGTCGCGGCGTTGGGTGCGCGAGCCGAGCCGCTCGCGCCGCTCATCTCCGTGACAGCGGAAGAAGTGGCGGCGGTGTTGACGCGGTTTGAATTTACAGCGGGCGGCGGGCCGTTGTTCGGCCTCAACGCCGGCGCGGAATACGGCCCCGCCAAACGCTGGCCGCGCGAGCGGTTCATTGAAGCAGCGGTGAAAGTGCAGCGCCAAACGAATTGTCACTGGTGGGTCTTCGGCGGTTCGGCGGATGCGGAATTAGCGGCCGATATTACCACGAAGATCAACCGGGCCGGAACGGGGACGGCGCGTTGTCTGGCGGGACAAACCTCCTTGCGCGAACTGTGCGCCGCGCTCAAGGCGTGCGCCGTGTTGCTCACCAATGACACCGGCCCGATGCACGTCGCGGCGGCGGTGGGCACGCCGGTGGTCGTGCCGTTTGGCAGCACGTCGCCGGAGTTGACGGGGCCGGGGCTGCCCGGCGACCCGCAACACGCGCTACTGAAATCCGACGCTCCCTGTGCACCATGTTTTTTGCGCGAATGCCCGATTGATTTCCGCTGCATGAACGGCATCTCCGTCGAGCGCGTGGTGCAAGCAGTCGCGCGGGCCGCGCGCCCGGTCTGACTCGCCCGCTCGTTCGCCGACGCATGAATATTCGCCGTAACTTCCCTGTCCAAATTTGGTCCTGATTGACACGATCTCCCGGGTCGGCGATGCGATGCCGTGATGTTCACGCCAACAACGCAGGCTGATGCTCAGGGGGGTAAACATTGAACAATAGAAACACAAAATCATAATGAAGAAGTTATTGGTTATCGCCCTGGGCCTCGCCCTCACCGGAGTTTTCGTCCAGGCCGACGAAGGCGACAAGAAGCCCGTCAAGCCCGCCAAGCCCGCCGGCGACGCCCGTGGTGAAGCGCTGAAGAAGTACGACAAGGACGGCGACGGCAAACTCGATGAAACCGAAAAAGCGGCGGCGAAGAAGGATCGCGACGCCGAGCGGATCAAAAAGTACGACAAGAACGGCGACGGCAAACTGGACGACGCGGAGAAGGAAGCCGCCAAGGCCGACGCGCAAAAACGTCGCGGCGAGGGCAAGAAAGAGGAGAAGAAGTAGCCGGGCGATTTATAGATTTGCTGCCGCTTTCGGGTTGGCAGAACGTCAGGGGTCGAGGCGCCGAGGTTTCGGCGCCTCACTTTTTTGACTGGAGTTCGCGGGCGGTTCGGCAGTGGATCGGCCTGCCAAACGGCACCGTGCGTATTTCCGACATCCATGCAACCAGATACCGGCCATCAAGTCGTCCGCCTTGCCAATGGAGCCTGCACGCTCCATTCGCTGGCTTATGGCGAAACCATGCATCCGGCTGTTGGCCCCGTGGCGGAAGCGGAGACGCTCTACGTCCGACAACTGGACCTCGCCGCGCGCGGGCGCGATCATGGGCGTGAGTTCGTCATCTGGGATGTGGGTCTGGGCGCGGCGGCCAACGCCCTGACCGCGTTGCGGGCCACGCGCGACATCCCGTGCGACATCCGACTCGTCAGTTTCGATGACTCCAGCGAGCCGCTTGAATTCGCCGCGCGCCACGCCGCCGAACTGGGCTATTTCACCGGCTACGAGCCGCCCGTGCAAACGCTCCTCCAGCACAGGCGCGCGTGTTTCCGGGACGCCAGTCAGAGGGTGAACTGGGAATTTCATCTGGCGGATTTCCCCGCGCTGCTCAGGGAACCGCTGGCGCAAAGCCTGCCCAAGCCGCACGCGATTCTCTTTGACGCCTATTCACCGGCGAAGAACCCGGCCATGTGGACGGCCCCGCTGTTCTCCGATCTCCATCGCCTGATCGACCCGCAGCGACCTTGCGCCCTGGCAACTTACTCCCGGAGCACGATGCTGCGCGCGGCGTTGCTGCTGGCTGGATTTTTTGTCGGCGCGGGCCACGCCACCGGTCGGAAGGAAGAGACAACCGTCGCCGCGAACACGCTGGACCTCGTCGCTGTACCGCTTGGGCACGCCTGGCTGGAACGCGCCCGCCGCTCCACCAGCGCGGAGCCGCTTTGGGAACCCGTCTATCGGCAGACGGCGCTCGTCCCGGCGACTTGGGAAAGGTTGCGGCAACACCCGCAGTTCCGTTAGGGTCATCGCGGTGACTTGTCCCTCACAACCCGACGACTTCCTGAACGCCCCCGCGCCCGTCCTCGCGCTGGCGCCGATGCAGGACGTGACCGATCTGCCGTTTTGGAAATTGATGACGGGCTACGGCGGCGCGGACGTTTACTACACGGAATATTTCCGCATCCACGCCACGTCCCATCTGGAAAAATTCATCCTCCGCTCCATCACGGAAAATCCCACAGGGCGGCCGGTCATCGCGCAGATGATCGGCAATGACATTCCGGCGCTGACACGCGCCGCGCGGGAGTTGCAGGAGTATCCCATCGCGGGTGTGGATCTGAACCTGGGCTGCCCCGCGCCGGTCGTCTATCGCAAGTGCGCCGGCGGCGGATTGCTGCGGGAGCCGAAGCGCGTGGACGCCATCCTCGGCGCGCTGCGCGACGCGGTGAAGATCAAGTTCACCGTGAAGACGCGCATCGGCTTCGAATCGCCGGAAGTCTTCGAGGAGTTCCTCCCCATCTTCGCCCGGCATTCGCTCGACCTGCTCACGGTGCACGGGCGCACGGTGCGGGAGATGTATCGTGCCGAAGTCCACTACGACTTCATCGCACGCGCCGTCGCCGCCGTCCCTTGCCCGGTGCTGGCGAATGGCAACGTGGATTCCGCCGCGAAGGCCGCCGAAGTCCTCCGCCTCACCGGGGCGCGCGGGCTGATGATCGGGCGCGGCGCGATCCGCAACCCGTGGCTCTTCCATCAAATCCGCCAGCACCAGCGCGGCGAGGCGCTCTTCCTGCCGCGCGGCCACGACGTGCTGGCCTACGTGCGGGCGCTTTACGCGGCGGTTTGCTCGCCGGATGTGCCCGAGTCGGCGCAGGTGCAGAAGATGAAGAAGTACATGAACTTCCTCGGCGTGGGCACGGAACCGACCGGACAGTTTCTCCATGACATCCGGCGCGTGGAAACCACGTCCGGGTTCTTCCGCGTCTGTGAAACATTTCTGAACCACGACGATCCGATGCCGCTGGAACCATTCGCGCCCGCGCCCCAGGGTGCCGAAGTGCTGGCGGCGGAGCCGGTGTAGCGGCGGCGAGCGCGCTCGCGCCCGAAAACATCCATCCCGTGCGATGGCGGCTCAATCACAATTTCATTGTCTCACCGCGCCGGAGCCGGTAACTACCAGCTCGCAGCCAGCGGCGGGAGCGGATCGTTTTCCCGCCTCTCACTTGCCTGAGCGGCTGAACGGATGACGCGTGAAACAAATACGGCGCGAGGTCGGACGCCCTGCCTGGGCAAACACCATGAGTTGCGGAGAATTTCCAGCCTGTGCCTGTGGCTATGGTTGGGCATTGCCCCGAGTCTGGCGGACAACGGCTGGGAGGGTTCCCGCGTGTCGGTGAATCTGGAAAACGACGTGCTCCACGGCACCGACCGCCATTACACCCACGGCACGCACATCACCTGGTGGTCGCGCGACGAGGCGCTGCCGGCGTGGATGAAGCGCATGTCGGACCGTCTGCCGGCCTGGGGTTTCACGACGGAGGCGCGCAAGCTGGGCCTGGGAATCGGACAGCAAATTTTTACACCAGCGGATTTGCGCAGCGCCGCATTGGTTCCGTCGCAACGTCCGTACGCGGGTTGGTTGTATGGCAGCATGGCGTTGCAGCGGCGCGGGCCGACCAAGTCTGGGATCTCGGTGGTGGAACATCTCGGTCTCGACCTGGGAGTCGTCGGGCGGGAATCGATTGCCGAGGATGCGCAACAGGCGTTTCATGGCGTTCGTCCGATGGGCTGGGATCATCAGTTGTCAACGGAACCGGGCGTGGTGCTGTGGTACGACCGGCGGTATCTGTTTTCCGGGAAAACCGCCAGCCGCGACTGGGGCATTGACTTGATTCCACATGCGGGCGCGGTCGTCGGCAACGTGGCGGTTTTCGCCAGGTTGGGAGCGACTGCGCGCGCCGGCTAC
>JANNEF010000118.1:0-9537 GCA_031378375.1 Verrucomicrobiota bacterium | reverse complement strand
CATTCATCCTCGACCACGTCGGCCTTGTCCTTCTTCTTCACCGACTCGGCGAACTTGATCAGCCGTTCCGTCGCGTCAGCGCGGCGGTTGAGCAGCACGTCCTCGACAAGTTCGAGCAGGTCCTTCGGGATTTCCTCATACACCTCCAACATGCCGGCATTGACGATGCCCATGTCGAGGCCAGCCTGGACGGCGTGGTAGAGGAAGGCGCTGTGCATCGCCTCGCGCACGGCGTTGTTGCCGCGGAAGCTGAAGGAGATGTTCGACACGCCGCCGCTGACTTTGGCGTGCGGAAGGTTCTGCTTAATCCACCGTGTCGCATTGATGAAATCCACGGCGTAGTTGTTGTGCTCATCCATGCCCGTCGCGACGGTGAGGATGTTCGGATCAAAGACGATATCCTCCGGCGGGAAGCCAATCCGCTTGGTCAGCAAATCGTAGGCACGCTGGCAGATTTCGATCTTGCGCTCGAACGAATCGGCCTGGCCTTTTTCATCAAACGCCATCACGACGACGGCGGCGCCGTAGCGGCGGACGAGTTTGGCCTGTTCGAGAAACTTCGCCTCGCCTTCCTTGAGCGAAATCGAATTCACGATGCCTTTGCCTTGAAGACATTTCAGCCCTGCTTCGATGACGCTCCATTTCGACGAGTCCACCATCACGGGCACCTTGGTGATGTCCGGCTCGGAGGCGATCAAACTGAGGAAGCGCGTCATCGTCGCCTCGGAATCAATCATGCCCTCGTCCATGTTGATGTCGATGACGTTGGCGCCGTTGTCCACCTGCTGACGGGCGATGGCGACGGCTTCATCGAGTTTGCCTTCCTTGACGAGCCTCGCGAACTTCGGCGAACCGGTGATGTTCACGCGCTCGCCGATCATGAGAAAATTCCTCTCCTCGTGGGTGAACGGCTGCGAACCGCTGAGGCGCAGCTTGGGAGCAATACGCGGCGGCACACGCGGCGGAAGCCCTTCGAGCGCCTTGGCGATGGCCGCAATGTGCTCGGGGGTGTTCCCGCAGCAACCGCCGGCGATGTTGATGAGACCGGCACGCGCGAACTCGGCGAGATAATCACCCATGTGACACGGCTCGAGGTCAAAGCCTGTGGGCGCGAGCGGATTGGGCAACCCCGCGTTCGGATAGCAGGAAACGTAGGTGTCGGTCTTCGCGGAAAGGTCCGCGAGAAACGGGCGCATCAAATCGGGGCCGAGCGAGCAATTCAGCCCGATGGCCAGCGGCTTCACATGCGCCACGGCGTTCCAAAGGGCCTCGATGGTCTGCGCGGAAATCATTGTCTCGCCACCACGCCCCACCGCCGCCGAAATGAGGATGGGCAGCCGCACCGAGTCCTGCTCAAACACTTCCTGAATGGCCACGAGCGCGGCCTTGGCATTGAGCGCATCGAAAATGGTTTCAACGAGCAGAACGTCCGAGCCGCCCGCAATCAGCGCGCGCGTTTGATGCCGATACGCGGCGACCACTTGATCAAATGTCACCGTGCGGAAGCCCGCGTCGTTCGCGTCCGGCGAGATCGAGAGCGCGACCGTAAGCGGCCCGATGGCTCCGGCCACGAAACGGGGTCTGCCGGTGGCGTTGGCCACGCGGTCGGCCCACTCACGACATTGCCGGGCGGAGATTTCGTTGATTTCCCAAGCGAGATCGTTGAGCGACTGGTCCTCAATGATTTTCTGGTAGAACGCCGGGTCTTTGCGCCCACCGTGTTCGCGCGGATCGTCCACGAAGAACTCGCTCTGCCCGATGTTCGTCGCTGAAAAGGTGTTCGTCTCGATGATGTCCGCGCCCGCTTCGAGAAACCGCCGGTGGATGTCGCAAATCGTCTTTGGCTGCGTGAGCGAGTAGAGGTCGCCGTTGTTCTTCAGGTCCTTCTTGGAATCCTTGAATCGCTCACCACGCACCTCCGCTTCGCCAAGGCCGTAGGAGCGGATGGTCGTGCCCATCGCGCCGTCAATGATGGCGATGCGCTCGCGCAGCAGGCGTTCAAGTTGTTCGGCGGCGCCGTTCGAGATGCTCATTCAAATCAAATGGTAGAGCGGCCGGTGTGCCGTTGCGGCGTGTCTCCCAAGTTTTTTAGATCCATCCGTCTCATACACCCGGCCAATTTAGTGTCGGCCGTGATCGATTCAAGCCTAAAAATCAAAGTATCTTGATTTGATGATATGTAATAAGTAGCCGATACCGAAACGCATTTGCGTGGCCACCAAGGGTGTACCGTTTCAGGACGCTCACGACAGAATCTTGGGCAATCCTCCGTGGCTGCCCCGGGAGAGGGCCTGAATTCGTGCGGGATTCGCCTGCGCCAAGGAGCGGTGATCCCGGCACGAAAGGTGCGAGTGACGACTACAGATGAACAACCCGCCATTAAACCCATCGCGCCTCACGGGCGCGGGGATGAGCAGAACCGATTCATCGAATGCCACGCCGGCGGTGGCCTGACAAATTTATCTCATGTGTTCAGCGGCCCCGAACGCGGTTTGTACGGGGCCGCTGTTTTTTGCCCTGAACGGCGGCACCGCACTCTGATGTATTTCTCTTTCCCGTTCTTCCTACAAGCCCCATGCTGCTGCCATGTCTGGATTGATTGCCATTGTCGGTCGCCCCAACGTCGGGAAGTCCGCGCTGTTCAACCGCATCGTCGGCAAGCGCATCGCCATCGTGCACGACGAACCGGGAGTAACGCGCGACCGTGTCAGCGCCGAAGCGGAGTGGCGCGGGCGGCCCTACACGCTGGTGGACACTGGCGGCATCGGCCTGTTGCGGGGTGAAAAGGCCCACGATGTCATCACCAAAGCCGCGTTCGACCAGGTCCAGCTCGCGCTCGACTCGGCGAACGTCATCGTCCTCGTCGTCAACGTGCAGGAAGGCGTCGTACCGCTGGACCGTGAGGTGGCGGCGCGGTTGCGTGAGTCCGGCAAGCCCGTGCTCGTGGCGGTGAACAAGGTGGACACGGCGCGGGCCGAACCCGAAGTTGACGAGTTCGCTGCGCTGGGCTTTGACAAGATCTTCCCCGTCTCCGCCATCCACGGCGAAGGGATTGAGCCGCTGATGAACGCGGCGGGGGCGCTGTTGCCAAATGTTTCCAGTCCAGATTCACCGGAGGCAGGCGCAGGCGGACCGGCCGCTCCCGTGCTCAAACTTGCCATCGTTGGCCGGCCAAACGTGGGTAAATCATCCCTCATCAACACCCTCACCCGATCCGAACGTGTCATCGTCAGCCCGATTCCCGGCACCACGCGCGACGCCGTGGATGTGCCGTTCGAGGTGGAAACCGACGGCGTGCGCCAGCAATACCTTTTGATTGATACCGCCGGTATGCGCAAAGCCCGGCGCATCGGCGACTCCGTCGAGTTCTACAGCGTCAAACGTTCCGAGGATTCCATCGGTCGCTGCGACATCGCCGTGCTGGTAATTGACGCCGAGGCAGGCATTTCCGAACAGGACAAGAAGATCGCCGACAAGATCGTGGAAGAACGCAAAGCCTGCATTGTGGTGATCAACAAATGGGATCTCGTCGAGGATCAAGTCCGCCAGGCGCGCGAGGAGGAAATTGACCGGCGGGTCAAGAAAACCCGCACGGAAGGCACGGCGAAACGGCTGACGACGTTGGGCGAGTTCGGACAATGGGTGCAGGAGCGGTTGTTCTTTCTCGACTATGCGCCGGTTATTTTCACGTCGGCGATATCCGGCTTTCACCTCGACCGGCTGCTCGAAGCAGTCCGTTACGTCGCGGCGCAATTGCAGCAGAAAATCCCCACCGCGATTCTCAATCGTACGTTGCAGGACGCGGTCGAGCGCCGGCAGCCCGTCAGTGACCTCGGTCACCGTTTGAAGTTTTTCTACGCCACGCAGGTGCGACAGGCGCCGCCGACGTTTCTGCTGTTCGTGAACCGCGACGAACTTTTCTCCGACCAATACAAAAAGTATCTCGCGGATTCCCTGCGGCGCGCCTTTGGCTACGAGGGTTGCCCCATCGTCCTCGCACCCAAACCACGGCCTAAAACCATCGAGCCGATGCGGAAATTTGCGCGACGGGGCAAAAAAGCGAAGCCTTGAGTCGCACGCGGAAGCCTGGAGTCAGTGGCATACTTTCCTGACCGCTCGAGCTCCAGCAACCGGCGGTGTCGGAGCGTGTTCGGCATGGAAAGCCAAGTTTCGGAGTCTTTACCGCAGCCCGCCGAACTCTCCAATCTCTGCGCCGCTCCAGCTTGAGGAAATAGAGAATCCGCTTTCTTCGCGTCCTTCTGGCATCTGCCCGCGTTTGCGGGACGTTCATTCTGTGACGCTATGAACGAAACTTGTAAGCTGTGATTCAAGCCGCTATGAATTACACCGTCTGGATGGACGGGCCGCGTCTCGGCGGAAAGCCGGGTGGGCCGCAGCTCGGTTACATAAAGACAAGACCGGTGAATCATCCCCCCAACACTCCGGATGAGGTCGAACTGCTCCGGCGCATCGCCCGGCAGGATCGGCAGGCATTCGCACAGCTTTACGATCGTTACGCGGGCGTGCTCTTCGCCACGGCGTTCCGGGTTGTGAATGACCATGAAGAGGCGTCCGATGTTTTGCAGGAAGTCTTCGTCCAGATTTGGGAGAAGAGTGCCGCCTTCGACCCCGCGCTAGGCAAGCCTTTCAGTTGGGCGCTGACGCTCACTCGCAACCGGGCGATTGACCGCCTGCGCGCCGTGCGCCGGCGCTACCGCTTTCTGGAGGAAATCACGCAGGAGATGGAAGAACCGGCGGACCATCACACCGCCGGCGACGAACTCTTCGGACGCGAACGCGCCCTGCTCATTCGCGCGGCCGTCGAGGCGCTGCCGCTGGAACAACGCCAGGCCATCGAAATGGCGTTTCTCGGCGGCCAGACGCAGTACGAAATCGCCGAGGCACTCAAGCAGCCACTGGGCACGATCAAGGCCCGTATCCGCCGCGGCATGCTAAAATTACGTGACCGGTTGAAAGGTTTGTCATGATTGACGAACGCCGAGAATCGCAGGCCTGCTTTTATGCGCTTGGCGCCTTGCCGTTGGCCGAGGCGCAGGAGTTCGAGCAAACCATGCGAACGGACCTGGAACTTCAACTTCTCGTCACCGAACTGCGCGCGGCGGCGGATTCGCTCCCGGCGTCCTTCCTGCGGGTGGACCCGCCGCCCGCCCTCAAAACGAAAATTCTCGGTGCCGTCGGTGGCGGCGGATGGACGCCCGTCAACATCGTCCTGTGGCCTGGCGCACTGCCGATGTGGCTGCCGTGGGCAGTGGCCGCGTGCTTCGCGTTGCTCTGCGTCCTGCTGATTACGTCGGGCCGTTCGTTGCGCGAACAGACCGCCCAATTGAAATGGCAACTCGAGGAAACCACGCGCAGGAACGACGAACTGCAGCACCAGGGCAACGAACTCCAATCGACCCTCGCCGCGAATTTCACCAACTACCAACAACGCTTGTCCGACTTGCAAAAGCAGATCACGCAAACGACCGCCGACTCCCAGCGCGAACGCGCCGCGCGCGAAACGCAGTTCGTGCAGAAGGCCGGCGAGACGCAGCGACAACTCACCGTCGCACAGCAACAGTTGGCGCAGAAGAACGCCGAGTTGGGCCGCTTGCAGGAACTCGCCGGCGCCAACTTCGGAGTGCCCGACAACTTTACCGAGTTGCGTGTCGGGGCGCTCAAGCCCACGCCGGACGGCCCGGCCAAGGCCTCCGCTGTCACCGTCTGGGACGCGCAACGGCAGAAGGGCATCCTCGTGGTGGACAGCCTCGTGCCGCTCACGCCGGAACAGACCTATCAACTCTGGCTCTTCGACCCGCGCTTCGCCACGCCCGTCAGCGGCGGCGTGTTCAACGTGGACCCGCGCGGGAGCGGGCGGCTGCAATTCCTGGCGGGTGTGCGGGTGGACACGGTGGATCGCTTCGCCATCTCCGTCGAACGCCGCGGCGGCGTCGCCGTGCCGCAGGGCAAGGTCGTCCTCGCTGGCAACTGAACCGGCACAAATGGATTGAGATGAATCGCTGAAGCCGGATCGAAGAAGACTTTGATTGCCACACCGCCGAATGGGCGTCATGGTCAGACGCATGATTAACCGGCGCAATTTCTTCAAAAGCTCCACGGCACTGGCCGCCGCCACGGTTGGATTTCCGCATATCGTACGGCCCGCGGAAGGCGTCAACACTCCGGCGGCGCGCAAGCCGCGCCACATCATTCAATTGGTTGCCGACGGCATGAGCATGGGCACGCTGACCTGTGGCGATCACCTCGCACAACTCATGCGCGGCGGACGGGGCTTGAGCTGGGTGAAGCTCAACCAGATGCCCGAAGTGACCACCGCCTGGATGAACATGCGTTCCCTGAATTCCCTCGTCACTGATTCCTCCGCCGCCGCGTCGAGTTGGGGCAGCGGCTCGCGCATCATCAACGGCGCGGTCAACCAGCTCCCCGACGGCACGGACCTCAAAACTCTCTACGAACTGTTCCACGACATCGGCTGGAAGCGCGGCCTCGTCACCACCACCGAGATCACCCACGCCACTCCCGCCGGCTTTGCCGCGAACGCCGAGCGCCGCGACTCCGCCAACGCCATCGCCGCGCAATATCTGGATCGCAAGCCGGACGTGCTCCTGGGCGGCGGCGGCAAGTTCTTCGATCCGAAGGAGCGCAAGGACAAACGCGACCTGCGCGCGGATTTTCGCGCCGCCGGCTACACGGTCATGGATCATGCGGACCAATTGAAGGCCGCTCCCCTTGACCAACGCTGGCTGGGCACCTTCGACGCTTCGCATCTGCCCTACACCGTGGACCATCTCGAAAACCCCAAACTGCGTGCGAAAGTTCCGACGCTGGCGGAGATGACCGCTCGTGCGCTGGAATGGCTGGGCAAGGAGGAACACTTCATCCTCCAGGTCGAAGGCGGGCGCGTGGACCAGGGCTGCCACAACTGCGACGCCGTGGCCGCGTTGCGCGACCAGATCGCCTTCGATGAAGCGCTGGACGTGGTGCTCGAATTTCAACACCGTGTGCCCGACACGCTTGTCGTCATCACCACCGACCACGGCAATGCCAACCTTGGCCTCAACGGCAGCGGCAGCGCCTACGGCCAGAGTTCCTTCCTCTTCGACAACGTGATGAACGTGAAGAAATCCTTCCCCGAACTGCTCAAACTTCTCCGCAAGGCCGATACCGTGCGCGTCCCCAGCGAGTTCGACGTGATCATGCCGCCCAAGGACCCCGACGCCGACCCCGACGACAAGACCGACGAGGAAAAGGCGGAGGCGGCCGCCAAGGAAGCGAAGAATCCGATACGCGGCAAGGATCGCGAGCGCATCACTGTCGTGTCCACGCAGGACATCATTGAAATCTTCCGGGCATGGACCGGCTACAAAGTCACCCCGCGCCGGGCCGAACTGCTCGCGCCCTTTCTCGCCAAGAAAGGCGAGTGCCTCTACCACCTCATGAAGAGCGACGTGGCGCAGATGGGCCAGTTGATGGCGAACCATCTGGGCATCGGCTTCACCGGCACGGCGCACACCGCCGACTATGTCCTCCTCACCGCGCTGGGGCCGGGCAGCGAACGCTTCCGCGGCTTCATCCAGAACACCGACGTGTTTTATCATTACCTGGCACTGGCCGGCATAGACTTCCGCAACCCCACCGAGCCGCTGGCCGCCGAGGCCAGACCCGCGGCCGACGAGGTCGAGAACGTGGAAGAATACAAACTGGCGTGAGCGGCGGCGTGGTCGTCATCGGGCTGCACGCGCTAAAACTGGCGGTCGAAGTGATGGTTGGGGCGCGACTCCGTCCAGTAGGTCGCGGCGTTGGCGGGGCGTTTGAGCTTCAACAAATCCTTGCCCATCAGCCGCAGCAGCAACCCCAGTGGCGTGAGCACGAGCAGGAAGAAAAACGTCAACAACACCCGGCCCATCACCTGGCCGACGTAAAAGCTCGCCGTCATCCCGGCGCGATAGAAGCCACGAAATAGCCGAGGCCGCGACCAGCAGAGCAACAGCGCTGCAACCAGAAAAACCAGCACCCCGACGAGCGCCGGACGCGGAATCACTTTCTTCCAGTGCAGCGACACGGCCAGCGCGCCCGCCAGCACCTCCATGACGGCGGTGAACTTGAGCCACTCGCGCGGTTCTTCTTTCAGTTTGGGTTTCATACGTCAGTCGGGCACCGGCTCGAAGGTGCGCGGGATGGTTCGCTGCGGTTGCGCGGCGCGTTCCAGGAGGAAGTTGCCGATGACCAGGCAGTCCATGTCGGTGTTCACAAAGCAGCGGTAGGCGTCGTCGGGAGTGCAGACGATGGGTTCGCCGCGCACGTTGAAGGAGGTGTTCACCAGCACGCCGCAGCCGGTGGCGCGCTCGAAGCGCTCCAGCAATAAGTAGAGGCGCGCGTTTTGTTCGCGCGTCACCGTCTGGACGCGGGCGGAAAAGTCAACGTGCGTCACGGCGGGAATCGTGGAGCGCAGTTGCTTGAGGCGGTCGAGGCCGGCGGCGGATTCCGTGACGGGGAGGCGGAGGGATTCTTTCACGGGCGCTACGAGCAGCATGTAGGGCGAGTCGGCGTCGAGGTCGAAGTAGTCGTTCACGCGCTCGCGGCGCACGACGGGCGCGAAAGGGCGGAAGGATTCGCGGAACTTCACCTTGAGGTTCATCACGGATTGCATCTTCGGCGAGCGCGCATCGCCGAGGATGGAGCGGTTGCCCAGGGCGCGCGGCCCGAACTCCATCCGGCCCTGCACCCAGCCGATGACTTTTTCCTGTTGCAGCAGAGCGACTGTGCGCGCCAGCAGCGAGTCGTCGTCAAGCCGCTGATAGACGGCGCGGTGGGCGTCGAGGGTCGCCTGGATTTCTTGATCCGAGAACTCCGGCCCCAGCAACGAGCCTTGCATGGCGTCCACGCCATTCGTCATTCGACATTTGTCATTCGCCATTTGCCCGTGCCACACGGCCAGCGCCGCGCCGAGCGCCCCGCCCGCGTCGCCCGCCGCGGGTTGAATCCAGATTTGGTCGAAGATTTTTTCGCGGAGGATCAGGCCGTTGGCGACGCAGTTGAGCGCGACGCCGCCGGCCATGCAGAGATGGCGCTGGCCGGTCACGTCGCGCGCGTGGCGGGCGAGGCGCAGCATGATGTCGTTCTTCACGGCCTGGATGGATGCGGCGACATCGGCATGGCGCGGCTCGACGGGCGATTCGGGCGGGCGCGGCGGGCCGCCGAAGAGACGGTGGAAGCGGTCGTTCGTCATCGTGGAACCGCGCAGGAAGGCGAAGTAGTCGAGGTTCAGCCAGAACGAGCCGTCGGGCTTGAGATCGAGCAGGTGTTCGTGGATGGCGCGCGCGTATTTCGGTTCGCCGTAGGGCGCGAGGCCCATGAGTTTGTATTCGCCGGAGTTGACGCGGAACCCGCAGTAGGCGGTGAACGCGGAGTAGAGCAAGCCGAGTGAATGCGGAAAGCGCAGCTCCTTGAGCAGCGTGATCGTGTTGCCGCTCCCCTGCCCGATCGTCGTGGTGGCCCATTCGCCCACGCCATCCA
>JANNEF010000109.1:0-10081 GCA_031378375.1 Verrucomicrobiota bacterium | reverse complement strand
GCCGAACGCAACCTCAAGCCGCAGCGATACGAATGGCGTGCGGAAGGGAAAACGATCCTGGAGAAGATTCGCCGCGCCCGGGAGGTGCTGGCCCGTCAACAACCGGTTCCGAAAGACACTTTAGAGACACTACACTAGGTGCCTGAGGAGAGACGCAAGTAAGTGCGTCCCTTTTTTCAGGCACCAGAGTTCCCACAAGGACAGTCATCACACAGCAGGCTGATTCGCGCGCGAGCGAACAGCCATGCCTCATCTCTCATGGAGTGGGGTTCGTGACCGCTCCATCCGCTTCTCGCGGAACTGGACCGGCGCAACCTCCGAGCGCGCGGACAAGCAGACGTTCTGGAACGAGTTCTTCGACGTCTTCGGCATCCGTCGCGCCGCCGTCGCTTCCTTCGAGGCCAACGTCCGCAATCTCCAGGGTCACACCAACGCCATCGATCTGCTCTGGCGCGGCAAGCTTCTCGTCGAGCACAAGAGCTTCGGCCAAAGTCTCGACGCCGCTGAGACGCAGGCCCTCGGTTACATCGAGGATCTCGCTCGCGAAAATCGCCACGACGAGATTCCACGCTTTGTTCTCGTCTCGGATTTCGCCCGCTTCGTGCTGTTCGATCTGGAACCGGAGGAACAGCGCGACCTGCCGCTCTTCGCCGGACGCCCCAGTTTCCGCGTCTCGTTCACGCTTGATGAATTTCCCCGCGCCATCCGCTCCTTCGCCTTCATGCTCGGGCAGACGCGCGTGCGGCTCGACCCCGAAGACCCGGCGAACGAGAAAGCCTACCGCCGCATGTGCGATCTGCACGACGCGCTGCTGGCCGGCGGTTTCGCGGGACACGAACTGGAGCGACTGCTCGTCCGCATTCTCTTCCGCGTCTTTGCCGAGGACACCGGCATCTTCGATCCCGAATCCTTTACCCGCTTCATCCGCGCCCGGACTCGTGAGGACGGCTCCGATCTCGGCGCGCAGTTGAACCAGCTTTTCGACTGGCTGAACAACCCGCAGGCCGAGCGCGCGCTGGACGACACCAACCCGCTCTGCGGCTTCCGTTACGTCAACGGCGGCTTGTTCAGCGAACGCCTCGGCTTCCCGCGCTGCACGAAGGCCATGCGCGACTCGCTGCTCTTCTGCTGCGACTTCTCCTGGGCGCGCATCTCGCCCGCCGTCTTCGGCTCGCTCTTTCAGGGCGTGATGGAAGACCGCGCCCGCCGCCAGCAAGGCGCGCACTACACCAGCGAACGCGACATCATGAAGGTGCTCCGCTCGCTCTTCCTCGACGAACTCCGGGCCGAGTTCGAGCAGCTCAAGCGCGACCGTTCCACGCGCCGCCGCGCGAACCTCGAAGCGTTCCACCAAAAACTCCGCGCGCTCCGCTTCCTCGATCCGGCCTGCGGCTGCGGCAACTTCCTTGTCCTCGCCTATCGCGGACTTCGCTTGCTGGAAATCGAAGTCCTCAAGGAAATCCACGGTGGAGAGCAGCAGGTTCTCAACGTGCGCGACCTCTGCAAAGTCGATGTGGATCAGTTCCACGGCATCGAATACTCCGAGTGGCCGGTGCGTATTGCCGAAGTCGCGCTCTGGCTCATGGACCATCAGATGAACGCGCAAGCCGCTGAAGCCTTCGGCCAGAGCTTCGACCGGCTGCCGCTCCGCTCCTCACCGCACATCGTCCAAGGCAACGCGCTCCGCGTGGATTGGAACGCCGTGCTCCCGCGCGAGCAGTGCAGCTACGTGCTGGGCAATCCGCCGTTCATCGGCGCGAAGTTCCAGAACGAGGCGCAACGGGCTGACATGGACGCAATTGCTGGCGATGTCGAAAACAGCGGACTCCTTGATTGCGTCACGGGTTGGTATTTCAAAGCGGCGGAATACATTCAAGACACTCGAATCGTCGTCGGATTCGTCTCCACTAATTCCATCAGTCAGGGCGAGCAAGTCGGGGTGTTATGGAATCACCTTTTTCGGCATCTTCACCTGACGATTCGCTTCGCTCATCGCACGTTCGCCTGGGGCAGCGAAGCACGCGGCAAGGCCCACGTTCACGTCGTCATCATCGGGTTCGCGGTGTTCGACGCGCCTCAAAAGCAAATCCATGACTACGATGGGGAAGCCGTCACCGCCACCGTCGCCAAAAACATCAGCCCAGATCTTGTCGAAGGCTCCAACATCGCAATCACCAATCGTTCTGAACCGCTCTGCTCCGCGCCGGAAATGGGGATTGGCAACAAGCCTATCGACAACGGCAACTATCTGTTCACGCCTGAGCAGAAGGCAGAGTTTCTAAAGCTCGAACCTGCCGCGAAGAAATACTTTCGTCGGTGGATTGGTTCGGAAGAGTTCATCAACGGCATCCAACGCTGGTGTCTCTGGCTTGGTGACTGCCCGCCCAGCGAACTTCGCGCGATGCCGCACGCGATGGCCCGCGTCGAGGCGGTCCGGAAGTCTCGACTCGCCAGCAAGAGCGCGCCGACTCGAAAGATTGCAGAGACGCCAACTCGCTTCCATGTGAAGAACATGCCCAAGCGGATTTTCCTCGTTGTCCCCGAAGTCAGTTCAGAGCGCCGGCACTACATCCCGATTGGATTCATGCAGCCGGAGATTCTTTGCAGCAACCTGGTCAAGATTGTTTCCAACGCGACGCCATACCATTTTGGACTGCTTTCTTCGGTGATGAACATGGCTTGGGTGCGGCAAGTGTGCGGACGGTTGAAGTCGGATTACCGCTACTCAAGCAAACTCGTTTACAACAATTTCCCCTGGCCGAATCCGACCCCGGCGCAACGTGCGCGCGTGGAAGAGAAAGCGCGGGCCGTGCTGGCCGCGCGCGAGCCGCACCTGCCGCCGCGCGGACTGGCCACGCTGGCCGATCTTTACGACCCGAACACCATGCCGCGCGACCTGCTCCGCGCCCACGCCGAACTCGACCGCGCCGTGGAGCGTTGCTATCGCGCCGAGCCGTTCCACTCCGACCGCGAGCGTGTGGAACACCTCTTCCGCCTCTACGAACAACTCACCGCCCCGCTCCTCCCCGCCACCCCGCGCCGTCGCGGTCGTGCGGTCACATCTACATCTGCCGCATCGTCGCCGGCTCGCCCGCGCAAGCAGCGAACACCGGGCCTGCCAGCGCAACCATCGCCGGAGTCGTGAACGGTCTTTCGCCCTTACAAGGCTTGTTCATTTTTGAATCGTTGACCCAGGGCGGCGCTCGTTTCACTTCGCTTGCCCTGGGCTATTATCTTGCCGCGCCTACAGCGCTCCGGGTTCTCTGCGCGCTTTGTGTTCTTTGCGGCCATTCCTTCCGTGTCCATCCGTGGTTAAAGAATCCGATGCCCGACGTTTGACCAAAGCCAAGCGCAGCTCAGAATTTCTTGAAGTAGAAGTCATCCCGGCTGATGCCGAGGTCTTCGACGATGTCGGCGATGATGCCGCGCGGCACGTCGCCCGGATGCCAGGCGAAGGTGATGAGACGGTCAGGCCGGAAAGGGTTTGAGTAATGCCGATGGCTGCCCGAGGTGTGAAGCAGTTCGCAACCGATTTCCTTGAGGCGGCGTTCCAATCGTCGGCAGTTCCATGAGGGGTATCCGCCCACAATCAGGCCACGAGCACGAACTTGTCGCGGAAGGCGGGCGGGATGGCTCGGCCGGTCTCCAGCAATGCTTCGAGGTGCGCCTTGGCGGCCAGTTGGAAGCGGAGCGTGGCCTCGCCCCGGTCGCGTCCGTGGGCGTGGCAGCCTGGCAGCAGGGCCGACTTCGCAATCCACACGTCATCCTCGTCCTGCCGAAGCTGGATCCTGGAAATGGGAACAATCATTGCGCCGAGACTCTAACCGCAAGGCGCGGCGGCGTAAAGAGGGAGGTTTGGTGCCCCACGTTTTCACCAAGCCCAAGCGAAGCGAAGTGATGTCGCACATTCGCACCGATTGTTTACATCCCCTCCGCGCGCCGCTACAACTGCCGCGTGCCGGATTCAACTGCCACCCTCTGGAAATCCCTCCGCGCCCCGCGGCGGCTGTTCTTGATCGCCGGCCCGTGCGTCGTCGAGAGCGAGGAGCTTTGCCTGCGCGTCGCGGACACGTTGCGCGGCGTCTGCCGCCGGCTGGGCGTCACCTACATCTTCAAGGCCAGTTACGACAAGGCCAACCGCACGTCGGGCAAATCCTTTCGCGGGCCGGGTCTCGATGCGGGTTTGCGCGCGCTGGCCCGCGTGCGCGCGGAACTCGGCGTGCCGGTACTCACTGACGTTCACACCGAGGCGCAGGCGGCGGCGGCGGGCGAGGTCGTGGACGTGTTGCAAATCCCGGCGTTCCTCTGCCGCCAGACGGATTTGATCGAAGCAGCGGTGCGCACCGGGAAGATCGTCAACGTCAAGAAGGGACAGTTCCTCTCGCCCGCCGAGATGGGCCAGGTGGTGCAGAAGGCCGTCGCTGCGGGCGCAAAAAAGATTCTCGTCACCGAACGCGGCACCACCTTCGGCTACAACAATCTCGTGGCGGACATGCGCTCGATTCCGATTCTGCGGCGGTTCGGTTTTCCCGTGGTCTTCGATGCGACGCATTCGGTGCAGTTGCCCGGCGGCGGCGGCACGCAGTCGGGCGGCCAGCGGGAGTTCGCGCCGGTGCTGGCGCGCTGCGCGATTGTGGCGGGCGCGAACGGCCTGTTCATCGAGACGCACCCGAACCCCGACCGCGCCTTGAGCGACGGGCCGAACATGATCCCGCTGGCGGAGATGCCGAAGTTGATCGCCGGCCTCGTGAAACTCCACGCCGCCGCCCGCTGAATGCCACCGCCCACCGCCACGCTCAGACGGAAACTCGCGCGCGTGAAACTTTTTCTGTGCGACGTGGACGGCGTGCTGACGAACGCCACGGTGTTCATTGGCAACGGAACGGAGTTCAAGGAGTTTAACATTCAGGACGGGCTGGGGCTGCGCCTGCTCCAGCGCGAGGGCGTGAAGGTTGGCTGGATTTCCAACCGCCCGTCGCAAGCCACGACGCAGCGGGCGGAGGAGTTGAAGGTGGATTTCCTCCACCAGGCCACCGGCAGCAAGGTCGCCGCCGCCGAAGCCATCCTCGCCGAGACGGGGTTGGACTGGGCGGCCGTCTGTTACATGGGCGACGACGTGGTGGACCTGGCCCTGTTGCGGCGCGTGGGCGTGGCCGTGGCGGTGGCCAACGGCATTCGTGAGGTGAAGGCGCTGGCGGATTACGTCACGCGCGCGGAAGGCGGCCACGGCGCGGTGCGCGAAGTGGTGACGTTGATTTTGCAGGCGCAGAAAAAGTGGGCGCGGCTGGTGCGGGAGTATTCGGCGTGACCGTTGATTGAGGGAATGAACATTGCGATGCCAGGCAGCAACAAAGCGGACGCCGAGCGGGGGCAGTGTCAGCACAAGTTGACGGTCAGCGCGGCGTCGTTGTGTGTCGCGCTGGCTTTCGCCGCGGCGTTGTGCTTCGCGCCCGCGCTCCGCGCGCAGATCGGTCGGCTGGGCAAGGTGAAGGATTTCAAGTTCCCCGACTTCTACGAGGCGCAGGGCACGGGCAGAAACCAAACCAACCGGTTGAAGAGTTTGCTCACCGGAGCGGAAGCGCAACCGCAGTTCAGCGGCCTGGTGTTCGTGAAGCAAATGCGGCTGGAGAACTATCTCCTCGACGGCCAGACCAACCTGATCGCCACCGCGCCGGAATGCACCGTGGACACCGGCCAGCGGGCGGTTTTCTCCACGGGACAACTGCAACTGGCCACGGCCAACGGCCAGTTCTTCATCGAGGGCAACGAAGGGTTCCACTGCCGCCTGACCAATTTCAATTTGTTTATCTCCAACCGCGTCCGCACCGTCATTCGCCAGGAATTGATCCAATCCGCCAAGCCATGAAGAATATTGTTCTGCTGTTTCTGTTCCTGCTGGCGGGTATGGCCGCGCCCGCCGCCGAGGTGCCCAAACCCGGTGGCGCGACCAACGAGATGGTGATCGAGTGCGACAACGGGTTTGAATACCTCGCGCCCAAGGCCGTTTACCAGGGCAACGTGCGCGTGACCGATCCGCGGATGAAACTGACGTGCGAACTGTTGACGGTTTATTTCGAGACGAACAGCGGGCGCATTGACACCATCATCGCCGAGCGCAACGTGGCCATCCGCCAGCAGGACACCGTGGCGACGGGCGCCCAGGCGGTTTACACGGCGACGAATGACATCGTGACGCTCTCGGGCAACGCGGTGCTCGACACACCGCAAGGATTGTTGCGCGGCGCGCTCATCATCCTCGACCGCAAGAACAACAAACTCTACGCGCCGGGCAAGGTGTTCATGGAAGGCAAGCCAGGCGCCGGGTTGTTTGGCACCAACACGCTTGGCATCACGCTGCCCGGCCCCAAACCAGCGACCACGAACGCGCCCGCCGCGCCGCCGCCGGGAAACCAGAAGTGATCACGCCGCCCCGACCATGAGCTTGATCAAAACTGAAAACCTGGTGAAGGCGTATCACGGCCGGCGCGTCGTCAACCGTGTTTCCATCCACGTCGCGCCCGGCGAGATCGTCGGCCTGCTCGGTCCCAATGGCGCGGGCAAGACCACCACTTTCAACATCGTCGTCGGCGTGGTGAAGCCGGACGAAGGCGCGGTGATCTTCCTCGATCAACCCGTGACCAGCCGCCCGATGCACCAACGCGCGCGGCTGGGCATGGGCTATCTGACGCAGGAACCGTCGGTCTTTCGCAAGCTCACCGTGGAGCAGAACATTCTCGCCATTCTCGAAACCTGCGAGATGAACCGGGAGGAACGCACAGTGCGGTTGAAGTATCTGCTCGACGAACTGGACCTGGCGCCGCTGGCCAAAAGCATGGCCTACACGTTGAGCGGCGGCGAAAAACGCCGCCTGGAAATCACCCGCGCGCTCGTCACCAGCCCCAAGCTGCTGTTGCTCGACGAGCCGTTTAGCGGCATTGACCCCATCGCGGTCTATGAAGTGCAGAAGATTCTCCGGCGGCTGCGCGAGCGCGGCCTGGGCATCCTCATCACCGACCACAACGTGCGCGAGACGCTCAAACTGGTGGACCGCGCGTATCTCCTTCACAAGGGTGAAGTCGTTTGTGAAGGCGACGCGGAGTTTCTGGTGAACGATGCGAAGGCACGCGAGCTTTATCTGGGGCCGGAGTTTAATCTGTGAAGCCGGCGGCGTAAATTCACCCGCACAATGAGAGCCACGGCCGGCCTTTGACGCGGAAAAAACCCTGCCGTAAACGGGCGCACAAAACCGTTGACGGTCTTCGCGTCCCGGCTACCATCCGCAACCTTGGTTTTTGAACTGGATACGTAAGATATAAAAATATGGCACTTAAAATCGCAATTAACGGGTTCGGTCGCATCGGTCGGCTGGTGTTTCGCGCCATCGCCGAACAGGGTTTGCTGGGCAAGGACGTGCAGGTCGTCGCCGTCGGTGACATCGTGCCGGCGGACAATCTGGCCTACCTGCTCAAGTACGATTCCACGCAGGGCCGCTTCGCCGGCACTGTCGGCTCCCGCGTTTCCACCGAGGCCATCGCCAAGGCGAAGGCCGAAGGCAAGAAGCCCGAAGACGTGGAACACGACATCCTCACCGTCAACGGCCAGGACATCCGCGTCGTCAGCGCCAGGTCCCCCGCCGACCTCCCGTGGAAAGCGATGGGCGTGGAACTCGTCATCGAATCCACCGGCCTGTTCACCGACGTGGAGAAAGCCAAGGGCCACCTGGCCGCCGGCGCGAAGAAGGTCGTCATCTCCGCCCCGGCCAAAGGCGAGGACATCACCGTCGTCCTCGGCGTGAACCACGAGAAGTACGACCCGGCCACGCACCACATCATCTCCAACGCGAGCTGCACCACAAATTGCCTCGCGCCGCTCGTCCATGTGCTGCTCAAGGAAGGCTTCGGCATCGAGGAGGGTTTGATGACCACCATTCACGCCTACACCGCCACGCAGAAGACGGTGGACGGTCCGAGCAAGAAAGATTGGAAGGGCGGGCGCACCGCGGCCATCAACATCAGTCCCTCGACCACCGGCGCGGCCCGGGCCGTCGGCCTCGTCTGCCCGGAAGTGAAGGGCAAGCTCACCGGCATGGCCTTCCGCGTGCCGACGCCGACGGTGTCCGTGGTGGACCTCACTGTGCGCACCGTGAAGGAGACCAGCTACGCCGAAATCTCCGCCGCGATGAAGAAAGCCAGCGAGACGTATCTCAAAGGCATCCTCGAATACACGAGCGAGGAAGTGGTCAGTTCTGATTTCATCCACTCGCCCGCCTCGTCCATCTACGATGCCGGCTCCGGCCTCGAGTTGAACAAGCGCTTCTTCAAGCTCGTGAGCTGGTACGACAACGAGTGGGGCTACAGCAACCGCGTGGCGGACCTGCTCAAATACATCATCCAGCGCGGGCTGTAATTCCGGCTCCCGCAAACTTTGCGAAACGGCGGCCCGGCGACGGGCCGCCGTTCTACTTGATAAACCCTCTCGGAGTTTCTGATTTCATTCGGACGACATGCGCATCATCGGCGGCACTGCGGCAGGATTGATCTTGAAAGCGCCCAAGGGCTTCGACGTGCGTCCCACACCGGATTTGGTGCGCCAGGCCATCTTCAACAGCCTGGGCGCCCGCGTCGCCGGCGCGCGCGTGCTCGAACTGTTCGGCGGCACCGGCGCGTTGAGCTTGGAATGTCTGAGCCGCGACGCCGCGCACGCCGTCTGCGTCGAGCGGGCGCAACGCCACGCGCGCTTCATCGAAAACAATCTCGCGGCCGCCGGCCTGCCGCAGGACCGCTTCCACCTCCGCGTGCAAGACGTGTTCACCGCCATCCCGCAACTGGCTGAAGCCGGCGCGCAGTTCGACCTGGTGCTGGCCGACCCGCCCTTCGGCGAAAAGAACGTGGGCCGCCGCTCCACTTCGCTGTCCCAACAATTGCTGGATGATGCCCACCTGCCCCGACTGCTCGCCGCGAACGGACTGTTTGTCCTCGGCCACACCAAGCGCGACACACTCACCATCCCACCCTCGTGGCAGGAGGCGAAGGTGCTCAAGCACGGTGACTCGCTGATGCGGTTTCTGCGAAGACCGTAAGGCCCACTTGCCGGTTGTCTGCGTGGCGTGATCCGATACCATGAGGCCCGCTATGAATTTTGGATTTCACACCACCCGGTCAATCGTCGCCTTGATGCTGCTCGTCGGAATGATCCGCCTGCCCGCGCAGCCCAACTCCAACGCGCTCCACACCGCCGCCAGCCTGCAAACACTGGTGAACTCCGCGGTCGCCATGACGCTGAAAAAATTCGCCGACCAAAAGCTGACCACGAACCAGATCGCCGTGACGCTGGTGGACCTGCACGACCCGCGGAAACCCGTTCACGCCAGCTACCGCGGCGGCGACCCGATTTATCCCGCGAGTGTCGTGAAACTTTTCTACCTCGTCGCCGCTCATCGCTGGCTGGAGGACGGCAAACTTCAGGACACCGATGAACTGCGCCGCGCCTTGCACGACATGATCGTGGACTCCTACAACGAGGCCACACACTACATCGTGGACCTGCTCACCGGCACCACCAGCGGCCCGGAGTTGCCCGATGCGGAGATTGACGCGTGGTTTGAGCGGCGCAACGCCGTCAACCGCTACTTCACTTCGCTCGGCTACACCAACATCAACGCCAACCGCAAGCCCTGGTGCGAAGGCCCCTACGGCCGCGAAACCCAATCCATCAAACGCCACACGGCCAAGCGCAACCTGCTCACCACGGACGCCACCGCGCGGCTGCTCACGGAAATCGCCACTGGCCAGGCCGTCTCCGCCAAACGCTGCACGGAGATGATGAAACTGATGCAGCGCGACCCGGCGAAGAAATCCATCGGCGCGGGCGAACCGGATCAATCCCCGGACTTCACCGCGCCGGGATTGCCGCCCGGCGCGCGGCTCTGGTCGAAGGCCGGCTGGACCAGCCAGACACGGCACGACGCCGCCTACATCGAACTGCCCACCGGCGCGAAGTTCGCGCTGATCGTCTTCACGACCGACCACGCCAACGAGCGCGAGATCATCCGCACGGCGGCGCGGAGCGTCGTGGCCGCGAT
>JANNEF010000101.1:0-10347 GCA_031378375.1 Verrucomicrobiota bacterium | reverse complement strand
GCCGTCGCCTGGAGGACTTTTGGAAATACAGGCTCAATCAACAGGCTGCCCGCAACGATGCGCTGCGGCTGGCAGCATGAATGAAGAATTTTGTCTCACACCCCAACCGCCATTGAAGCAACTTCGCCACAGGCGAACCCCGAAGACGTGGAGCGGGAACGAGTGCGTCACCGACGTTCGATCGGCCGCAAGGCCGTGGACATCTTGACGGCACAACTCGCCGAATCCGCGCTCGGTCTGGCTCAAACAACCTGACCCCAGACCTGCATCGCGCCCGCCAGCGGCTCCGCGCCGAGCTAACGCAAAGTTGCAAGGTGTGCAGCAAACACGTCTGCCTGGATTGCACCTGCGATCCGGCGGACGGCGGCAGCGCCCACCGCCCCGCTGGCGCCGCCCAGGAGTGAATCGGTTTACTTCTTCTCCGGGGTCTTCTTCGCTTCGTCCGCAACCTTCTTGAGATACTTGGCTGGTTCCTTGTTGAAGTCCTTGAGGCAGGACTTGCAGCAGAGCTTGATGGTCTGGCCCTGGTAAACGAACTCGTGAGGTGTCATCCCGCTGCCCTCGAATTTTTCGTCCGACACCACGCACTTGGCGAGCGGGTACGGCTTGGCCTTCTTGTCGGCGGGTTTGTCGGCGGCGCGGGCGCTCAAGACTCCGGCGGCGAGGCCGGTGAGCAGAACAGCAGTGTGGATGTGTTTCGTGAACTTCATACGTATTTTCTTTCTTTGGTTTCGTTGTGCTGCGCCGCAATTCAGCGGAGAAATTGTTTCGTGACTTGCGTGTGCTCTTTCGTTCATCCATGTCCTGGTCAGATTCACGCGAATTCCAATAACCTTCCAAGGCTGGCACGCAGTTGCTGCCGCGCACGGTAAATGCGCGTCTCCACGGCCTTCGCCGAGCAGCCAAGGATTGCGCCAATCTCCGCGTGCGAGCGTTCCTCGTATTCGGCGAGAAGGAGCGGCTGGCGCAATTCCTCCGGCAGCGCGGCGACGGCCACGCGCACCGCCTCGGCCCGTTCTTCCACTTGGACAGATTCGTTGGGCGACGGGCCGCCTCCTGGCAAGGAGTCGCGGAAACTGTCGCCGGTCGCGTCGCTCTCTGCGTCGAGCGAAACCTGCGGATGCCGTGAGCGCCAGCGGTAGCGGTCGCGCACCAAATTGCTCGCGATGGCGTAGAGCCAGGTGGCAAACTTTTGACTCGGATCGAAACGCGTCCTGCTCTGATAAACCTTCACGAAAGTTTCCTGGGCAAGGTCGGCTGCGTCATCCTCGTTCTGCAAGCTGCGGACGAGATAGTGAAACAACCTCTCCCCGTGACGCTCCATCAATTCATTCAACGCCGCGTCGTGACCGGCCGCAAGGCGGTTCATTTCCTGCACGTCCTGCTCGTCCGGGTTGGGCGTGTTCATGCAGGCGGCTAGGGATGGCGCGTTGCTTTTTCAGCGTGGTTGTCCGGGCCGTGGTCCATCGCCTGTTCGCGCAGGCAGGTGTTTTCCCGCACCCACGCGAGATAACGCTGGCCCTGCTCCGGCGGCATGGTGCGGCTGACTTCAAAGAAATGCTTCAGCATGTCCGCCTGGCACGAAGCTCGCATCTGCGCGCGTTCGCCCAACAATGTTTCAACCTCCGGCGTCACCTGTGTGGCGGTGGCGAGTGTCTTCGAGAGCTTGTCGTTCAACTGATCAATGCGCCGGCAGCGTTCCATGCACTGCGGCAGGTAGCCCGCGTGCAACTGCGAGATGCGCGTAAACTCGGCGTCGCCCAGGTTGAACTCATGCTTGAGCCACGCCAGTTCCGGCTGCGCGCTCTGCATCAAGGCGCGCGGGGTGGCCGTGCCCATCACATAGAAACAGCAATAGGCGATGGCCGCGACGACCACACCCAGCACGAGAATGAGAATTCCGCGTCGCATGGCTACGGGTTGGCTTGGTAGGGGTCAACCGCCTGTGCGTAACGCGCGCTCAGGGCACTGGAAACCCGTGCGGTTTCCTGTCGCGCCTGGCTCCAGCCCACACCGGCCCCGATAGCGAGCAGCACCGCCACGTAGGCCGTGGCGAGCGCGGGACGGGGCAGCATGGTGGCAATCCAGTTTGCGAACACCGTCGCGAGCGAGACGGAACGCGCGGGCGCGGTTTCAGCGCGTTCGATGCGCCGCCAGACCTGCTCGTTGAATCGCGGCGGAAGCGAGGGCTTGACCTTCCACTCCTGCAACAGCGCATCAAGCGGCGCGTCGTCGTTTGGCTTGTTCGTTTTCATGGGCTTCAACTTTTCCGGGCGGCGGGATTTGCCGTCGCCCTTCAGTGTATCGGATCGCGATGTGGCCGCACGCTCATTTCAGCGGCGCGACCTGGAACTGCTGCTGCCGGAGTTCGCGCGCGACTTGCTCGTAGCGCGGGTCTTTGGGCGAGAGCGACGGACGCGGGCCGTGCGCGAGGTCAACGCTCGGTCCGGTGCTGGGAACTACGCGAAGCGAGTAAGCCATTTCCCGGGCTTTGGGCGATCCCGGTTGGAGAGAACGGTCGAGCTTGTCTTCCGTCACACCGGGGACAGTCCGCACCAGATTCGCTTTCGCGCGAGGCGACAGGAGAGGTTCATCGGCTGAGGCGGTATTGACTGCGGTGAATAGCGCTGCCGTGGCAGCCGCGAGGAGGAATGTATTTTTCATATCGTTCGTGTTTCGATGTTACGCGGCTTTCGGCCGCATTGTTCACACTCCTCACTACGCCGCAGCCGGGGAAATCCCTCACGGAATTGTGAGTCGAAGATGGAAGGGGGAAGTCGCCAGGGGATACCAACTGACGGCGGAACGGGAGAGACGCGGAGGTTATTGCGCCGAAGGGCGTCCTAGAATCAGGCGACCCGATTTGGCGTCAATGGTCACAACGCCAAACTGTGCCAGCAGACCGTTGCCCAACAGACCTGATTCACCGGGGAAGATGGCCTTGCGATGCAACCCGGTCGGAACGTCGCGGAATGTTCGTCCGGCCAGGCTCACGGTGGTTTGCGTCTGCGGGATGTTCAGTTCTGCGAGGCCGATGGCCACTTTGGTGGCGCAGCGTTCCGGTTGCACCTTGCTCGTCACCCACTGCAAGGCCGTGGCGCATCCAGTGTCCACGCGCAACCGCTGTGGCTTGCCGTCATTGACACTCACTTTCACGCACAATCCGCATCGCCGAATCTCCAACGGGGAGGATTCGGTTTTGGATGCGACATCGCTGGCATTCAGCAGCCGGATTTTCTGCGCCCCGAAATCAATCTGGACGATTTTGCCTTTGAAAAAATCCGCGCCGATCAATCCATCGACCGACTGCTCGCAAGCGCGGCTGAGTTTCGACAGATCCAACGCCAGAAAATCGGAAGGCAATGTCACGCCGCTCGCGTTTGCGGAAAGTTTTTGCGGCCAGTAACCCGTCATCGTCGTCTGGACGCTGCTCACGTTGACCCTTTCGCCGAGCGACAATCCCAGCCGCCTGGCCGTGTCGAGATTTACGACGCTCACCTCTGCTCCGCTATCGAGCAAGAACCGCAGCGGCTCTCGACTTTCCGCGACCTGAACCTGAACCCAAAGCAGTTCTTCGCGGTATTCAAAGGGGAATTCCGTGGGCGAAGTCATCATCTCGCCGCGAACAACCGCAGCTTGCACAACTAGAATAACGCACAACAACCAACGCACACTTGGTGATCCGCAGGAATAGTGCCGTTAAAATCCAACGCTATCAGATGTCTTAAAAACAAGGGGTTTTGCCGACAGCAAGCAGGCGCGCGTGATTTTACCTGCCCCTTTTTGCCCATGCCGTCGAAGAAATGCCATCGCTCTTGCGTGGCACTGTCTCGTTGGCTGAATCAGATTTTGCCGCAAAGCTTCGGTCGGGAGTTTGGCGGCGTGAAGCGGAAGGCGAAGCGAGCGGAACAAAATGAGTGAAGCCCCGCAGCCGGAGCGACGACGACAAGCTCCCGACTGAAGCACCACGCTTATGCGTTGCGTTTGTAGAATTCCGCTCGTGACGAGCGCGCGATTTGCGAAGTGGAACGGGCGTCGTCGAGAGGGGGACGGGGCGACGGACAGCCCGTGGAACGCAGCAAGCCGCGCGTTGGTCACGGCAATTATTTCGGTCTAAAGCAACCGTCTCCACCGTGAAAACCATTTGGAGACGTTCCCGTCTGACTCAAGCGGTGGAAGCGTTACCCGCCGAAACCCACGTTCGCAATGGACAAGCACACACTCGTGGTCGCGGAGATTGCGAAGTTTGTGCGGCTTGATTTTGTGTTCCTCAGTTTCTGAATAGTTCACGTTACGCCTGCCTGCGCTGAATCCCCATGAGCGTTTCACGGCGCGCTTTTTGCCGATGAAATCGGCGGCTTGGACGGCATCGGCTTCATCGGCAGCGCGGAGGATGAGCCGGTTGCGAAGATTCAAGGTCAGCACCTTTGCTTTGTCATTGCCGAGGGCCGGGACAAGCGAAGTTGTGCCTTGAGCGGCGGCGACAACCGTTGCGCCTGCTTCGCGGATCACGTCCACGCAGTTGTAATCGCTCGTGCCGTCTTCACTGGCCGTCATGAATCGCTGCGCTTCGTCGGCCCAGAGAATGAGGAGGTTGTCTTTTGCGCGGTCGGCTTTGGTTTTATCGAAGCGACGTAGCGCGTGATTGTAGTAAAGCAGTTTGAGCAATGTGTTCACATAGCGTCGCTCAGTCTGAAATTTCTGGGGCATGGTCGTGAGGATGATTTTGCCCTGGTCAATTGCGGCAAAGTCGAACGTGCTTTCGCCGGTGCAAAACACCTCGGCAACTTCGGGCGTCAGGAAGTATTGCAGATAGTTGCTGATGGTTTCGCGGACGCCGCCAAGCTGTTCATCGGGTTGGGTGAGGAAGCGGTTCGCGAAGTGTCCATACACGGCAGCGCGGCGTGGTGTTTCCAGAAGGTTTTCGAACTGAATAAGGATTGGGACGCCTTTCTTCGTGAGAAGGCAACAATGTCGAAATTGTATCGTGAACGGCGTTCGCGAATTCTTGACTGGCAAAAGATTCACAAGTGCGACCATTCGCAAGTAAGCCAAGTCCTTCTTGAACAGGCCGAGGATTGCATTCGACGAGCGGTGAAGTCTTTTGATCGCGAGCTTTCAAAGCTTCGCGCGGTCAAGCATAAGGCGGAAAGCCGCCGTTAGGCGGAGTAAAAATAACCCAAGGAGCGGAGCGATGAGTGGTTGGGATTGCCAATGACGATGTGATCGAGGACTTCGATTTTGAGAAGCTGACCGGCTCGAATGAGGTCGCGGGTAATTTTGATGTCTGCTTCCGACAGTGTTGATTCTCCGCTCGGATGATTGTGTTATGTGGAGCGCCCGTTTATGTGCGGTCACCGCTTGGTGGGACTGGCTTCGACGCGGGTTCCACAGCGGGAGGAGTGGTTGTGAACATCAACGACGTTCGCCCGCTGATAGAGCAGTCCCCAGCCGACCGTGTGTTGAAGCTCGAAGCCGACGGTGACACCTGGAAGGGTCTGATCAAACCGAAAATCCGCCTCATGGGACGCTGGCTTGAGCGCGCGGGATTCAGTCCGGGCAGTCACGTTCACGTCCTGTGCGTTGCTCCAGGTGTCATTGAGTTGCGCTCCTCCGATGCCTCGGTCGTGCAGGAGACGAAGCAAGCCTCATCAGAGCAGCCCAAAAGCTCGTTCTGATGTGGGTACAGGTCCGATATCACTCCACATAACCGCTGCGCCTTTTGGGGCGCGGCGGTTTTTTCAAGAAGCGGGATCGGGCACGGGCATGCACAATGGGCAACGTGGTCGCCGCAGTTTTCGGTACTGCACCTCAAAAAAAACGAATCGTTTACCCTGGCTCCGGGTTTCAACAACAAGACGTTGATCCATTTATGCTCGAATATTGGTTCAAAGAAAAACGAACCCTGGTCGATTTCCGCCGCAGCCTGCTCGGACCTCATTTCGACGGCTTCGCCGCTTACCTCCAGGCCAAAGGCTACGCTCGTCACACGGGCCGTGAACTCCTCGCCAAGTGTTGTCAGTTCAATGGCTTTCTTTTGGAGCAGCGCGTCGCGCGCTGTGATCAGTTGTGCGCGGCTCACCTCGAAGCTTTCCTGGAGGCTTACTACGCTCATCTGCCTGATTCAGTTCGTGGCTATTCCCCCAGACGAACGGTGCGGCGTGCGCTCAAACTTCTCTTCGATTACCTGATCCAGATCAAAGCCCTGGCAGCGCCAAAGCCAAAACGGCTGGTCACACCTTTCGACTGGCTCCTGGATCCCTATGCTCGTTATCTCCGAGTCGAGTGCCAGTTCTCCGAGGTTACGATCAAAAGGTGCCGCGTTCACGTCGGCTCCTTGCTTGAGGTGATGGGCCGAAGCGGGCAACGGAAGCGGTTCCAGGCTCTCAAAGCCGCCACGGTCGAGGACTTCTTAAAGGATCTGCTCCGAAAAAGCACGGATCCAGACGGCCTGACTGGAACCCTGCGCCGGTTCTTTCGCTACTGCGCTGCCCGGCGGCACACTCGCGCCGACTTTTCTGGTTTGGTTCCTCCGATCCGCCGCTATCGGCATTCTTCCCTGCCCAAGGGTCTGGATGACTCGGTGCTGGGAAAAATGCTCAAGGCGATCCCGAGGGACACGCCTGTTGGGGCCAGGGACTACGCGATCATCATCTTGATGATGGCCTATGGCATCCGAGGTGTTTCGGCGGCCCAATTGCTTTTGGATGATTTGGACTGGCATCACTCACGCATCCGCATTCGCGCGCAGAAGGGCGGCAAGGAAGTGGTGTTGCCGCTCATGCAAGCGGTGGGGGAAGCACTGATTCAATACCTTCAGCATCGCCCCGGTCAGATCCCGAGTCGGAAACTCTTTCTGAGCGCCAAAGCTCCATTCCGTCCGCTCGACAGCGTCGCCATCTCCATGATCGTTCGCCGCCACCTCGAACGCGCGGGAGTCAAGACCGCCGGCAGCGGCTCTCGAACCCTCCGCCATTCCTGGGCGATTCGTGCCTTGGCCCATGACTCACCCATCAAATCCATCGCCGATGTGCTGGGCCATCGCTACCTCGATACGACGTTCATTTACGCCAAGGCGGACCTCACCTCGCTTCGGCAGGTGGCTCTGCCGTGGCCGGCCAAGGATTGAGTCTATGGCGACGTGTCTTTTTCGCAGTCCGCTGGCACCCCGGCTTCAGGGCTTTTTGGAAACCCGCTACGCCCGAAGGCGGAGCGGAATCAGCAGTCAGAAAATCCTGCTTTCCTTGGATCGCTTCCTGACGGGCGAACTCAAGCCGGGGCAACCGATCAGCCGCCAGGTGGTGGAGCGTTGGAATGAAAGCATGGCCCACCTGAGTCCCAACACCCGGATCAACCGGCTCTGTGTTCTGCGCCGGTTCTGCCGCTACCTGAGCTATTTTGATCCACGCACCTGCATCATCCATCAAAGCTTTTCGCCCCGACGGACTCGACCAGCTCCCCACATATACTCGCGGCAGGACGTCTGCCGGATCATGGCGGCGGCACGGCAACTTGGCCCGGCAGGAAGTTTGCGGCCGGTCGTGGTCGCCAACTTGATCGGACTGCTTTACACCACCGGCCTTCGCATCGGGGAGGCCTTGAGTCTGACGCCGCGAGATATTGATCTGAAGCGCCGGGTCATCGAGGTGCGCGAGGGCAAGTTCAGCAAATCCAGATACGCGCCGATCTCGCCCTCCACCACACGGCAGCTGACAAAGTATTTGCGCCAGCGTCGTGACGCCGGGTTTTCGACCGCTCCAACGGCACCCGTTTTCCTGAACATCATCGGCAACCGGCATGGACATCCGGGCTTCGTGACACTCTTTCTGGAGTTGCTGCGCGGCCTCGGCCTGCGCGGTCCCAAGGGGCAACGCGGTCCCCGCATCCATGACTTGCGCCACACCTTTGCCGTCCACCGTCTGCTGGCGTGGTATCGGCAAGGGGCCAATCTCGAGGCCAAACTTCCACTGCTCTCGACTTATCTGGGGCACAGCACCATCACCGGCACGGAAATCTACCTCCAGGCCACGGCGCAATTGCTGGAATGCGCCGGCCAGCGTTTTCACGCCCACTTCGCCGTGCCTTCGGCCGTCCGCGCCAAACGTCATGACCACGCCTGATCTCGGAACTCTGATCCGGAACTTCTTCGAGCAATACCTGGTGTCGCAACGGGGTCTCAGTGATCACACCGTGCTGGCCTATCGCGATACGTGGAAGCTCTTTTTACAATTTGCCGCCCGGCGCAATCGCAAAACCTGCGTCGGCCTTGCCTTGGCCGACCTGAAGGCCGATACCGTCCGCCGCTTCTTGGACTATCTGGAACGGGAACGCCACAATGCGGTGCCCACGAGAAACAGCCGCCTGGCCGCCATCCACTCCTTCTTTCAGTACGTAGCCGAGACCGACCCGCGTCACCTGGCCCATGCTGAATCGATCCTCGCGGTGCGCTTCAAGCGCCACGCGCAACGCGTGCCGGAATACCTGGAGCGGCAGGAAGTCCAAAAAATCTTCGCTCAGATCAACTGCCGCACACCGCTCGGCCAACGCGATGACGGCTTGCTTCGGCTGCTCTACAACACCGGAATGCGCGCCCAAGAGCTGGTGAACGTGGATGTGAATCACGTCCGCTTCAGCCGCCCTTACCATGTGCGCATCCTCGGCAAGGGCCGCAAGGAGCGAACCTGTCCGCTGTGGACGGAAACGATCCAAGCCATCAAAGCCTATCTGACGGCCCGATCAGTGCGTCTTGATGAAACCGTTCCTCTTTTCGTCAACACCGAGGGGAATCGGCTCTCCCGTTTTGGTCTGCGCTACATCATTGCTCATCGAGTTGCCGAAGCCGCCAACCTCTGCCCGTCGCTCTTGACCCGGAGAGTGACTCCCCACACCTGGCGTCACACCACCGCGATGCACCTGCTCCAGTCGAATGTCGATCTCAACATGATCCGATCCTGGCTGGGTCACGCCTCCATTGAGACGACCAACGGCTACGTCGAGATTGATCTGGAGATGAAACGCAAAACGCTCCAATCGGCGGAGAAACTGATCCCAAAGCAGGGAAAGGGCGGGCGCTCATGGCAGAAAAGCCCCGACATCCTTTCGTGGCTGTCGGGGCTTTGATCGTGACGAAGAAACCGCAGTGCTCTCAAAAAGCACTGCGGTTATGTGAAGCGGTGTCGCAATCAAATCCACCAGGAAGGGATTTTTGCGTCCTCTGATGGGCGTTGCTCCGCTGTGCTTGCGTCCATTGCGTTCGGGGAACGCAGTTCAATAACTCCAGGAGACACGCAGGTAACCTGAACGTGATTACCAGGCTTGAACCCGGCTCGCTCAAGCCAACGGCCGGTGAGGCGGATTTTGGGTTTGATCAGCTTCTTCCACGTATCGCCATCGGCCTCGATCTTCAATAGGCGGACGGATGCCATTGACCCACTGTCATCGAGAAGATCATTCGGTTGCACAACGCTCCTTTCGACAAAGAACCCGCGTTGGCTCCAGTGCATCCGACGGCCGGCTGCACATAAACCGGCACTGCACATAACACAATTTATGTGTTGCGGCACATAAATTGTGCGCAATGATGATTGCAGCGGCACTCGCCATGATGGCTAAACGAAATACTTCGCGGGGATGGCAGAGAATCGTATCCATAGTGCCAATTGACACCAGATAGTGACCTTTGACGCGCCGACGTGTGTTGAGGATGAAAACCACCAGACATTCAGATTCAGAATTGAAGTAGGGATGAGTTGCAATATGCGTCTTCCAATAGGCGGCTGCCTGATCCGGTGTTTCACAGTGCTGCATGTTTTCGGGTGTGGGACATTCCCGCAATGAAATGATTTTCCATTCCTGCGGTTGAGCCGGGAATTTTACCGGCTTGATGACTTGATTGATGGGCTGCGTAGCGGTTGCGGTGCATCCAGTGGAGATGAGGTTTTCCGTTGTGTTCATGTTTTGCGTTTCGTTCCGAAGGAGCGGGACTGCTTTCTTCACCGCACCGGGAGAGCAGCCCGCTCCTCACGAAACGCACCCGCCCGCGCCCGCGCCGCCGGGCAGCGGAGCATCAGCAACGGAGTGACAGCGGGCGAAAAGATGTTTCGACCGCTGGCGCGAGGTTGCGCGGAGCAACCGGAGGCGCGGGCGTGGGCGGGATGAACACAACGGAATACCGCATCGCCGGATGTCTGGTAAGTGACGAGCGATTCGGTATTCCGATTCTGCACCAATCCTCGAAGCACTTGAGGAAGTGGTAAAAAATGAACCCCGAATTTCTAACGGCAGAATGGCCGCATTTCAGAATCTCCCCGTTTCAACCGTAAGGCGGATGATCCAGTGAGTTTAGCG
>JANNEF010000073.1:0-20806 GCA_031378375.1 Verrucomicrobiota bacterium | reverse complement strand
GGCGCAGGGACTCGACCGAGGTTGAGGTGGCGGCAGTGAGTTGCGCTCGCTTCACGAGGAGTGGATCCATCCGACGTGGTCTTGCCATGCCGAGACTCTGCCATGTTTCGTCTCATCTTGAAAGCGAATTAGAATTAGTGTATAAGTTCACTGAAACCGATGCTCGGTCTCTCCAAGGCATCATGAAAACAAAGCCTGTTTCGCTTATTCGGTTCTCGTTTCTGTTGCTGGCGGCTGCCGGTTGGTGGGGCGGCACGGTTCGCGCCGGCAGCAGCGTCGTCGCGTGGGGAGCGAACACTTCCGGGCAGACGAACGTCCCGGCTGGATTGACTAATGCGTTCACCATTGCTGGCGGATCCGCGCACAGCCTCGCGCTGAAGGCTGACGGCACGCTGGTGGCGTGGGGAAGTGGCGGTTTCGGCCAGACGAATATTCCGCCCGGACTCACCAACGTCGTGGCCATCACGGCGGGGCACAGCCACAACGTTGTGTTGAAGGCGGATGGCACCCTGGTCGCCTGGGGGCTGAATAATACCGGGCAGACGAATGTGCCGCCGGGTTTGTCCAACGTCGTGGCCATTGCGGCGGGCAACGGCCACAACCTCGCGCTCAAGCGCGATGGCACCGTCCTCTCCTGGGGACATAACCCTTACAGCCAGACCAACGTGCCGCCGGGTCTCACCGGCGTCGTGGCCATCGCGGCGGGCTTGAATCATTGTCTGGCGTTGAAAGCCGGTGGCACCGTCGTTGCGTGGGGCAATAATTCGAGCGGTCAGACCAATGTGCCGGCCGGGTTGGCCAACGTCATGGCAATCGCCGGAGGAAGCGTTCATTCCATGGCTCTCATCGGCGATGGCAGCGTCGTGGCTTGGGGCGGCAACAGTTCCGGCCAGACGAATGTGCCAGCAGGTCTGACGGCTACCGTTGCCATCGCCGCCGGCAGCAGTCACAGCCTCGCCCTGCGGCAGAATGGGACAGTCGTCGCTTGGGGCGCGAATACTCTTGGCCAAACCAATGTGCCTCCCGACCTGACCAACACCGTGGCCATTGGGGCCGGCCACTTTCACAGTCTCGTCGTGGTGGGGGATGGTCTGCCGGAGATTTCCTTGCAGCCCACCGGTCGGGTCAGCTTCTCCGGCGATACTATTTCATTAACCGTTCGCGCGCACGGCCCTCAGCCCGTGGGTTTTCAATGGCGGAAGAACGGTGCGATCATTGCCGACGCCACCAACGCCGCGCTGTCGTTCGCCAGTGTGCAACTCGGCGACGCAGGAAATTATTCCGTGCTCGTGAGCAACGCTGCCGGCTCCGTCCTCAGCGCCGAAGCTGTGTTGAGCGTGGTGGAAAGTTTGCCGTTGATTCTCACTCCGCCCGCCAACGCGGCAGTCCAGGCCGGCGCCTTGGCCCAGTTTCAAGTGGTGGCTGACGGCTCCCGACCGCTGAGTTACCAATGGCAGTTCGAGGGCACGAATGTCGCCGCCGCCACGAACACTTCGCTCCTGCTGGCCAACGTCTCCTTTGCGGACGCGGGCGCATACGCCGCGGTCGTCAACAATGCCTTTGGCGCTGTCACCAGTGCTGCGGCCATGCTCTTCGTGGGCGTTCCCCCGCTGCCCGGATCGCCGGACCCCGCCTTTGATCCGGGAATGGGCGCGGACGGGATTGTTCGTTCGATGACAAAACAGACTGATGGCAAGGTGATCATCGGTGGCTGGTTTAATAACGTCGGTGGCCTGCCGCGTCCGGGTCTCGCGCGGTTGAACAGCGACGGCAGCCTTGATGCGAGCTTTCCTTCGGGTTCAGGACCGAACAGCGGGGTGCTGGCCGTGGCGTTGCAGGACGACGGACAGATCATGATCGCCGGCGACTTTACCAGCGTGAACGGCGTCGCCCGGCAGCGGGTCGCCCGGCTCAACCCGGATGGCAGTCTGGCTGTGGGATTTGATCCTGGCGTCGGGCCGGATCAGGCGGTCTGGGCCGTCGCGGCACAAGCCGATGGCCGGGTTTGGATCGGCGGCGATTTCTACAACGTGGGCGGCGCGCCGCGCCGCTCCATCGCCCGGCTGAACGTCAATGGGAGTCTGGACACGAACTCCGCCTCCGTGACCGAACCCAACGGCGTGGTGCGGGCGTTGGCTTTGCAGGCCGACGGGCGCGTGTTGATCGGAGGCGGTTTCACCAGCGTCAACGGTGTGCTTCGGGGTCGGTTCGCGCGGATGGAAACCAACGGTACGGTGGACGCGACCTTTGGGCTTTCCGGGGCGAACGATTTCGTGAACGCGATCACGGTGCAGAACGATGGACGCATCTTGATTGGCGGCTTCTTCACTTCGGTGGCTGACACGCCCCGCAACCGCATTGCGCGGCTGCAGAGCAACGGCAGCCTGGATAACGGATTCGATCCCGGCCCCGGTCCCGACAACGGCGTGAACGCCATTGCCGTGCAGGGCGACGGCAAGGTCGTCGTGGGCGGCGGCTTTACCTCCATCAACGGTCGTCCGAGGGGCCGGCTTGCGCGGCTGTATCCGGAGGGCCGGCTGGACGGCGTGTTTGAATTTGCTCCGGGCACCGACAATTGGATCGAAGCGGTGACGTTGCAAGGCGACGGTCATATCCTCATCGGCGGCGCGTTCACCCAGGTCGGCGGCGTGTCGCGCTCCCGTGTCGCGCGCGTCATCGGAGGCGACCCGCCGCCGTTCGCGCCGATCATCGACACCTCACCCACCAACCAAACCGTGGCGGAGGGAGTGAACCTGACGCTGACGGCCAGCGTGCGTGGTTTCCCGGAACCAGGATACCAGTGGCAATTCAACGGGGTGAACCTCAGCGGCACCGCCGAAGACATATTCAAGCTGCGCAACGTGCGCCTCACGAACGCCGGCATCTACGCCATCGTGGCCAGCAACTCACTCGGCAGCGTGACGGGAACGGTGGCGGTGCTGACCGTTCTTCCGGCGCCCACCCAGCCCGGTTCCCCGGTCATTGATTTCCATGCCGGAACCGGGCCGAACCGCGTCGTCAACAGCATCGCCGTGCAGGGCGACGGGAAAATCCTCATCGGTGGCGGCTTTACAACCGTGGACGGAGTTTCGCGCCTGGGCGTCGCGCGACTCGCCGCCGATGGTTCCCTCGACGGGAGTTTTGTTTCGACACTCGTCCAGCAAGGGTTCGTGCAATCGGTGGTCGCACAAGGCGACGGTCGGATACTCGTGGGCGGCTACCCGCAACCCAGCCTGGCGCGTCTGCTGGCCAGCGGGTTGGTGGACCCGGCGTTCACGAACAGTATCGCGCTGACAGAATACGTGGAGGCGGTTGCGGTGCAGACCGACGGAAAGCTGCTGGTGGGTGGAAGCGTGTTCATCGGAAGTTCGCCGGTGATTCGACGCCTCGAATCCAATGGGCTGCCGGACACGAATTTCGTTGTGCAACCGGACACTGCCGGAAGCGCCTACGCCGTCATGGTGCAACCGGACGCACGGATTCTCGTCGGCGGTAGTTTCACCACGATCAACGGCGTCGCGCGCGGAGGCATCGCACGCCTCAATCCCGATGGCAGCATCGATCCTTCGTTCAATCCCGGCTCCGGCGCCAACGGGTGCGTGAACGCAATCGTGCGGCAGAACGACGGCCGAATCGTCATCGCCGGACAGTTCAGCCGGTTCAACGGCGTGTCGCGCAACCGCGTCGCCAGACTCCATCCCAACGGCACGCTCGACCTTTCCTTCAACCCGGGTCCGGGTCCGGACGCACAGATCTTCGCCGTGGCGCTGACGGGCGACGGGCGAATCTTAATCGGCGGCGGTTTCACCGGGGTGAACGGGATCGCGCGCGGTCACATCGCCCGGCTCAACTCCGACGGCACGCTGGACTTTGGGTTTGACCCGGGCACGGGCACGGACGGAACCGTGGAAGCCATCGTCGTGGACGCCGACGGCAGCGCGCTGATTGGCGGATCATTCTTCACAGTCAACGGCGTGCCGCGACCCGGCATCGCCCGCGTGCGCGGCGGCGGACCGGTCTCGCTGGCTCCGGCCATCGTGGTGCCGCCGACCAATCAAGTCGTCGCCGCAGGCGAAGACGTGTTGCTCACCGTCCTGGCCACCGGCGTGCCCGCGCCGACCTATCAATGGCAGTTCAACGGCGAAAACATCCCCGGAGCCGACGCCTGGGTGTTGCCGCTGCGCAACGTGCGCTCCACCAACGGCGGCGTGTACCGAGTCCGCATCACCAACCCGCACGGCACCGTCACCAGCGGCGACGCGGTGTTGTCCGTCGCGCTGCCGCAGCGAAACGCCGGCACGCCCGACATTGACTTCTACTCGGGCGCGGGGCCGAACGACCGCGTCAACGCCATCGTGCTGCAACCCGACGGGCGGATTGTGATCGGAGGCAAGTTCACCGAATTCAACGGAGCGCCGCGCGGACGCCTCGCCCGTCTGGCGCGAAATGGCGCGCTCGACGCCACGTTTGCCGCAGGCCCCGGTGCCGACGGCAGCGTCAACGCGCTGGCCGTGCTGCCCGACGGCAAGCTGATCGTGGGTGGCACTTTCACCAATATCCTCGGCGTGCCGCGCAATCGCATCGCGCGGTTGAACAGCGACGGCAGTCTGGACCTCGCCTTTGATCCGGGACTGGGAGCGGATGGGGCAGTGCTGGCCGTTGCGGCGACGGCAGACGGTCAGGTTCTGATAGGCGGCGAGTTTTCCTTCGTTGGCGGAATACCGCATCCCGGCGTCGCGCGTTTCGAGACTGGCGGCGCGGTGGACCCGACCTTCGTTCCTCCGTGGATCGGCGGGAGTTCGGTGATGGCGATGATCCTCCAAGGTGACGGCCAACTGCTGCTCGGCGGTTTTATGCGTTTGGCGAACGGAGCGTTTTATGGCCTTGCACGGCTGACCGCCCAAGGTTCCTTGGATCCGGCGTTCACGAATCCTTTTGGGCCTAACAACGCGGTGCTCGCACTCACCGCGCAGGAGGATGGCCGGGTGTTGCTCGGTGGTCATTTCGGCATGGTGGGCGGGACGCCGCGTTCGCGCATCGCCCGGCTCAACACCAACGGCACGTTGGACGCGGGCTTCAATCCCGGTTCGGGTGCCGGCAATGTCGTCCGTGCCGTGGCGTTGCAACGGGACGGGCGAGTGCTCATCGGCGGCGACTTCACGGGCGTCAACGGGCACTTGCTCAATCGCATCGCGCGCCTGGCGACCAATGGCCAGGTGGACGTGACTTTCGATCCCGGCTCCGGCGTCACGGATGGCGCGACTTCCATTGACGTCTATTGCGAGTTGATCGATCTGACGGGCGTGTACGCCATCGCCGTGGAGGCGGACGGGCGCGTGCTCATCGGCGGCGATTTCACGAAGGTCAACGGAGTCACCCGGCCCGGCGTGGCCCGGCTTTACGATCACGAGCCGTTGGCCACGATTCAAATCCGCCAGTTGTCCGGCGCGGCGGTGGAGTTGTATTGGGAGATCGGGATATTGGAGCAAGCCGCCGATCTGGCCGGGCCGTGGACGGATGTTGAGGGCGCGACCAGCGCGTATCCGGTGTCACTGCAAGGATCGCTGAGATTTTTCCGGCTGAGGTTGAATTGAGGTCGAAGCCCGGAAAACCGTTCCCATCCCGTCTCAGGGACAAGTCAGCGACAGAAAAAAGTTTTCCAACTCTTCCTTCCGCGCCGCCATCGGGAAGTAGCAGCGCACTTTGTAGAAGATGTCCGTGCGTTCGCAGTAGAACCAGCCCAGCAGCGAGCGGTAACGCGCGGCGTCAGCTGTCGTCGCGCCGTAGCCGAGGCGGTCGTTGGCGAACAGGAGGACGTAGTCGCGCGGTTGGCCATTCCAGTTCGTGTGGACAAGTTGCGGACGGAACCGCATGTCGGACACGACCTCCTTGGAGATGTCACCCGGATAGGGCGAGAGCGCGTTGGCGTAGAGTGCCTGCACGCCCATGATGCCGTCGTCCAGCATCGTCTGCGCGCCGTGGCGGCCGAGGTTTGGCATTGCTTCAAGCTTCAGCACGCGACCGCTGTTGGTGAGAGTGAACTCGGTGGAGAACCGGCGCTCCTGGGTTTCAGAAAGTTGGAATGGCGCGAGGAGTTTCGATTTGGGGAGGAGTGTGGGTGCTACTGCGGCGGTCGTTGTTGGGGTAGCGCGCTGGCGTTCCCGCATTGGCGCACACGCGGTCAGGCTGGCCGCAATCACGGTCAGCAGCGCGAAGACGAGATGATGGTTCGGCGACACAGTCGTTAGTTTCCTCTCCGGAGCGGCGCGGCCTAAAACGAGTCAATCAACCCCACCACCACGATCGTCTCCGACGGACGAAACCGGTGCTCCACCGCGGCGTTCACATTCAGGAAACCGAACTTGCCGATCACACCCCCGATGACGCCGGGGTTCTCCATCGTGGGTGTCCTGGTGTAGGAGCCACCGGCAAAGAGGTAGTCGAACGGACTGCGCGTTCCGAATAATTGAAACGGAAAAAACGCGCCATCCAGCCGGTCCTGCGTCGTGCGGTTGGGCAGCCAGATGCGTTCGTAGCGCACGTCGAGCAGCCCGCCCATTTCCCACGTCTCCAGCCGGCGGTTCCACGTCGGGACGAGAAAACCGAGCGGGTTGCCGAACTCCAATCCCTGCGGTCCCATGGCGCGTCCGAGGCGCGCGGGGTGCGCGAGAAAACCACCCTGCAAGCGCAGTGTCGCATTGACGAAGAGTGAACGCGGGCCGTCGAACTTGCCGATTGAATTGTCCACGTAAAGGACTTCCGCCGCCGGACGAAGAATCGTCCGGTTCGTGGGCGCGACGTAACCGCCGGTGATCCGCCATTGCTCGCCGTCGTGGCCGAAGACGCCCATGACCTGCTGGTTGTAAACCGCTGCGTAGCCACCGGGCGACACGGCTTGAGCGACGGATTGCGCCTGCGCTTCGAGGATGTAATTCCAGCCGGCCCGCTTGTTCCGCCATGTCAATTTGCCGAACGCGATGTCGTTGCCGGTCTTGTTCGCTTCGAGAAAGCCGCCGCCCACACCGAGGCCCACGGGCAGACGGTATTCAGCCTGCGCCTCGAAGTCGCGGCGGTTGTTCGCTTCAACACTTTGTGCGCCGAGAATCAATTCCCCCTTCTCCGGCAGGCCGGCGAGCGGACGCAGGAAGCCGCCCAGATAGGTCGTTGACTGGCCTGCTTTGGGGGAAATAAAACCGCCGCCACCCTTGAACGTCGGCGTCCAGGCGAAGGCGTTGTAGGTGTGGTCGGCGTCGCGTCCGCGATACAGGAAATCGATCTTGCCCGGATTCAGCCAACGGCTTTCGGAGGCCAGGCCATCCTTGAGCGAGAGAAAAGGACGGCTCGGCTTCGTGTCGCCATCCGCGGCGACGACATGAGTTGCGCCGCTCAGACACACTGCGGCGAAGGTCAGCAGCGTGAGCCAGCAGCCAGCCGTCGGATGACATGTTTTGTTGTTCATCGTTTCTCCAGGGCTTCCTTCACCACGCGCCCTTGCACCCATTTCGCAGGCTCGACGCCCAGGCAGCGCAGCAGCGTCGGATATTCGTCCACCAGTTCAATCGGCTTGGCTCCCAGGTAATGCCCCTTGCGCACGCCCGGCCCCATGATCATGAACGGCGTCCACAAACCCTTCACGCGATCGGACACGATGGCCTGCTTGTAGCCGGTGATGCGCGGCACGGTGAAAATCTCGCCATCTTCGGTGACCTCTTCGCTCCAGCCGTAGCCGGCGCGATTGGCGATGATCAAATCGCCCGTGCGTTCGGGCAGCAGCCGGAGTTGGCTCGTTGCTTGTTCCCAGGGGACAATCTTTTCCAGCGGCTTAACGCCGTCCTTGTCCACGAGTTTTTCGAGCAGCGAGCGGACCTTGCGACGCAACTGCTCATACTCCGCCCCCGACGCGCGCTTCCAGTCGCCGCCCAGCCCGGTCGGGCTGAGGTAAATGTTGTGCATGTTGAGGTAAACCACCTTGGTCTCCGCCCACTGGATGGTCCGCTCGCGCGTCTTTTCATCAACGCGAAACTTGAGCAACCCTTCGCGCGCGAACAGGTTGTTCAGCCGCACATGAGTGTCGAGCGGCACGGCGCCGTGATCGGAACTGAGCGCGACCACGGTGTTGTCCGTGGCCTGCGCCAACAGCGAGCCGACGATCTCGTCGAGCTTCTCGTACATCCAGCGCACTTCCTTCCATAACTGCTCGCGCTCGGTCTCCGTGACTTGATGGTAACGCGAACTGCGCGGATCAACGTGGCCCATCCACCAGCGACTGGTGAGCATCTGGTTCGGCGTGTAAGTGTTTTGGATGAACAACTGAGGCTGGTAGCGTTTGAGCAGGAAGGAAGCGGCGTCGCGATGCCAGTCCAGCGAGAGAGCGGCTTCCTCCAGGAAGGTCGCCTTGTCCTCCGGTAAGTAGATGAGTTGCGGAGGAAAGTTGTCCACGAAGTCCACCATCGGCCCCGCGCCCTTGAGGATTTCCCCGGCGACGTAATCCGGTTCGGTGAGATGCTTGTTGAGTTGGTTGTAGAGGAAGCGGACGCGGAACTGGCCGTTGGTCTCCAGCTTGATGACCTTGATCTTCACCGAGGTTGGCACATCACGCTCCAGTTTTTGCGCGGGGAGCTGCCACTTGAGCGTGATGGGAACCCAGTCGCTCCAGCCGCCGCTCTTCAAGGCACACAGCACGTCCGTTTTGTTCGTTGAGAACGTCACGGTGTCGTAATCGGCGTGGCCGTTGTCCGTGCTGTCGGAGAGGTGGACGAACGTCGTCGCGCCCCACGCGGTCAGCGTCGTTTCAAGCGGTGGTGAATAGGAAGGCAGACTCGCAACCCAGCCTTTCGCCGGTTCTTTGCTCGCCGGCTGTGTCAGGCGCGGGCCTTGGTAGAAAAGCCGGGCTGCGTTGGGATCCACGTTCTGAAAGACCGTCGAGGCGCTGTCCTGAAAATTGATGGCCGGAAAGTCCGCACCCCAGCGGCCCCAGCGGCCCCGAATCGTGATGCCCTGCTTCAACTCCGGCGGCGTCGATCCAGGCACCGAAAGCAGCACGGACTCGCAGCCGAGCATCCGTTCGAGCGTGACCCAGATCGGCTCGACCTTCCTGGCGGCGGAACTGAATCCAGTCACGGAAACCTGCCCGAGCGGATTGCCCTCGGTGTGCATGGGGCCGTCGTTGATGCCGTGGACCTCCGGGTAGGAGCCGGTGAAGAGTGATGCGAAATTGGCGGGCGTGTGGCTGGGGAAAACGGGTTTTGCGAAGCCGTAGGAACCGCGTTCCATCATCCGTTTGATGTTCGGCAGCCGACCTTCAGCGGCCCACTGGTAGATGTTGAAGACCTCCGGGTCGGCCCTCATGCCGTCGGGGATGAACCAATAGAGGCGCGGTGCCTTGGCATCCTGCTTGGCCTCCGCGGCAAGCGTCTCGCGCGGAGTCAGAGCGCTACAGCCCATCGCGATGGTGAACACCAGCCGTAACCACGTCTGAACGCTTTTCATAATTCAACTTTCACCACTGAGGTTTGAACTTGTCCGCCTTGATGTCGGTAAGCCAATTCGACAACACCTTCTTCAACTGCGTCACGGTTTCAGGATTCTTGTCCGCCACATTGAGCAGTTCCTGCGGATCACTCTTCAAATCGTACATCTCAAACGCATCCTGCGGCCCGACCGAATAGTGAAGCCGCTCGAAGATGAGCTTCCAGCGGTGGTTGCGCACCGAGTAGATGACCGAATCGTATTGGAAGAAGGGATTTCGTTCAGCGGGTGTGTAGGCCGCGCCGGCAAACACATATTCATTCACCACGGCCTGGTCCGTGAGCAGCGGACGAAGCGACTTGCCGCGGAACGTGGGCGGGGCCTGGCACCCGAGCCAATCTAGCAAGGTCGGACCGAGGTCAATGAATTGCGCGAGACCTTCGACCGCGCGCGGCTTCAACGCCGGATGATGAATGATGAGCGGGATGCGCAGCACATCGTCATAGAACGTCCCGCGCAGCGGCCCGCCGCGCATGAACCGTCCGTGCTTGCCGAACATGTCGCCGTGGTCCGCGTAGAACACGATGATCGTCCGCTGCTCCAGGCCCAGCGCGGCGACGTCGTCGAGCAACCCGCCAATCAACGCGTCGGCGTTGGCGATCTCGCCGTCGTACAGTGCAATCATGTGCCGCACGTCATCGGGATAAAATTGCACGTCGTAATTGTCGCCTTCGGTCGGCTTGGTCTTGATCAGATACACGTCCTCGTAGCGGCCCGACTTGGAGCGCACGGTCAGCGGGCGAGTCTTCTCAAAGGTCCAGTAGCACTTGGTGAAATCGATGGCACCCTTGTAACCCGGATCGAAGCGCGGATTCTCCTTCGGCACGGCGAACGGGCAATGAGTGTCGTAGCCCTGCACCAGCAGCACGAACTTTCTGTCACGATTCTGCCGCAGCCACTCGCGAGCCGGCGGCAGGGTGTTTTGCATCACGCCGTAGGCTTTCCAGTCCTCTTGATCCGGATTTCTCACCGGGTCATGGACCGAGCCGAAGCGCGAGGTGTGGCCGAACCTGGCCGCGTAGTCGCGGCTGCCGACGAAAGCTGCCGTGACGTAGCCGTTGGTCTTGAGCACGTCGATGAACGTCGGCGTCTCCGGCGGAAGCGGCGCCGCCTGCTCGCGGTTCATCATCCCGTGCGTGAACGGATACGTGGAAGTGAACAATGAAATCACGGCCGGCAGCGTCCAGCTCGCATGGGAAAAGACGTTCCGAAACACCAGGCTCCTCCGGGCGAGTTTGTCCAGGTTGGGGGACGTGTCGCGCTCATAACCGTAGCAGCCCAGGTGATCGGCGCGCGTGTTGGTCAGGGAGATGAGGATCAGGTTGAAGTTGGTGCCGCCCGCCGCCCCGGATTGCGCCGCTGGTTTCGGCACCGCGTCCTGCGCCAGCAGTGAATTCGTCGCCGCGCCGCCGGTCAGCCACAACGCCAACAACACCAACCCGCCTGCCGCAACCGATGATCTCTGGACGCTGATCGGCATGAGCTTACCTCCCGCTGAGTCCCCGGGAGGCGGCGTGGCGGTGAATTGAATGAAATGACAAATGACCCACAAATTTCCCGGACCAACCGGCACCAGGATTGGAATGACTGCGTGTATTTTACCCGGCACGCCTTTGACGCACAAGTTTTATGCACCTCCAGCGGGTCGGTGAACGGGGTGTGATCGAAAGTGGGTGAGGACCGGAGCGCCGCAATCCTTGCGGCGCGAACCGTCCAGCCGCCGCGCCGCAAGGATTGCGGCGCTCCGCGCGCAGTCTTGAATTTCCGTTCGCCTCTCCCACTCTTAATCACACCCCGGTGAACGCTTCCGGCAAAGAAACCATTGCGCCGTGTTTCCAAACCCGGCAAAATTCCCGCACATGGTTCAAACGGTTATCGGACGCGAAGCCGTCGCCGAAGCTTCCACACAGCGTGACGAATTCGTGAAGGCGTTCCGGTGGATGTTGCTGGCGCGTGTCCTGGACGACAAATTCGCCAGCCTCTATCGCGGCGGCAAAATCCATGGCGGCGTTTTTCTCGGTCGCGGCCAGGAAGCCTTGAGCGCCGCCGTCGGCCAATCCCTCCGCCCTGGCGACGTGTTCGCCCCGCTCATCCGGGACGCGGCCGGGCGCCTCGCATTCGGCGAAACAGTGCTCGACGCCGTGCGCACTTATCTCGGCTCGCCTCTCGGCCCGATGCGTGGCCGCGACGGCAACGTCCATCGCGGCCGTCCGCGCGACGGCTATCTCCCCATGGTCAGCCATCTGGGCGCAATGATCGCCGTCGTCAACGGCACGCTGCTCGCGCGCCGGTTCAAAGGCGTCACCGGCGTCGTCGGCGCGGCGTGCCTCGGCGAAGGCGGCACCTCGACCGGCGCCTTCCACGAAGCCTTGAACCAGGCCGCCGTGGAAAAACTTCCGCTCGTCCTTGTCGTCGCCAATAATCAATACGCCTACTCTACGCCCAGCTCGCGCCAGTTCGCCTGCCGCGCGCTCGTGGACAAGGCCATCGGTTACGGCGTCACCGGCCACGCGGTGGACGGCACTGATCTCGCCGCCTGCCTGCGCGTGCTCGGCGAAGCCGTCGGCTCCGCCCGCACCGGCGGCGGCCCGCAACTCGTCATCGCCCGGTTGCTCCGCCTCTGCGGCCACGGCGAACACGACGACGCGCATTACGTGGACCCGAAGCTGAAAACCTCGCCGCTTGGTCGCGACTGCCTGAAGTTCGCCGAGGAGCAAATGCTTGAACAGCGCTGGGCCACTTCGCGCGAACTGGAAACTTGGTGGAACAAGACCACGCAGCAAGTTGAGGAAGCCGTAGCCACCGTCCAGCGCGAAGCCGGGCCGGACCCGTACAAGGAAAACTGGTGCGCGCTGGCTTCCAGTCATCTGGCCGACGGCCACGAGCAGATTAAGGACGAATGATCAGGGACGGCATCACCTATCTCGAAGCCATCCGCGAAGCCCAGGCCCGCGCGCTCGCCGATGACCCGCGCGTGTTCATCTACGGGCAGGACGTGGGCAGCTTCGGCGGTGCCTTCAAGGCCACCAAGAATCTCGCGCAGGAATTTCCCGGCCGCGTGCTTGACTCGCCCATCAGCGAGGACGCGATGGTCGGCGCGGCCATCGGCGCGGCCATCGAGGGAATGCGACCCATTATCGAGATGCAGTTCGCCGACTTTTCCACCGTCGGCTTCAACCAGATCGTCAACCACGCCGCCACCTACTTCTGGCGCACGAGCGTCCCCTGTCCCATCACCATCCGGCTCCCGTGCGGTGGCACCTCCGGCGGCGGGCCGTTCCACAGCCAGAGCATCGAAACGATTTACGCCCACTACCCCGGCCTCATCGTGATGACGCCCGCCACGGTCGAGGACGCCTACACGATGCTGCTCGAAGCGGTGGCGATTGATGACCCGGTGATCTTCTGCGAGCACAAACTGCTCTATTACCATTTGAAGGCCGACAAGCTGCCCACCGAAGCCCTGCCCACCGGCAAGGCGCGCATCGCCCGCGCGGGCCGCGATATGACCATCGTGACCTACAGCGCGATGGTGCATGAGGCTCTCGCCGTCGCCGACGAACTTGCCACCGAAGGCGTCGAGGTGGAAGTGGTGGACCTCCGCACCGTGAAGCCGCTCGACACCGACACCGTGATGGCCTCCGTCGCGCGCACCGGTCGCCTGCTGTGCGTGGGCGAAGCCTGGCCGTGGGGTGGCGTCACCGCCGAAGTCATCGCCCGCGTCGCCAGCGAAGGCTTCGGCCTGCTCGACGCTCCGCCACAGCGCCTCAACGCAAAGGACACTCCCGTGCCCTACCATCCCAATCTCTGGGCCGCGCATCGTCCGACGAAGAGCAGCATCGCCGCCGCGGCCAGGAATTTACTTCGACTCTGACCCATGCCCCAAATCCCCCTCATCATGCCGCAGTTGGGCGAATCCATCGCCGAAGCCACCGTTATCAGCCTCCTCGTCAAAGTCGGCGACATGGTCGTGGCCGATCAAGATGTGATGGAAGTTGAAACCAACAAAGCCACGATGAACGTCGCGTCGCCGTGTCCCGGGCGCGTGCAGAAACTTTTCGTCCAGCTTAACGAGAGTTACGCTGTCGGCGCGGTGCTCGGCTATTTGGAAGTCACCGCCGAAGACACCGCCCGTCTCGGTCTGGACACGCCCGCCCCCGCCGTTCCCGCGTTGGAAGGAGTCGCCGACGACGACAAGTCGCCCACTCCCGCCGCCGCCGCAAAAAAGAAATCCGGCGTCGAGCCCACCGTGCGTGGACTGCCCGTGCCCGCGCACGCCTCGGGCGCCAGTTACATGACGCCGCGCATGAAGGCGCGCATGAATGAACTGGGCCTCCATGCCGCCGATCTCGCGGGCATCGCGGGCAGCGGCGCGGCGGGGCGCGTCACCATCCAGGACTTCGAGAAATTCCTCGCCAACCTCGAGAAGCACAAACTCACGCCCGCGTCCTCCATGCGCGTGGCCGTGGCCGACGCCATGCGCCGCAGTTGGACGCGCCCGCTGGCGACCGTGGCGCTGCCCGTCGTGCTCGACGCGCTGCTCGCCCACCGCAAGGCATCCAACCCCAAGCCCGGCCCGGCGCTCTACGCCTTGCGCGCCCTTGCGCTCGCGCTCGCCGAGAACAGCGCCCCCGCCGGACGCCTCGTCGGCCATCACATCGTCCACCCGCCCGCCATTGACGTGGGCTTCGCCGTCGAGGCGGAGGATGGCGTGCTGGTGCCGGTGTTGCGCGGCGCGGACAAGAAGCCGTTGAAGGAATTGCTCGCGCGCTACAACGAACTCGTCGAACTCGCGCGCCAGCGCCGGTTGCCGCCCGACACCACCGGCGGGTCCATCGCCACGGTCACGAACTTCGGCACCTTCGGACTCACTTGGGCGACGCCGATCCCGCTGCCGGAACAAACGCTGGTGCTCGGCATGGGGGCGGGCCGCATCGTTCCCAGTTGGGATGCCGGGAAAAGCCAGTTCGTGCCGGTGAATGAAGCAAACCTGACCTTGAGCTTCGACCATCGAGTGCTGGACGGCGGAGCGGCTGGGCGGCTTCTCTCTCGCATCGCGGCGCTGCTCGCCACGCCGGAGAAACTGTGAAGGCGTTACGCCGGAGAGTTCGCGTCTGGCTTCTCAGGTCACCGTCACCCGCAGACCGTCATACGCCAGTTCCACGCCCGGCGGCAGTTCCGCCTGCGTGGCATTATGGTCGTAGTCGTGGGTGAGGTGCGTGAGGCAGGTGCGCGCCGCGCCGATGCGGCGGGCCGTCGTCAGGGCTTCGTCCAGGCACATGTGCGTCGGGTGCGGGGCGGGGCGCAACGCGTCGAGCACCGCCACTTCCACGCCGCGCACCGCTTCGATGACGGCAGGCGGGACTTCCTTGCAGTCGTTGAGGTAGGCGAGAAGTTTTCTGCCGGATTGCTCGAAGAGAAAACCGTTCGTCACCATCCGGCCGTGCGGCAGAGCGAAGGGCGTGACGCGCAAATCGCCAAGGGCGAACGGGCCGTCAATCACGCGCGGCTCCGGGATGAAATAACCGCGCGGCCACGGGCCGTCATGAAACGCGTATGCGAACACGCGGCGCAAGTCGCGCATGTGACTCACGCCCGCGTACACCGGGAGCGCCGTGCCGCCACGCAAATCGCAGAAGCGCCGGCAGTCGTCCAAGCCCATGATGTGGTCGGCGTGTGAATGGGTGAAAAGCACGGCGTCAAGCCAGCGGATGTTTTCGCGCAGACATTGCACGCGGAACTCGGGCGTGGTGTCCACGACGAGTTTGGTCTGCTCCGTGGCGACGTAGATGGACGGACGGGTGCGATGGTTCTTAGGATTGGCGAGAAAGGCGGGCGGATAGTCCTTGCCGATGATGGGGACGCCCTGGGAGGTGCCGGAACCGAGGAAGGTGAGGGTGAAGGGCATGGGGGCGAAGCTCAAAGCTCAAAACTCAAGAGAAGCACGAAACACAAAGGTGCGTCACTGCGGCTCCGGCTGCTCGCGGCTTTGAGCCCGGTGTTTATCTTGAGCTTTGAGCTTTGTATTTTGAGCTTGGAGAATCGCCAGGTCTTCATCACGCACAGTTTTGTTTTGCCTGACCGTGGCACAGCCGCCAGATTCAACGCGAACCAAATCCGGCATGTTGACCGCGCTCCGCATCAAAAACCTGGCCCTGGTCGCCGACCTGACGCTGGAACTCCAGCCCGGCCTCAACGTCATCACCGGCGAGACGGGCGCGGGCAAGTCCATCCTCATCGGCGCGCTCAACCTCGTGCTGGGCGGTCGCGCGGATCGCACGCTCCTGCGCGGCGGCAGCGAGAGTTGTTCGGTGGAAGCGCTCTTCGACGCGGGCAAACTCCGCGCGCCTTTGAAAACTTTTCTTGAAGAGAATGGACTGGAGCCGTGCGAGGAGAATCAGCTTGTGCTCAAGCGCGCCTTCACCAGCGCGGGCGCGAACCGGCAGTTCATCAACGGCTCGCCCACCACGCTCGCCACGCTCGCGGCCCTGGGCGAATGGCTCGTGGACATCCACGGCCCGCACGATCATCAGTCATTGCTCCACCCGTCGCGGCAACTCGCCATCCTCGACGCCTTCGGCGGCCTGACGAAACCGCGCGCGGCCTTCGCCGCGCTCGGGGAGCGCCGGGCCGGGTTGGAAACCGAAAAGGCCGCGCTGGTGGTGGACGAAAAAACTTACGCGCAGCAACTGGACCTGTTGCGCTTTCAGGTGAACGAGATTTTCGCCGCCCAACTGCAGCCGGACGAGGCCGGGAACGTGGAACTGGATTACCAGCGTGCCAGCAACGCCCGCAAGCTTCAGGAACTCGGCCAGACGGCGCTGGACATTTTGAGCGAAAGCGATCTGTCGCTGCTCACCCAGGCCGGCGCGCTGGGCCGCGCATTGCAGGAACTCCAGCGCGTGGACGCCAGTGCCGCGCCGCTCGTCGCGACCCACGAGCAGGCCGTTGCCGCGCTGCAAGAGTTGCAAGCCGGGCTGTCGCACTACACCGAGCGCATTGACCTCGACCCCGCGCGCCTGCGCGAACTGGAGGAGCGGCTGAACGTCATCCATTCGCTCAAGCGCAAATACGGCTCCACCCTCGCCGACGTGATCGCCTTCGGTGAGGAAGCCCGGCGCAAACTGCACAGCCTCGAACAGCGCGACACCGAACTCGCCCGCCTGAACGTGGATCTGCGGAAGTTGGACGCGGAGCTGTGGCGCGCGGGCGGGGAACTTTCCGCGCAACGCCGCAAGTTGATCCCGCAGTTGCGAAAGGCGGTTGAAAAAGAGCTGGCCGCGCTGGGCTTCAAGCAAAGCCAGTTCGACGTGGCCATCACCACCGTTGCCGAGAGTGACTTTCCGGGTCCCGCACCACGCACCCCGCACCACGGCCTCGACACCATCGAGTTTCAATTCGCCCCCAACCCTGGCGAACCCTCCCGCCCGCTGCGCGCCATCGCCTCCTCCGGTGAGATGGCCCGCGTGATGTTGGCGCTCAAGACCGTGCTCGCCGCCGAGGACGAAATCCCGGTGCTGGTCTTCGACGAAGTGGACGCGAACGTGGGCGGCGAGACCGCCAACGCCGTCGGCGAGAAGATGCGGCAGATTGCGGCGCAGCGGCAGGTGCTGTGCGTGACGCATCTCCCGCAAGTGGCCGCGCACGCCGACGCGCACTACGTCGTGACCAAGGAACTCAAGGCCGGCCGCACTGTGTCGGAGATCGCGCTGCTCGGCCAACCGGAGCGTGTCACCGAACTGGCGCGGATGCTCGGGGGCCAGAGTGACGCGGCGCGCAAACACGCGGCGGCGTTGTTGCGCTGACGCGCGCGGTCACTGGTAATGCGGTGGCTTGGAGTTCGTGCCTTTGATGCGCTCCAGTTCGGAGTTTTCCACCGAGGCGGAGAGTTTTTGTTGGAGAGTCTGCATCTTGCGGAGCGTGCGCGCCTGTTCCACGACCACGGCGTTGAGTTGTTCGTAATGGCGCTCCAGGTGCGCGAGGTGCGATTCGATTTTTTCAAGGCGTTGGGTGGCTTCGTCGTTCATGGTTCGGCTTTCGTGTTGGGAAGGTTGGATCGGCGAAGCGCCAGGCGCAACACCGCCAACGCGGCCACGGCCACGCACGCCCACCCAAAACGGTCGCCGTGCCGGCGGTAAAACGTCGGCGGACGAGGCTCGCCCGCGAGCAAGGGCACCCGCGCCAGTTTGAAGCCCGCGCCGTAAACATCGCCCGATCCGGGGAAGCCGGCCTCGGACACGCGGCCCTGCGCGTCCACCCAGCAGGTGACGCCGTTGTTGGCGCAACGCACGAGCGGCAGGCCGTTCTCCACGGCGCGGAAAGCGGCGTTGGCCAGGTGCTGCCATTGCGCGGCGCTTTCGCCGAACCAGCCGTCGTTCGTGAGGTTCAACAGGAAATCGGTGTCTTCCTCGACATGTTCGCGCACCGTGTGGGGAAACACGTCCTCAAAACAAATCAGCGTGGAGCATTTCACCTGGAGGCCACCCAACTCGAAGGTGACGGGCCGCTCGCCGGCGGTGAAGCCGCCTTGAATGGGCGTGAACCATTTCAGGAACGGCAGCCACCGGAGCAGCGGCACGTATTCGCCAAAGATCACGAGCCGGCGCTTGCGATAAGTGGCGGCCAGTTCGCCGTCGGGGCGCACAAGGAAACTGCTGTTGAAGTAATTCGTTTCGCGCTGGCCGTCCTCCGTGTCCCGCACGGCGGCGTCATCGCTGCCGAGCACCAGCCAGGATTGGTGGGTGCGCGCGAGATTTGTCACGGCCACGTAAGTTTCCTCGTCGAAGCGAACCATGTTGGGCACGGCGGCCTCGGGCCAGACGAGCAGGTCGGGACGGTTGGTGAGGGCGTCGCGAGAGAGTTCGATCAGTTGCTGGAAACGGCGGCTGCTTTCGTTGGGATCCCAAATCCAGGTTTGCGGGATGCTGGGTTGGACGAGCGCGAGCTTGAGCGCGGGGCGCGCGGCGTCGGGCGTGGTCTGGCTCACGCGGCGAATTCCGAACTGGATCACCCCCGCGACCACGAGCAGCGGCACGGCCAGTTCGGCGAGTTGCCGGGTGCGTTTCTCCGGTTCCCGCAGGATGACCGCGACCGCGCACCACAGCGCCAGCGAAAACCAGCATACGAGAAACGACACGCCATAGACGCCGGTGACGGAAACGATCTGGATCAACGGCAGCATTTGATACTGCGACGCGCCGAGAAAGTTCCACGGAAATCCGGAGAACAGCCGCGCCTGGATCATTTCCCACGTCACCCACAACGCGGCGCAGGCGAGCATCCAGGCGAGGCGCGACCACCAGCCGGCGGCGAGAAAATCCTCCAGCGAAGCGAGCGAGCCTGGCCCCGGTTCGATTCTCGCCGGATAAATTTTCCAGCAAAGCCACACCCACACCGCCGGGTAAAGCGCGAGGAAGGCGCTCAACGCCAGCCAGCCCGCGATGGGCGCGAAGCTCACCGGGATGAACAGCAGCCAGTGAAGCGACGCGAGGCAATGCGCCAGCCCCGCCGCGTAGCCGAGGCGAAACGCCGCGCCGCCGCCCGCGCCCAGCGCCGCCGCCAGCAGGAGGCCCGGCGCGAGCCACGCCAGCGCCTTGACGCCCGGCTTGGGAAACGCCGCTGCCAGCAGCAGCCCGGCGAAGATGGCCAGGGCGAACCGCCTGCCTTCGCCGGGATGCAACGTGAATTTTTTCAACGGCGGGAGCTTGCCGGAACACATTTGAAACGCAAGGCCCGGAGCACGGATCACGGCCCTTGACCACAGCCGTTGCTTCCGAAAAACTCCAGCGACAGGCATGACCACCGCCAACAAAATCACCATCGTCCGGATTTTGCTCGTGCCGTTCTTCATCGTGCAGGTGCTCTATTACGTCGAAGGCGGGCTGGAGTATCACCGGTTGCTGGCAATTTTCTCCTTCGCGGTGGCAGCCATCAGCGACGGCGTGGACGGCTACATCGCCCGCCGCTACAACCAACGCAGCGAGTTGGGCGCGATTCTCGATCCGCTCGCAGACAAGCTGCTGCTGGTCGCCGGCGTGGTGTTGTTGAGCCTGAACAATTCGCCGCATCTCGCGCGGTTGCCGCTGTGGCTTGCCGGCACGATCCTCGGACGCGACGTGCTGTTGATGATCGGCGCCATCGTCATTCATCACGCGTGTGGCAAGGTCACCGTGCGGCCCATCTTCACCGGCAAGGTCGCGACGGTGCTGCAAATGGTTTGCGTGCTGTGGGGTCTGCTGAAGTGGGATGCCGACTGGCTGTTCGTCTGGTCGGTGGGCGCGGCGGTTTTCACCGGCGGCTCGGGCGCGTATTACGTTTATGAAGGCGTGCGGCAGTTGAGCGCCAGCCCGACGAGTTCACCGACGCCCAAGGAGTGATGGCGGATTCCACATCGCCAATTTCGGATTTCAAACCATGAGCAAACCTCTCGAACTAAAATTGCAGGAGGGCGATCCCGCTCCCGACTTCTCCGCGGCCACCAACGGCGGCGGGCGCGTTTCGCTCGCCGACTTCAAAGGCAAACCGGTCGTGCTTTATTTCTATCCCCGGAACGACACGCCCGGCTGCACCAAGGAGGCGTGCGCCTTCCGCGATCACTTCGCCGCGTTCCAACGCAAGGGCGCGGTGGTGCTGGGCGTGAGCGTTGACCCGGTCAAGGCGCACGACAAGTTCGTGGCAAAGTTCGAATTGCCGTTCACCCTGCTGGCGGACGAGGACAAACAGATCGTCATGGCCTACGGCGTCTGGGGGCAGAAGAGTTTCATGGGCCGGAAATATCTCGGCATCCATCGGGTGACGTTTCTGATCGGGCCGGATGGGCGCATCCGAAAAATCTGGCCGCTGGTCAAACCGGAGGCGCACGCGGCAGAAGTGCTGGCGGAGTTGTGACGAGCGGCCAATCCGCGTTTGACACGGAAGACTCAAGAAAAGTATAAACACGGGCGTCACGACGAACTGAAAAACGCAATCAACCATTCACCCACATAAAATTATGGCCATCCCTGTCGGCTCCAAAGCCCCCAACTTCAAACTCAAATCCAAGCAAGCGTCCGGCCTCGTGGACGTGGAACTCGGCGCGAACTTCGGCAAGAAAAACACCGTGCTGCTTTTCTTCCCGCTCGCCTTTACGGGCGTTTGCACGCAAGAGCTGTGCGACATCACGTCCGGCCTCAGCGCCTACGCCGGCATGAACGCCGATGTCATCGCGGTCAGCGTGGACAGTCCCTTCGCGCAGGAAGCCTGGGCGCAGAAGGAAAAGATCACCATCAAGCTGGCCAGC
>JANNEF010000064.1:0-11543 GCA_031378375.1 Verrucomicrobiota bacterium | reverse complement strand
TCGGTTTGGAGAACACCAAGGTCGAGCGCGATGAGAAGGGCTTCATCAAGGTCAACGACCGCCAGCAAACCACCGACCCCGCCATCTACGCCATCGGCGACATCGCGGGTGGCGTGCTGCTCGCCCACAAGGCCGCGAAGGAAGCCCGCATCGCCGTGGACATTATCACGGGCGAAGCGACGGGCGCGGACAAGTTCGTCCTGCCCGCCGTCGTCTTCACCGAACCGGAAGTGGCCTGGTGCGGCCTCACCGAGGCCGAGGCGAAGACCCGCAACCTCACGGTGCAAGTCGTCCGTTTCCCGTGGGCGGCTTCGGGCCGCGCGCTGACCTACGACAAAACCGACGGCCTGACCAAGCTCGTCATCGAGCCGGAAACCGAACGCATCCTGGGCGTGGGCATCGTCGGGCATGGCGCGGGCGAACTCATCAGCGAAGGCGTGCTCGCCGTGGAGATGGGCGCGACGGCGGCGGACCTCGCCGCGTGCGTGCACCCGCATCCCACGCTGTCGGAGACGCTGATGGAATGCGCGGAAGTCTTCTACGGCCATGCAACCCACGCGCACACCAAGCGGCGCACGGAATAAGCAGCGGCACGTCGCGCCACGGGTTGGGTGTTTCAGGAGTAAAAGTTCAATCCAATTGTTGCGCTTGGAACGCGGGCTGATTCGGCCGCAGGCTGGCCGCCGATTGAACCCGAATTCCGAATTCCGAATTCCCGAAACCCGAAAGAAGCCCGAACTCCGAAGGCCGATCCCGGGCGCGTCCGTCCGTTGGCAAAAGTGTTCCGCACACACCCGGCGGAACGCGACCTTTAGGGCTTCGGGCTTCGGATTTCTTTCGGAACTCGGATTTCGAACTTCGGATTTCGGGTTGAAACCACCCCGCCTCGCACTCCGGATGGCACGATGGCCGGTGTGGCTCGCGCTGGCCGTCGCCGCCGCTTTCACAAACCCCTTGAAGGTGGAGGAGGGCGTTGAGCCACGCTCAAGGTCCGGCCGGCTGGGACTCAGGGCCGGACCAGGGCGGCGTTGAAATGGCCGATGAACATCTCGTCGCGTGACTGCTCGCCCCAGTGCAGTCGCTGGGTCGGGTCGGGATTGGCGGGGTTGCGCGCGGAATTGTCGAAGCCCCCGCTGCACAGCATCCAGGCACCGGCGGGCACGCGGCGGGGTTCCGCCAGGAAGTAAGTGCTCTGCCAGTTGAAATCGTAGCGCGGCACGGACAGCAAGGTTTCCCGGCGTCCGTCGGGCAGGAGCAGTTCAAATTTGAACCACGAGCCGCGCCAGTGCATGTGCGGACGAAAATCGTAGAGCAACATGTCCTGCTCGAAACTCGCGAGGGCGGTGGCTTTGAAGTTCGGTTCGCCGGGCGGGATGGAGATCTCCGTGTCCCAGGCGGCGCGACCTTCCAGCGCGACCTTGGGCGCGGCGGGCAGCAGATAAAATCCAATCTCGGTCTGGTCGGTCTGCGGCGAGCCGATGGTGGTGTAATGAAGGTCGATGTGGAACATCACCCCTTTCTTGAATCGCTGGCCGGTGCCTTCCGGAAACCGGCGCGCGGTGTAGCCCGGATTCCAGCCCGCAATGCCCACGGGGTCCGCCACGGTCTGCCCCGGATAGAGCGTCCGCAGCGTGACGTGGTGCAGCACCTTGCGATTGCCGGGTTTGATGTCGAGGGCACCGATCCAGACATCGTTGGTGAATGGCGCGCGAAGAATCTGGTGGCGGAGATCGATCACGCCGGTGGCTGGAATCTGTTCCGGCCGCGCCAGGCGAATGACGTGATCGGGCGGGCCGAGCGGCCATTCCTCGGCGGGCTTCGCCATCTGGGGCAACGGGTCTTCGCCCTCGCCGCGCGGCGCGCCTTGCTCGATCCAATGCAACAACGTCTGCGCCTCGGCGACGGTGAGGGAAAGGTCATTGGCGAACTTCCCGAAATGCGAGTCCGCACCCCAGGGCGGCATCCGCCGGGCGAGAATGACTTCCTGCATCATGGCGGACATGCCCTTGACCTTCCTGTAGTCGGACATGACCCACGAACCGACGTCGCCGGGCCGATGACAATTGACACATTTGCGCTGAAGAATTGGCGCGACTTCCTTCACGAACGAGACCGGATCGGCCCCGCGGCCCGCGTCCGCCTCGAAATGGAGCAGGCAGCCTTTGGCGACGGTCTGCGGCTTGGCAATCGGTTGGTGGGCGAGAAAAGCTTCGAGGGCGGGCCGGAGGAACTCTTCGGTGGGACGGGGCTTCACCGCGCCTTCCACGAACTGATCGTCGATGGCCCCACGGTAGAAGATGCGCCAGTCCTTCGTGCTGATGGCGATGGTGTCGCAGGTGCGCCGGACGCCCAACAAGCGGGCGACCCCTTGCGTGTCGTCCTTGAGGATGGGCAATGGGTCGCTGCGGAACGCCGCTGCTTCTTCCACGATGCTGGCGCGATCATCCTGCGGATTGGAATTCACCAGCCAGAACGTCACTCCGCGAGCGAGGTACTGTTGTTGAAGCGTCCTGAGCTTGGGCAGGCATTGCCGCGCGATCGGGCAGCCGTTGCCCGTGAAAAAAAGCACGACCACCGAACCGCCGGCCCGCCGCAACTCGTGGAATTGTCCCCGCTGATCGAGGAGGGCGAAGTTGATGACTTCCGTTCCCGGCTCCCGTGGTGATGGCGGGTTGCGCTCCGGGTCAGCGGCCCCCGCCCGCCCTCCGGGCGTCACCCCGCCGGCCAGCACCAGCAGCCAGACCATCGTTCGCATTGCACGCCGCATTTTCATGGGAACCGCAGCCAGTGTCATCGCCGCAGACGCCGGCGGCAATTACAATTGTTCACCGTGGACTTCGGGGAAACATGGGGTAGCACCCATCGCTTGGGCCGTGCCGTTGCTGGGCTGAAGGGAACCGTCCTTGCCTGAGCGCCGCCGACGGCACCGCGCCCGTGCGACTGGTCATCGTCGGTGATTCGACAGTGTGCAATTACCCCGGCGGTGACGCGTGCCGGGGCTGGGGGCAATTCATCCAGGACTACTTTTCGGAGACGTTGCACGTGAGCAATCACGCCAAAAGCGGGCGCAGCACCAAGACGTTCATCAAGGAAGGGCTGTGGGCAAAGGTGCTCAAGGAAAAGCCGGACTTCATCCTGATTCAATTTGGCCACAACGATTCGCACGGGGCCGGCAAACCGGAGTCCACCCAGGCAGCCACGGACTACCGGGACTATCTGCGGCGTTACATTGACGCCGCACGGGCGGCGGGCGCGAAGCCCATCCTCGTCACCCCGGTGCAGCGCCGCACGTTCGGGCGGGACGGCCAGCTCGCCGACAGCCTGCGCCCTTACGCCGACGCGATAAAGGCGGTGGCGACCGAGAAAAAAGCGCGGTGGCGGACCTGCATGCTTCGAGCGGCGAACTCTTTCAACGGCCGGGCGACGACGCCAGCGCGGAGCTGGCGAACAAGCCCGGAGACCGCACGCATTTCAACGAGCGCGGGGCGAAGGCCATGGCGGAGCTGGTGATGAAGGAGCTGGCCACGGCGGAGCCAGCGCTCAAGCGGCACCTCAAGAAACTGTAACTGAAAGTAACCGGGCTGGTCTTACCCCGTGACGGGTGTGACGGCGCGTAAAGTTGGAATGCATGAACGGCATCAATACGCGCCGCAAGCCTGGGAAAAGACACGAACGCCACAACCTCAAACGTGAACATGACGACCGACAAGACATCATTCGCCTCAACGCCCGCGCCCTTCCGGCGCCCGACCACAACCGGCAGCCTGATTGCGGGACTCCTGCTGGCCGCAGCAGCCCCGGCTTTTGGCGCGGCCGACGACTCCACATCCAACTGGCCGCAATGGCGCGGGCCGCTGGCCAACGGCTTGGTGCCGCAAGGCAACCCGCCCACCAAGTGGAGCGAGACGGAAAACGTGAAGTGGAAGGTGAAACTGCCCGGCAAAGGCACCGGCACGCCCATCATCTGGGGCAACCAGATTTTCATCCAGGCCGCCATCCCGACGGGCAAGAAAATCGAGCCGGCGGCGGAGAATAAACCCGCCGCAAATTTCTCCCCGAACGTTTTCGGGCAGGCGGCGGCACCAACTCCCGCCACCCCTCCCCCAGGCGAAGGCGAACGCCGGCGGCGTCCGGGCGGTGGTGGTGGCGGCGGGCGCGGCGAAAAGCCGACCGAAGTTTTACAGTTTGCACTGATGTCCATTGACCGCGCGACGGGCAAGACACAGTGGCAGAAGATCGCCCGCGAAACGGTGCCGCACGAGGGGCATCACCTCCACCACGGCTTCGCGTCGCATTCACCGGTGACCGACGGGCAGCACATCTATTCCTATTTCGGATCGCGCGGGTTGCATTGCTACGACATGAAGGGCGAGTTGAAGTGGCAGAAGGATTTTGGCACCCAGCGGACGGCCGCCGGCTTCGGCGAGGGCGGCTCGCCCGCGCTCTCCGGCAACACGCTCATCGTGAACTGGGACCATGAAGGCGACGACTTCATCGCCGCGTTCGACAAGACGACCGGCAAGGAACTCTGGCGCAACCCGCGTGATGAAAAGACGACGTGGACCACGCCGTTCATCCTCCAGCACGACGGCAAGCCGCAGGTCATTGTCGCTGCCAGCGGGCGCGTTCGCAGCTATGACCTCGCGACCGGCAAAGTGATCTGGGAGTGCGGCGGCCTCGGCTCGAACGTCGTGCCCACGCCCGTGAGTGATTTCGGGATGCTCTTCGCCATGAGCGGCCATCGGGAACCCGCGCTGCTCGCCATCAAGCTCGGCAAGACCGGCGACCTGACCGACACCGACTCCATCGTCTGGAAGCAAAACCGCAGCACGCCCTACGTGCCCTCGCCGTTGCTCTACGGCGACAAGCTCTATTACTTCTCGAAGAACGACGCCACGCTCTCCTGCTTCAACGCGAAAACCGGCGAGTCCCTGTTCAGCGAGCGCCTCGAAGGCCCGTCCGGCTTTTACGCCTCGCCCGTCGGCGCCAGCGGCCGCATCTACCTCGCCGGACGCAACGGCACGAGCCTCGTGTTGAAGCATTCCGACAAGGTCGAAATCCTCGCGACAAACATACTCGACGAGAAATTCGACGCGTCGCCCGCCGTCGTAGGCAAGGAACTGTTCCTGCGCGGGCACGAATATCTCTATTGCCTCACGGAGAAATAGCCTGCCAAACTGGTGGCCATGCCCTTAATGAAGTGGCCTTCCTGCCAACGAGTAAAGGCCGGCCCCGATCAACCGCCGGTCAAGGCTCCGCTGTTCACAGCGCTGGCCGGTCTGATGGCGCTGTCGGCCTTTTGTCCCGGCGCGTCCGGCGCGGAGACCCCGGCGGGCGCGCGCTTTCGCAAGGACGTGCAGCCGCTGCTGACCGAGTATTGCTCCGACTGCCACGCCGACGGCGCGAACAAGGGCAAGGTGGCGTTCGACGAATTCAAGTCGCACGACGAACTGCTGGGCAAACGCGACCTGTGGCTGGCGGTGCTGAAGAACGTCCGCGCCGGCCTCATGCCCCCGGAGAAAAAGGCGAAACCGTCGGCAGACCAGAAGCGCAAGCTGGAGGCGTGGATCAAGCGCGACGTGTTCGGATTGGACCCGCGCGATCCCGATCCCGGCCGCGTCACCCTGCGCCGCCTGAACCGCGTCGAGTATCGCAACACCATCCGCGACCTGATGGGCCACGACTTCAAGGTCGAGGAGGAGTTGCCGCCGGACGACACCGGCTACGGCTTCGACAACATCGGCGACGTGCTCACCATCTCCCCGCTACTGCTGGAGAAATACATGCAGGCGGCGGAAACCATCGTGGCGGCGGCGGTGCCGCGCGTCGCGCGAGTCATCCCGGAGAAAGCACTTTTCAACGGTGACGCCCGCAACGCCGGGCGCGGGCGCGGCGACAACCGGTTCAGCTTTTACGAGGAAGCCAATGTCTCCCGCGACTTTCACGCGGAGCACGCGGGCAGTTACCGGGTGTCGCTGGAATTGGAGGTGGCGGGCCAGTTCGACTTCGATCCGGGCCGCTGCCGCGTCGTACTCAAGGCGGACGACCGGGAGGTGTGGCAGCAGGAATTCGGCTGGCAGAATGGGAAGAAGTTCCATCACGAGTTCGATCAGAAATGGGCGGCGGGCGGGCACAAGCTGGCGTTGGAAGTGCATCCGTTGACGCCGGTGGAACAGAAGAAGAACACGCTCGACCTGCGCATCCTCAGCCTGCGCGTGCAGGGGCCGCTGGAGGAACAGTTCCACGTCCGGCCAAAAAACTTCGACATGTTCTTCACGCGGGACGTGCCGAAGTCGCCCGACGACCAGCGCGATTACGCCCGCGACGTGTTGCGGCATTTCGCGACGAAGGCCTTCCGGCGTCCCGTGGACGAACGGTCGCTCGACAAGCTCGTGGCGATTGCCGAGAGCACCTGGCGCGAGCCGGGCAAACGCTTCGAGGACGGCGTGGCGCAGGCAATGGTGCCGGTGCTGGCGTCGCCGCGATTTTTGTTCCGCGTGGAAGCAACCGAGCCGGCCAGCCCGGCGAAGAAGCACCCGCTCGTTGACGAATACGCGCTGGCGTCCCGGCTCTCCTACTTTCTGTGGTCCACGATGCCGGATGACGAACTGTTCCGGCTGGCGGGGAAGAAAGAATTGCGAAAGAACCTCGCCGCGCAGGTGAAGCGGCTGCTGGCCGACGCGCGCTCGGAAGCCTTGATCGAAAACTTCGTCGGCCAATGGCTCCAGGTGCGGGACGTCGAGGGCATCGACATCAACGCCCGCGCCGTGCTGGCGCGGGACGCGGGCCAGGAACGGGACATGCGCCGGAACCGGGAGCGGTTCCAGGAACTGCGGGACATTCCCGAGGAACAACTCACGCCCGAACAGCGGGCTGAACTTGAGGCCATCCGCGCGCAGTTCCGCCGCCGGGCCGGCAACCGCGCGAACATCGAACTCGACCGCGACCTGCGTCGCGCGCTGCGCGAGGAGACGGAAATGTGCTTCGCCCACGTTGTGCGCGAGGACCGCAGCGTGCTGGAGTTGATTGACAGCGAATACACCTTTCTCAACGAGCGGCTCGCAAAGCATTACGGCATCACGAATGTGACCGGCGGCGAGATGCGCCGCGTCAGCCTGCCGCCGGACCATCCGCGCGGCGGCGTGCTCACGCACGGCTCGGTGCTGATCGTCACGTCCAATCCGACGCGCACATCGCCGGTCAAGCGCGGGCTGTTCATCCTCGACAACATCCTGGGCACGCCTCCGCCACCGGCACCGCCGGACATCCCGCCGCTGGAGGACTCGGAGAAAGATTTCGAGGGCAGGCAGCCGACGTTGCGCGAGACGCTGGAGTTGCATCGGAGCAAACCGTTGTGCAGTTCGTGCCACAACCGCATGGACCCGCTGGGGCTGGCGCTGGAAAATTTCAACGCGCTCGGCATGTGGCGCGAGAAGGAACGCGGCCAGCCGATTGACGCGGCGGGAAAATTGATCACCGGCGAAACCTTCCGCGACATCCGCGAGGTGAAGCGCACGCTCGCGACGGAGCATCGGCGCGATTTCTACCACTGCCTGACCGAGAAGCTGCTCACCTACGCGCTGGGCCGGGGCGTGGAGTATTACGACGTGCAGGCGATGGATGAAATCGTCGCGCGTCTGGAGCGGGAGAACGGGCGTTTCTCTGCGCTGCTGATGGGCGTCATTGAATCGGCGCCCTTCCAGAAACGTCGAAATTCCCCAGTAGTGGCCGCGACAACCAAAGCAAAGCTATGAAAACGAAACCACCTCTTCCGCGTGACCTCGCCGCGCAAACCCACGCCAGTCTGAGCCGCCGACACTTCCTGCGCGGCCTCGGTGCGTGCATGGCTTTGCCCGCCTTTGAATCGTTCCGTCCATTTGCCGCGCTTGCGGCGGGCACGCCGGCAGCCGGCAAGCTGGCGACCACTGCCACCGGAGCGCCGCTGCGGATGGCGTTCGTCTATTTTCCGAACGGTGCGATTCAGAACACCTGGTGGCCCAAGGGCGAGGGCGCGGAGTTCGAGTTGAACCGCACCATGCAGCCGCTGGAGAAAGTGAAGCGGCACTTGCAAGTCCTCGGCGGACTCGACCACGTCAACGCCACGCCCGGCCCCGACGGCGCGGGCGACCACGCGCGGGCCAGCGGCAGTTTCCTGACCGGCGTGCGCGTGCGCAAGACAGCGGGCGCGGACATTCATGCCGGCATTTCCATTGATCAAGTGGCGGCCAACCAGATCGGCCATCTCACGCGCTTTCCCTCGCTCGAACTGACCTGCGACGCGGTGCGCAAATCCGGCAACTGCGACTCCGGCTATTCGTGCGCCTACCAATACAACCTCGCCTGGCGCTCGGCCACGCAGCCTATTGCGCCTGAACCGAACCCGCGCCTGTTGTTTGAGCGGCTCTTCGGCGGCGGCGCGCCCGGCGCGCGAAAGGAAAGCCTCCAGCGCCGCCAGCAACAGCAACGCTCGATTCTGGATTTCGTGCTCGACGACGCGCGCGCCCTCCAGGGCCAGCTCGCCGCGCGCGACAAGGAGAAGTTGGAGGAGTATCTGGCCAGCGTCCGCGAAATCAAGAAGCGCCTCGAAAAATCCGAACGCTTCGGTGCCGCGCCCGACCCCGCCGCCGCCACCCCCGCCGGCGTCCCGGCCAGCTACGAAGAATACATCCAGATCATGTATGACATGATGGTCCTGGCGTTTCAGACCGACTCGACACGCGTCGCCACGTTCCTGCTGGCCAACGAGGGCAGCAACCGCGCCTTCCCCGAAATCGGCATCGCCGAAGGTCACCACTACCTCACGCATCACCAGAACAAGCAGGAGATGATTGAAAAGGTGGCGGAGATCGATCTGTTCTACACGCGCCAGTTCGCCCGCTTCCTCGAAAAGATGGAGCAGACGAAGGACGCGGATGGGAAGTCGCTGCTCCACAATTCGATGATCGTCTATGGCAGCGGCAACTCGGACGCCAACCGCCACACGCACGTCAACCTGCCCGTCATCCTCGCCGGCGGCGGTGGCGGTGCCCTCACGCCCGGTCGTTACGCCAAGCATGGCGGTCAGCCGATGAGCAACCTCTTCCTCAGCATGGCGGATCGCCTCGGCGTGAAAGGGCTGAACCGCCACGGTGATTCCACGGGCCGGATCGGGTCGATCTGAACGATCCGAGCGGAAGCTTGCGGCCAAGCTCTAAGCGTAAAAGCTCCAACCATCAAACTTCAGGCACCGTCAGTCGAACGTGGCTAACCTTGGTGTTTGGTAGTTGGATATTCTCTTAAGCTTTGAACTTTACTCCTTAAGCTTTTTTATTCCGCGCGATTTCTTGTAAGAACACCCCGCCTCGCGTCGTAGTCCTGTATATGCCACGCGTCTGGCACCAGTCGCCCCCAAACGAATGGGAGCCGTTCAGCATTCACTTGCCAGACGGACGGTGGTTTGGCTTAAATCAACTTGATCGCCAATGACATGCAAACCACTCGCTTAACGACCCGGTTGCTCCACGCGACGCTAGTGGCGGCGTGGGTGGTCGCGCTGGCGGGAAGCCTGTCCGCCCAGGAGCCGGCGGCCAAGGTCACGGTGTTGGAAGTCGCCGGGCAGGTGGACGTGATGCGGGCGGGCGCCGCCGTGTGGGATCCGGCGCGTCCGGGCCAGCAACTTTTCCCTGGCGACCGCATCAAGACCGGCCCGCGGAGCCGCGCGACGTTGCAGTTGTCCGACCGCACGGTGATGCGCATGGACAAGGACAGTTTTTTCCAGGTGTCCACCGGGCCGCGCAAGCGATCGCCGTTCGAGTTCTTCCGCGGCATTTTCTATTTCTTCCACCGCGACAAGCCGGACGAGTTTTGGATCAAGACGCCGACGGTATCCGCCGTCATTCGTGGCACGGAGTTCGTGTTGCAAGTCGCGGAAGCGGACGGCGAAACCGTGGTGGGTGTTCTTGACGGGGCGGTCGCGATGACGAACGAACTCGGCGCGCTCGAGGTGCAAAGCCCCAACTGGGCGGTCGCCAAACCCAACCAACTCCCCGTCGCCACCGCCGCGCTCGCCGCGGTGTACGTCATCCAGTGGGGCTTCTATTACCCCGGCGTCGCGCATCTGGACGAACTGGGCTTGAGCGAGGAGGAACAGGCGGGGCTGGCTGATTCGATCACGGCCTATCGCAGCGGCGACCTGCTGCTGGCGCTGGCGCAATATCCCGCCGGGCGCGTGCCGGCGTCGAACGCGGACAAGGTTTTCCGCGCCGCACTGGTGCTGGCGGTGGGGCGCGTGGACGAGGCCAACGTGTTGCTCGACGCGCTTGATCCCGCCGGGCGCGGAGAACCGGCGGCGCTCATCGGCGAGTCGGTGCGCAAGGTGATCGCGGCGGTGAAGTTCCAGAAGTCGCCAGCCACCCGTGCGCCCGTGCTCGCGTCCGAATGGCTGGCGGAGTCGTATTACCGCCAGTCGCAATCCACCCTCGACGGCGCGTTGCAGCGCGCGCGCGAGGCGGCCTGGCAGGCGGTGACGGTCGCACCGGAATTTGGTTTCGGGTGGGCGCGCGTGGCGGAACTGGAGTTCAGTTTCGGCCAGGCGGGCCACGCGTTGCGTTCGCTGGAGCAGGCCGTGCAACTCTCCCCGCTCAACCCGCAGGCCATTGCGCTCAAGGGTTTTCTCCTGAGCGCGCAGAACAAGTATGCCGAGGCGATCAACTTTTTTGATCAAGCAATCAACCTCGACGCCGCGCTGGGCAACGCCTGGCTGGGACGCGGCCTGTGCAAGATTCGCCTGGGACGGCTGGAGGAGGGTTTGCAGGACATCCAGGTGGCCGCCACGGTGGAGCCGCAGCGCGCGATCTTGCGGAGTTATCTGGGCAAGGCGTTCAGCCAGACACGCCGCGAATACAAACGCGCCGCGCACGAGCTAGAACTGGCCAAGCAGAAAGACCCGAACGACCCGACCGCGTGGCTCTACTCCGCGCTGCTCAACCAGCAGGGCAACCGCATCAACGAGGCGGTGCGCGACCTGGAACATTCGCAGCAACTCAACGACAACCGCGCCCTCTACCGCTCGCGCCACTTGCTCGTGCAGGACCGCGCGGTGCGCGGCGCGAACCTGGCGAACATCTACCGCGACGCGGGCATGACCGACGTGAGCGTGCGTGAGGCCACGCGCGCGGTGAACGCGGACTATTCGAGCTATTCGGCCCACTTGTTCCTGGCAAACAGCTACTACGATCCCCGCCAGGCGAACCTGCGTTACGAGTCGCCGCGCGTGAACGAGTATCTGCTGGCCAACCTGCTCGCGCCCGCCGAAGCCGGCACGCTTTCGTCCACCATCTCGCAACAGGAGTATTCCAAGTTGTTCGAGAGCGACCGTGTGGGTTTCGCGTCGAGCACGGAGTATCTCAGCACGGGCGACTGGCGCGAGTCGGCGGCGCAGTTTGGGCTGCTGGGAAATGTGAGCTACTCACTGGAGGCGTTCCACCGGGTGGACGCGGGCGCGCGGGTGAACAACGATCTGAAGAGCACCAGCCTCTCCTTTCAGTTGAAGCAGCAGATCACCG
>JANNEF010000036.1:0-36581 GCA_031378375.1 Verrucomicrobiota bacterium | reverse complement strand
GATGAGCCGGGTTTCCTGCGGGGTGAGCTGGGGACTGCTGAGGCGTTGCTTCATCCCGACTTTATTGGGGCAAGTGGCTATATTTGCACATTTTATTCCGCAGAAATCTTTCCTGTCCTCACCCACTTTTAATCACACCCTCCGCCACGCCCGCCGGAAACATTTCCTTCCATTCACCACGCCCGCCGGATAGTTCTATTGCATGGCATTTAGCAAACTCGGCCTCGCAGACAAAATCCTCGAAGGTGTCAAAGCGATGGGCTACATCGAACCGACGCCCATCCAACTGCGCGCCATTCCGCTCATTCTCTCCGGTCGCGACGTGATCGGCAGCGCCCAGACCGGCACCGGCAAGACCGCCGCCTTCGCCCTGCCGATGCTTTCCAAACTCGGCCACGGCACCAACGTCACCCGCGCGCTCATCCTCGAACCGACCCGCGAACTCGCCTCACAGGTCGAAACCGCCATCCGCGACTTCGCGCGCTTCACCGACATCCGCGTCGCCGTCGTCTTTGGCGGCGTCGGCTACGGGCGGCAGAACGACGCGCTCAAGTCCGGCGTGGACATCCTCGTCGCCACGCCCGGACGCCTGCTCGACCACCTTCAGCAAGGCACCTGCAAGCTCGACCGCGTCGAGTTTCTTGTGCTCGACGAGGCGGATCGAATGCTGGACATGGGTTTCCTGCCCGACGTGCGCCGCATCGTCGAACGCTGCCCGCGCAATCGCCACTCCTCGCTTTTCTCCGCCACGATTCCACCGCAAATCGAAACGCTCATCCAGTGGGCGATGAACAAGCCGGAGACCATCGAGATCGGCGCCCGCCGCACGCCCGCCGAGACGGTCAAGCACGTCGTCTATCCCGTCTCCGACGATCAGAAGTCCGACCTCCTCCGCGCGTTGCTCGAACAGGTGAACTACAACTCCGTGCTGATCTTCTGCCGCACGAAAAACCGCGCCGACCGCATCGGCCATCTGCTCAAGAAGAACAACCACGCGGTCGCCATCCTCCACTCCAACCGCACGCAGCGCGAACGCGAGCAGGCGCTCCAGGGCTTCCGCGACGGCCGCTACGAAGTGCTCGTCGCCACCGACATCGCCGCGCGCGGGTTGGACATCCGCCTGGTTAGCCACGTCATCAACTACGACGTGCCCCAGCACCCGGAGGATTACGTCCACCGCATCGGCCGCACGGGCCGCGCGCAGGACACCGGCGACGCCTTCACGCTGATGGTCGCCGAGGACCGTCAGCACATGGCGGCGATTGAGCGGTTCATCGGCCAGCCCATCCCGCACATCAAGCTGGAGGGGTTTAATTACAAATACACATCGCTCTTCGACGACGCGACGGACAAGCGCCCGGCCTACGAGAAGAAAGTCAAAAGCGTGCGGCTGTCCGGCGGCTACTACTTCGGCCCGGCGCGCAGGCGGCGGCGTTGATTGAACGCTGAGTAGGCGGCGAGTACGCGGATGCTTTTCCTTTTTCCTTTTGCCGCCGCTGCACGCAGGTTGACCGAGATGCAGCGCGCGCGGCTGGTTTGCGTTCTCCTGATTCTGTCAACGTCCGTCGTTTACTGGCCAGTCGGCGGGTTCGACTTCGTCAACTACGACGACTTGGATTACGTCGCGCAAAATCCACGCGTGCAGGCCGGGCTGACATGGGAGGGCGTCGCGTGGGCGTTCCGCACCGGGACGGTCGGGAACTGGCACCCAGTGACGTGGCTTTCGCACATGCTGGACTGCCAGATCTTCGGGTTGAAGGCCGGGTGGCACCACTTGGTCAACCTGCTGCTTCACCTCGTCAACACGACGCTGCTGTTCCTGCTCTGGCGCCGCATGACTGGCGCGCTGTGGCGCAGCGCGTTCGTGGCCGCGGTCTTCGCACTCCATCCGTTGCATGTGGAATCGGTCGCCTGGGTGTCCGAGCGCAAGGACGTGTTGAGCGCGCTTTTCTGGCTGCTGACGACCTGGGCATACGTGCGCTACGTCGGGCAACCCGGACCGGCGCGATACGCCCTGACGTTGCTGTTCTTCGCGCTGGGGCTTATGACCAAGCCGATGTTGGTGACGGTGCCGTTCGTTTTATTGCTGCTGGATTATTGGCCGCTGGCGCGCTGGCAAATGCCGTCCACGGCGCGCCCGGCCGTCGCCCGGCCCATTGGCCGTCGGTCGTCGGTGATGCCCTCCTCGCTGCTCCTCGAAAAAATTCCCTTCATCGCATTGGCTGCGGGTGCGAGCGTTGTGACATTCTTGGCGCAGAAACAGTGGGGTGCGATGCTGGGGTTGACCCACTTAAGCCTCGATTCGCGTCTGACCAATGCCGCCATCTCGTACCTGCGCTACCTCGGCAAAACGGTCTGGCCGCACGATTTGGCTGTGCCCTATCCTCCGGCGTACGGCTGGCCGGCGTGGCAGGTGGCGACGGCGGCGCTGTTGCTTGCGGGAATTTCATTCGCAGCCATCCGGCTCGTGCGACAACGCCCTTTTTTCGCGGTGGGCTGGTTCTGGTTCGTTGGCACGCTCCTGCCGGTGATCGGCCTGGTGCAGGTGGGCATGCAGTCAATGGCTGACCGCTACATGTACGTGCCGCAAATCGGACTGGCTGTTGTGCTGGCGTGGGGCGCAGTCGATTTGCTGGCGAGTGTGCGTCATCACCGCATCGCGCTCGGTACCGCGGCAGTTCTGGTGCTGGCCGGTTGCGCGGTTACTGCGCACTTCCAGATACGCCACTGGCGCAACGGGGAGACACTCTTTCGCCACACCCTCCGCGTAACGGCCAACAATTTTTTCGCGCACAATAATCTGGCCAACATTCTGTCGGCGCAGGGCAAATTCGACGAAGCCCGCGAGCATTACCTCGCGGCGCTCCGGTTGAACCCGTACTACGACTATGCTTACTGCAACCTAGGACACCTGCTGGTCCGCCAGGCCCGGTTTTCCGAAGCCGTCACGCAATATGCCCAAGCCCTGGGCGTGAATCCGCGTCTGGTCGCGGCGCGTGTCGGTCTGGGCGACGCCCTGGCCCGTCAAGGCCAGACTGAGGCTGCGCTGGCCCACTATACCGAGGCGCTGCGACTGGCACCCCACCTTTCCGAAGTCCACAACAACCTCGGCGTTCTCCTCGCGCGTCAGGCCAAGTTCGCCGAGGCCGTCGGGCATTACTCAACGGCCCTGCGGTTGAACCCCGCTTACGCCGAAGCACACAACAATCTCGCCGCCCTCTTGCGCAGCCGCGGTGAAACCGATGAGGCCATCACGCACCTGCAAGACGCGTTGCGGAGCAACCCTGCCCACGCGTCATCACACCACAGCCTGGCTGACGCGCTGATGGACACCGGCAAGACCGACGAAGCCATCGCCCACTATCAGGCAACAGTGCGGCTCGATCCGAATTCCGCCGATGCCCACGACAGCCTCGGTGTCGCGCTGGCCATGCAGGGTAAATTCGGCGAAGCCGTCCCCCATCTCAGTGAAGCGGTACGGCTCAAACCGGGCGACTCGAGCGCCTACAGCAATCTGGGAAACGCGCTGGCCGCACTGGGCCGGTTGGACGAAGCCATTCGCCATTACGAGACCGCCGTGCGCCTGAATCCGAATGACTCGCGATGCCATTTCAACCTGGGCCGCGTACTGACCCAGCAGGGCCGGTTGGACGAAGCCAGCCCGCACTTTGCAGCAGTACTAAAAATCAAACTCGACGACGCCGAAGCGCATTTCCACCTCGGGGCCATTCTGGCGCGACAAGGCATGCGCGCGGAAGCAGCGACCCATTTTCAGAATGCGCTGCGGTTCAAGCCTGATTATGCGGAAGCGCAACGTGAGTTGGACCGGCTGTCCGCATTGCCGCAGTGAAGGCGTCAAGCAGGCGCGGGTGAGGACATCCGGCGCTCCAGCCACATCGAACACCATTACCAGCTTTGGCGCAGCAATTCGGGCGAAGCGTCGCGCTCGCGCAGTGTGCGAAGACTCAGCGCGTCGTGCCGCTTGGCCAGGCGGACACCCGCCTCGTCAGTCATCAGCGGGCAGTGATGGAAGGCGGGCGGCTCCACGCCGAGCGCGCGGTAGAGGAGGATTTGCCGCGCAGTCGAAACCAGCAGGTCCGCGCCGCGCACGACTTCGCTGATGCGCATCGCTGCGTCATCCACCACCACGGCGAGTTGATACGCCGGCACGCCATCGTGACGCCACACAACGAAGTCGCCAAAATCCTTCCCGGCGGTGAAGCTCTGCGGTCCCTGCGCGCCGTCCACGAACGAAACGGCTTCGCCGTCCGGCACGCGGAAGCGCCAGTTCGTTTTTAATTTCTGGCTTCTGCATTCGAGTTTCGAGTTGGCTCCCTCATCGTCGGTCAACTTGAAACTCGAAACCTGAAACTCGAAACTTCCGCCGGGCCGGCAGGTGCCGGGATAAATCGGCTCATCATCAGCGGCGTGCGGCGCCTGGAGCGCGCGTTGCACGTCCTGGCGTGAACAGGTGCAGGGATAGATGAAACCGCCGGTGCGCAGTTGGTCGAAAGCCTGTCTGTAGAACTCACCACGCCGGCTCTGCTCATACGGCGCGAACGGGCCGCCGCAATCCGGGCCTTCCTGCCATTCGAATCCAAACCAGCGCAAGTCTTCGAGCATCGCGGCGGCGAACGCCGGCTGGCAGCGGGTGGGGTCAAGGTCTTCGTTGCGGAGCACCAGCGTGCCGCCGCTTGCTTTCGTGCGCTGCTGCGCCGTCCAAAAAGTTTGCGCGTGGCCGAGGTGAAGGTAGCCCGTGGGCGAGGGCGCGAGGCGTCCGCGATAGGGCGAGCGTGGTGCGAGGTGCGTGGACACTGACTCAAAACGGTTCGTTCGGATTCGCGGCGAGCCACCCGGCAAAGCCGGGCAGCCGGAACGGCAGCAGGCGCTGAAGCTTCGCGCAGTTGAGCGAGGTGTCGGGCGCGCGGGGCGGCCCCTGATAATCGCGCAGCGAACCCGCCTCGATGCGCGGGTGAGCTTGCGGCCAGCGGGCGGCGACGAGCCGGCCGATTTCCCACCGGGACAACCGCTCGCTGCCGGCGAGATGGTAGAGGCCGGGCTGGGTTTGCAGCGCCAGCGACCACACGGCCTGCGCGGTGACGACGGCGGCGATGGGGCAACGGAATTCGTCAGTGAACAATTTGGTGATTTGGCCCGCCTGCCAGGCGCGGCGCATTTCCTCGTTGAAGCCGCGATCACCCGAGGGCGATGTGCCGCCGTTGAGCGACGTGCGGAGCACGGTGTGGCGCGGATTGGCGAGAACGATCTGCTCGGCGGCGACCTTGGTTTCCGCGTAGAGGTTGAGCGGGTTTACGGACGCGGTTTCGTCGTAGTGGCCGGCACGTCCGTCGAAGACCAAATCGGTGGAGAAGAACACGAACGGGACGTCCGCAGCAAGCTCGGCGAGGAAGGCGGTGACCTCGACGTTGAGTTTGCTGGCGAGCGCCGGGTTTTGCTGACACGCGGGCGATTTGGAAAGCGCGGCGCAATGGATGACGAGCGCGGGCCGGTTCTGTTGAAAACAAAGGCGCGTGGTGTGGTAGTCGGTCAGTTCGTCCTGCGGACGCTGCAAGGCGCGAACCTCCCAGGCGGGCGCGAACCGGGGCGCGGTGCGGACGAGGTGACTGCCAATCAGTCCGCCGGCGCCCGTGATCCAGACCAGAGATCCGCTCATCGCAGGTTCAGCGCGAAGTGATGGCAGGTGATGTCCATCCGTTTCGCAAGGTAGAATCGGTGCGCGCCGAACCGCTGCACGCCGGAGTCGAGATGGAATTGATCGCAGTTCTGCGCGCGGGCCTGGGCAACGAGCCAGTCGAAGAGTTGTTGCCCGTAGCCTTGCGAGCGGGCGTCCGCCGCAGTGACAAGGTCGTCCACGAACAGGCATTTCCCCCACGACAGACACTCGGATATCCAGAAGCCCGCCACGCATTTCACCGCACCGTTCTCCTGGAGAAACGCGAGTTGATAACCCTTGAGCCGGTGCTGACGGCGAACGCGCTCGACGAACTCGCCTGCGATCAAATGAGGCCGCAGTTCCGTCATGACGGCGAAGCAGCGGTGGATTTCATCGTCGGTTTGAGCTAGAAAGATTGTTTTCAAAGTGGGGCGAGCAGGCTGGTTGGGTTTCACGATAAGGCATCAAAGCCGGTCTCGCCAATAGCCGGGTCGCCGCTTGTGATGCGCCACTGCGACAATTGTAATTTGATCGGGAACGATCGCGTAGATCACCGAGTAAGGGAACCGCCGGAGGCGAAAACGCCGGGTGCGCCGCGTCAGCGGCGACCACCGTTCGGGAGCTTCCTGAATCCTGCCCGTGGCTGCCTCGACTTTTTCCCGGAGATCAATTCCGAGTCCCGGCACTTGCGCTTCGTAGTGGCCGACGGCTTCATCCAATTCGGCCGTTGCTTCCGGATGGAAGACCACCGGCTTCATCCGTACTTTGCGCGCAGCTTGGCGAATACATCTTTGGCTGGAATCCCCGGCACGCGACCCGACACGATGTCGTCCACTCGCCGTTCCACCTCCTGTTCCCAAGCCAGTTGGACCTCCATCGGGTCGTCAGCGGGGGGAACCTCGTCCAGGCTCCGAATCAACGCTTGCGCCAGCACAGCTCGATCATTAATGGGGAGACTCAGCGCGTCTGCGGCCAGCTTTTCGAGCGTCGCTTTCATGTTGGCTGGAACTTAGTTGCCCGGTCTCCGGGCGTCAAGGCGGCTCAGTCCGTCAACCGCCGCGTCAGCCCGCCATAGGCGTCTATCCGCCGGTCGCGCAGGAACGGCCAGTGCGTGCGCGTCACATCCACCTTGCCCAGGTCCACGGGCGCGACCAGCACGCCCTCCTGTTTCACGTCGGCCTTCGCGATTATCTGGCCGGAGGTGCCGGCGACGAAGCTCTGCCCCCAGAACTCGATGCCGTCGCCGCCGATCGGACGCTCCAGGCCGACGCGATTGGCCACCGCGACGTAGCACCCGTTGGCCACGGCGTGGCTGCGCTGGATGAGTTCCCACGCGGCGTGCTGGTTCACGCCGTATTCTTTTTTTTCACGCGGATGCCACCCGATGGCCGTGGGGTAGAAGATGATTTCCGCGCCCTGCAACGCCGTCAGGCGCGCGGCCTCCGGATACCATTGGTCCCAACAGATGAGCACGCCGAGCTTGCCGAACTTCGTGTTCCAAGCGCGGAAGCCCAGGTCGCCGGGCGTGAAATAAAACTTCTCGTGGAACAGCGGATCCTCCGGGATGTGCATCTTGCGGTAGAGGCCCAGCAGCGAACCGTCCGCGTCAATGACCGCGGCGGTGTTGTGATAGAGGCCGGCGGCGCGCTTCTCGAAAAGCGACGCGATGATGACCACGGAATATTTCTTCGCCAGCTTTTGAAAGGCGGCGGTAGTGGGGCCGGGGATGCTCTCGGCGAGTTTGAAATTCGCGTGGTCCTCGCTCTGGCAGAAGTATTGCGAGCGAAACAACTCCTGCGTGCAGATGATGTTCGCGCCCTGTTTGGCCGCGCGCTCGGCGAGCGCGAGCGTCTTTTTGAGATTCTCGGCGGCGTTGGCGGAACAGCGGCTCTGGAGCAGGCCGAGCTTGACCACGGACGTGGACGACTTCATGCAGCCCGGAATTTGCGGGTCGAGCGGGCGGCGCGTTCGAGCAGGCGCGTGCCGCCCTTGGCGTCGCCGGCGGCGAGATTGGGATTCTGCCCGAACAACTCGCGGATCATTTTCCCGAGCGTCTCGTTGGTGGGGCCGTAACCCTGATGGTAGATGTAATACTCCAAATCGTAGAGCAACTCGTCCGCCGTCTGGTAACGCTTCTCCAAGTCGCGCGCGAGCGTGCGGTGCAAGATCTCATTGAGTCGCGCGTCAATGCGCTTGTCGTGCTCGCGGAAATCCGGGATCGGCATCTGCATGATGCGATGGCGCGATTCATCCGCCGACTCCGCCTTGAAGATGTTGTGCCCCAGCAACAGATGCCCCAGCACCACGCCCGTTGAGAACAGGTCCGACCGCTTGTCCGTGATTTGAAAATTCGCCTGCTCCGGGCTCATGTAATCCGCCTTGCCCGCGACCACCTCGCCCTCGTTGTCCACCAGGAAACCGCGCGCCTTGGCGATGCCGAAGTCCATCAGCTTCACGTCGCCTTCCATCGCGATCATGATGTTTTTGAAGCTCACGTCGCGATGCACGATCCCGAGCGGTTTGCCGTCGCGGTCGGTCTTGTCATGCGCGTAAGCCAGCCCGCGCGTGATGCGGCTGGCGATGAACACGGCCAGTTCCACCGGCAGCACGCGCCGCTTCTCGTGCAACTGGTCGTTGAACTGTTCCAGATTCACCCCGCGAATCAGCTCCATCGCGATGAAATACACCCCGTTGGCCTCGCCCAGATGATACGTCTGCGCGATGTTTGTGTGGATCAAGTCGGCCACCAGCTTGGCCTCGCCGATGAAATTATCGATGAACTGTTTTTGCGTGACGTAAGTCTGGCGGATGACCGTGATCGCGACGCGCTTGACGAACTCGCGCGCGCCGTGTTGTTCGGCCTCATAGACCATGCCCATTCCGCCCTCGAAAATCTTGCGCACGATGTCGTAACGGAACTCGCTGTTGATGGTGAAAAGCGCAGCCATGCGGCCATGTTGTGGAAACCCACAGGCAAGTCAAGCCCGTGCTGTGGTCAGCCCGTGCTGTGGTCACTTCAATTCAGATTCGTAGGCGATGCCAAAAGTCGCACACGCTGTCATCCTCTCGGAAAGTGATCGAGAACCGTTGGGGAAATGGATTCAAGCCCCCTTCACGCCACAAGAAGTCGTGCTACTCTCCCGGATTTCGTGGGTGGCAACAGGGCAAAGAAGATCTGAAGATTGCTGGGGAATTGGAGATCGACCGACACCCCCCGGAGAGGGCACGCAACTTTCCTGCAAGATAAGGTTGTAATGCGTTGGAGGCTTTGCTAGGATGCCGCCATCAATACGACGGATGATATGAAACCGAAAAATCGAATTCCCCTCGCCAAAGGCCAGCTTTGGAAGCTGGGCGCAGCGCACCTCGAAATTCTGGCCGTTGGAAAAACACTGACCCATTACCGGATTTTTCAGAACCAGAAACGCGTTCCGATCAGTCTCGGCGGCATCGTTACCGTCCAGGATTACCTCAAAACCAACCGGGCCAAGCTCGTTAAAAAAGCCGCGCCTGCCCCGACTGCGCCATAAACGGTGGCGCTTCCGCGCATTGCTTCCCAAACTCGGCGGTCGCGCAGAAGAACGCCCTATGGGGACGGTTTTCGAGTTGGATGAAAACTCCAGCCGGCACCAACTGCCTGATGTGTGTCAGGCGTCCAGGACTTCCTGTCGGCGAACTCAACGGCCGCTGTTAGCTGGCTTGTAGGCTGTTGGCGGCGGAATGCGGTGCCGGTCGATCCAGGCGCTGGCGCTCGGTTGATTCGTGATTTCCCGCCGCAACATCGCCAATAGCAGATCGTGCGTGACGAGCGTGTTGAACGCTGGCGCATACGTCACCGGTTGGTTGGCTCCGGGCGCTTTGATGATGAACGGGACGCGGTGGTCGAGCCGGCCATCGTGAGCGGTGGCCTCGCGCCACCAATGGTCGGAACTGAGGAGCAGCCAGGTGTCGTCCCATTGGCCGGCGATTTCGAGCGCGCGGCGCAAAGCGCCGAAAGTGCGGTCGGTGAGCACCAGATTGTCGAAGTAACTGCGGGCGGTGTGAAAACTGGTGAGTGTGAATTGCCCCTTTTCGGCGTCATAACAACCGGGCTTGTGCGGCCCGGGCAGGTGCAGGAGCAGCAATCCGATTTGGGTGTTGGTCACCAGATTCAGCGCCTCTGCCCGTGACCGCTCGCAGACACGGACGTGCAGACGCCGCTGTTGGAGCGGTGTCACTGTGGCCCACAACTGGTTGATCATCGTTTCACTGAACGTGTGGCCGCGTCCGAGTTCAAACGGAGGATAGGGATGCCAGGAGCAAAAATTCAGCGCGCGCCCCAGCACGCGCGAATACGGATGATACCAGCCGACCAGCCCGGTGTTGAAACCCAGATCGCGGGCGCGGGAAAAAACATTCGGCTGCCCGCTCCAGAGTAAAGTTTCCCCCGTGCCGGCAAGCGTGAGGCGCATTTCGCTCGCACCGGCCGGCTCGGCATCGAACACCGGAAGCCCGGTCGTCAGCGCGGGCATGGAAACCATCGTCCCACCGCCGGGGGGGAAGGCGTTCGTGGCGGTGAGGTTTTCGCGGGCGAAACGGTCCAGTTCCGGCAGCAGCAGCCCCGGCGGACGTGCGTCGAAGGCGGCGCGCTGGTCCAGTTCATCGAGGATCAACCAGACGACCCGCGGCCCCGGCCGGGCCGGCCGGAGCGGCGGTGCGGGCGAGTCCGGGCCGGTGTGTTGCTCCAGGGAAATCACGCCAGTCAGGACCATGAGGATTTTTCCAACGGTGAAGATCACCAGCGGGGAGAGAATCAACACGGGAGCACTCGCGACCCGCGCCGCGACCCGGTGCCAGGCCAGGGCCGCGACAAGCAAGGCCGCCGCCAGGCCCAAGACGAACGGATGCTGCGCCAGGCCGATGACGGTGTTGGCGGCGACGTGGAGATAGTGAAGCCGGACGAAATTTACCGGGATCAGCAACGCCGCGCAGAAGACGACCACGGCCAGTCGTTCGAGCAGGCGGTTCTTCATCCGCCGCACGACCTGAACCGCCAGCCACACCACCAGCGCGCCACCCATCAAGTTCAAGAGCATCACCGCCAGCGTCATCGTGGAGACGGGCAGCTTGTTGTAGTAACCGTGATCCTCGTCGAAAAGCATCACAAACCACGGGAAGATGAACACGAGGTTGGCAAGCGACAGCGCCAGCACGGCGTCTTTGAGCCGGAGCTGTGACGACGGCGACGACCGACCGGCGCCAGTGGGCGCGGCTTCCACGACGGGCGATGACGCGAGGTTTTCCATGTCGTCAGCGCGCCCGTTCTTTTTTCCGGAGCAGATAAAGCCAGCGGTGCGTGTCGGCGAAATGGATGGAGCGCTGGATCTCAAAACGCCGGTGGCACGCGGTTTCAAATACGGTCCGGTTCAGGCCTGTAAAGAGGTGGTCGCGCCCGCGCGTCAAGCGGCGGAACATTTCGTCTTCCGGCGCGACGAATTCAATGATCAGCGCGTCGGTCGTCAACTCGGCGGCGAGTTCCATCACTTCGTTGAGCGGAACGCGCTCGGCAACCAGCAAATGATGCAGTACCGCGAGCATGAAAACCGCGTCGAACGCGCCGGTGGCGCGCGACAGGAAGCCCGGGCATTCGCGGTTGCGCCAGCCCAAGCTGGCACTGGGGCGCGCGATGTCCACGACCAGTGGGAGGATGTTGAGTTTGCGGTCGCGTGCCAGGCGCCAGATCGCGCCTACACACGCGGCGTCGGAATCGATCGCGACGACTTGCGCGCCCGCTTCCGCCGCCAGGGCGCTGAAATGGCCGGTGTTGGCACCCATGTCGAGCACGCGCGCGGGTTGTATCTCCTGCAACGCGGCGCGCACAAACTCCTGTTTTTTGGCGAAGGTTCCCTCGGTATAACTGTGCGTCCGCATATAATCGGACCAGACGGAATTCTTTTGCGCAGGTGGTTCGAGCCGGACGAGGGTGCGGCGCAGGCGGTTGAAGAGGGATTGCAGGATGAAGCGGGCCTTCTCCGCGTCCGCCAGCGGAGCGGTTTGGTAAAGTGACGCGCCGGGGCGCTGGCCGTTGCGCGCGAGCCAGACGGGCAGCGACACCAGCGTGAGCAGCGGCGGCAGGATTTTTTTCACCGGGCCGCACAGGCGGTAAACTTCCTCCGGTTCCAGTCCGTCGCGATGTGTGGTGAAGATGTCGGCCAGACGCAACCCCCAGTGGTGGGCAGCCAGCAAGGGGAGCAGAAACGTGCGGACGAATTGGGCGCAGGGCTTCCACACCGCGTCGCCTGCCACGCGCCGTTCAAAGGAAAGCACATCAACAAACACCGGTTCCGCACCGCGAAAGAGCACGTTGCCGGGCGTGGCGTCTTTCAACCCGAATTCGCCGGATACCTGCGCCAGATCGAGCGTGAGCATCCCGGCGGCGTGGAGCATTTCGGGTGGCCATTCGTAAGGGTAGCTGGGGAAGACAACGCGGTCGTGCTCGAACACGGCGGCGGGGTCGGCTCCGGCGGTCAGTTCCTGGAATTCCGCCTGGCCACGAAGCTGGATGAGTTCCGCCGCGTCGAGTTTCCGTGTGTCGATCAACTGGTGACGGGATGTTAATTCGGCGGCGGCGGAAGAGCCTAGAAATGCCTCCAACTCCGCCGCGCTCGCGGAGCCAACGACGCGCAGAATTCGTCCATCCAGGGCGAAACAAAAACCAGCGGGATCGCGAAAGGAAGCTGCCAGAGCCATGCGGGTTCAACCGGGAGGCATCGGACGGGATGATCGTGGAAGCGCTCGCATGGAGATCAATCCCTGCGAAAGATTTTACGCCCCAACTTGCCAAGAAAATCGCGGGTCTTCTTGATGTAAAACATGCAACCCACGAAGGCGGCCACCACCAGTTGCCACACCAGCAGCCCGGAACCAGGGTCAATGTAAGCCAGAAAGGTCATTTCGATTTTGTCTCTGAGTTTGCGACTCTTGATTTTCAACCCTGCGGCGTCAACGGATTTCGCCGGCAGACATTATTGCCATCGGCGCGGTGCGTGGAAAGTTTACCGCGCCAGAGGCGGTCAGGGCCACACCGCCCGATAAAACTTTTGCGCAGACAGTGGCGATTGCGTGTCCTCGAACTCAAACAGTCCATTCTCATCCGCCCGGCGGGCCGACCCGGGCAGTTCGTTCCATGTCTGCAAATCGGCGGACACCAAAACGCGATAGCTGGCGTGCGGCGTGCCCTGTAGCTGAAGACGGATATGTCCGTCAGGGAGGTGGCTGATGCCCCTGAAGTCAGCGCGCTCCGGTCGCCAGATGGTAGTGGCCGCGCCCAGGCCGCCATCGTCATCCGCCACCGTGAGTTGGACGGAACGGTTGGTTGCCCCGGGTGAATAGGTGTGCGGCAGACTGAAAAAATTGGAGCCAGCGGGCAGTTGGACCGTTTCCAGCGGTGAACCATCGCCCCAATTCACCGTCAGTGTGAGTGAATCGAGTTCGCCAGGTTCGAGAATCCCGCCGGTGAGGGTGGCGGCCCCATTGGTGATGTTTGATGAGACAAACAGGAGATTGCTAAATCCGGGCGGGGCATTCGTGACTACCACGGCAAAGCTGGCTGAAGCCCGGTTCGCTGCGTAATCAGTGAGCGTCAACTTGATCGTGCTGGTAGTCGTCAGCGTGTTGGCGGCGGCATCGGGCGGGAAGATATGCCAGGCGACAAAGTTGGTTTCGCCCGCCACCAGATTGAGGGTGGTGCATACGCCGTCGCCCCATCGGATGGATACCGAGTGCGTGTCGCCCGCGTCGGGGTCTGTGATCGAACCGGTGATCCGGGCGGCGCGGCCCTCGGCGATCGGCGTGGTGACACTGGTGGAAGCCGCTATCGCGGGCGGTGCGTTCAAGGGGCCATTCGCACCCACGCAGTTCATCGTGGAAATGGACAGCAGATAATCCCCCGCGCCGACCCGGTTGGTGGACGCGGTGCCGATGGAGACCCGTATGTAAACTGTCCCGTCGTCCACGGCTCGATAGACCAGCCCTTCGCCGGGAGCGGAGGGGGTGAAGGCGTTCAACGAACCGGCACTGGAGTTCGTCGAGGAAAACTCATTGGGATCGTTGACCTGAAGGATTACGAAAAGGTCTTCGCCGTTACTACCGAGCAATTCCAATTTGCCGTCAATCGGCGTGTTGTCGCGGAGGGGGTCGCCATCCAAGCTGACGAAAATCAGGTCGCCGGCGTTCACCGCGAGGCTGAAAAGATCGTTGTCCGTCGAGGGCGCGGGGCCGGTGAGCGTGCCGTAGTAATAATTGTTCGAGGCTTCGTTGATCGGATCGGGATCCTCCGCCGTTTCCGCAACTTCGGGCGTGGCTGCGCTCAACGGCGGCTGAATCACGGCGTAAACATGGTATGGCTCCGCCGCCGCACCGCCGCCAGCGGAACTGAAGCTGACGCGCACATAAGCCGGCTCGGACGTTAGCGGTGTGCCTGCGACATTCGGTGAGAGTGTGCCAAACCCGAGATCATTGTCTTCGTCATCGAATTCGAGAGTGTTGGTGGATGCAGTAATGCGCAGGTCGAAGTTGCGCGTGCTATTCTTGGCCGCCTCACCGTCCACCAGCACGAACGCGCGTGAGCCGGCCGGAAAGGTGCCCAGCGCATAATAATCCAAATCATCCTTCGGACTGATTGTGCCAACGATTCCGCAAGCAACGCGATTGGCGTTGGTGGGAGAGTTGTTAGGCTCGGCTTCCCGCACGCAGGGCGTGACCGCAATCGTGAAACTGCTGCCCGGCGTGAGCGTGTTTTCATCAACAAAGATGAACACCCGTTCGTCGCAAGCCAGCGCCACACACGTCACCTCTTCGACGCTGCTGACGGGCGAGCGGTTGGCCGCGCCCAGGCAGTCCGCTACCACGCTGGGCGAAGCTCCAGTCGGGCAGGTGCGTGTGACATAAACCACCAGGTTGTTGTTGATGTCAAAATTCTCCACGCGAAAATTGTAAGAACCGGCGACTGGCGCCGTGAAAGTATACACGACGTCCCGGCCTGGCACCCCGGATGGCACGTTGCCCAATCCGACGAAACAACTCGAACCGGCGAGTTGGTAGTTGTTGTTTGCCCCGATCGTGGTGCCCCGTCGGGGAGTATTCAGTTCCAAGGTGGGGGCAAAAGCGCACAAGTCGTTGGGCGGTGACGCCGTCTGGTTTACATAAATCTGCACAAGCGGAGGGCCGGGAGGAGGCAGCGAATCGGCATATTCCCATACCACGATGTAATACGTCGTGTCCGCATTGAGTTGGGTCGTGATGGACGCTTGGAAACCACCCGGCCCGCAAGAGTCGTCATTGCATCCGTTGCTCGATTCCGAGTCTTCCAAGAGCGTGAACGGTCCGTTGCACCCCGCTGCCGAAGTATAAATTCCCATCGCCGTGTCGGCGACCGTCGTCGCCGTTGGCGCGTCCAGACAAGAAGAAATGGTGTAAAACGCCATCGTTGATGGTGTGAACGCGTACCAAATACTGCGGGCCACGAAAGACTGGCAACTCGGCGGCGGCGGATCATTGATCGTCGTCGCTTCGCTGATGTCCGTCACCGCCGTCCAGTAAGGAAACAGCGCGTCCGAGGGGATGACTTCCGCCCCTTCGCACACATCGTTGGTAGGCTGCGCAGCCAAAATCGGCCTGGGCGAAACGAACAACATCACCATCAGCGCGATACCCGTAAAAAACCACCGGGCAGCCGCTACAGTGAGTTGGGAACGGACACGCAAATGAACGGGAATGCGGGGGTAAAGTGGTTGCATACGAATACAGCTTACTGATGCTTCACATCTCGGCTCGTTGCGTCAACCACACGTTTCGATCTCTTGGTCCCGTTCTCGAAATCGAAGACGGATGTTGTGCGCCTGACGCGCCTAGCCCATCGGGCCAGACCCCGAATCGCCGCGAACACCTGAAGAATGCGTTGATCATACATCGTCAAAAGCCAATTCGACCAAGAAGCTGCTCAAGCTGGCGTTTGGAACAAGGACACCATAGCCAATGCACCAACCTTTGTCAAAGCTTCCGAACGATCCTCCAGCAATTCGCATTGTGCAGGACGGGGTTGGGGAACGCGTGGTTGAGGCGGGTAAAAATGGAGGACAGCACCGGGGTGGCGGCAGCGATCCAGCGCGCTGGCGCCGGAGCCGGGCATGGCTCCGCCCACACGCCCGACGGCGTGTGTTGCTGCGCCCGGGCGGGTCTCAGCTTTTGACCGTGGCGGGCGGGCCGATCTCCAGGCCGCGCACCATGAAATCCAGCAGGCACGACCAGTTCTCGAAGTGCAGATAGGTGGTCAGCGCGCGCAGATGCTCGAAGAACGTCCGCCGCGCCCCGACCGTCACGCGGCTGAGTTGATAATCCGCATCGGCCAGTTCCAGAAAGGTGTGCAGGCCAAAGGCCAGCAGGTTCAGCGTCGCCAGCAACGAGGGCTGGTATTCCTGGCCGTGGCCGAAATTGTGTTCGAGATGGTAGCCTTTCGTTTTGAGCACGTTGTTGTTTTCGTTCTCGATCTTCAAGCGCGCGCGCCCGGCACTCACCAGGCCGGCGACATTGTCGGCGGTGATGGCCCAGTCAGTGATCCAGGCGTTGTGATAAAGAATGTTGCCGGCGTCGTCCGTCACGGTCACGTCGCACCAGTTGACCGGCAAGGCGTCATCCGCATCGGTCAGCGGCACCGCGTGCGCCCAGCGATAGACGTGCTGCTCCCAGTGTTTGGATTTCCCCTTGGTCCGCAGCGTGAGCGTGTGCAGATCCCGGCCCGGCACGAGCGCCTCCACCCACGGCGTGAGGTGCGGATGCGACGCGGGCTTGCAGGTGAACAGGAAATGAAAACCGTGCCACAACACCTGCCGGCAGAAGGGCTGGTGGGCATGGAGATCATCGCCCAACAACGTGTCGTTGCCGGTGTGATAACGCGCGGCGTGCGCGGCCAGCCAGCGCTTGGCCGCGGCGATCTCGCAATCCTGCTTCTCGTGGCCGTCCTGCGGCACGATGAACTCCGGGCGCAGCGGCACCACTTGCGCGTGGCCCGGACTGACGATGACCGGCGTGATGGCGCTGTGAAAATGCGTGGTCCGTCCATCGGTGTGCCGGATGCAGGAACAGTTCGGGCAGTGGATGTTTTTGGACTGCGAAGAAAAGTACCACGTCGCATCCAGCGCGATGAGCCGGGTGTTTTGGACGGCGCGCATGGCCGGCAACAAACCCTGCTCGTCAAAGGCCCGGTGCAGATCATCGAACAACGCCATCAGATGTTCCGGTGCGACCGAGTCGAGCGTCTGGCGGAGGTGATTGTCGGTGGGGATGGCCTGGACCTGGAAACGACTGCGGGCATGGTTGCGGGCGCGGGACTGTTCCATGTTCCGCTGGAAACTCAGGAACGACGGACACTGGGTGAAGAACACCGAGCAGGCCGCCATCCCGATATCGGCCATGGAGTATTGATCCCGATTGCTCCGAAGCTGGCGAAACGCCGACCGTGGCGCGCGGCCGTCAGGCCGCATCAACGGACGCAAGTCTGCGGGTGAGCGCTGGCACTTTTTCTGTCGCACGCCGAGGCGGCCTGAAGGCCGCGCGCCGCGCGCCTCGGATCAGGCCCGCTCGCGGGCTACTTCGGAATTCGGGTTGAGTATTGTCGCCGGTGCGCGGGTCCGGCAACGCGCCGGCGACGGCGCGCAGACGGGCGATGAGGTCATCGAAACTGAGCAGCTTCACGCGCCCCTTGATGCCGGCTCGAGGCTAAAAGTACAAGTGACAATCGTGTGATAACTTCTGCGCACCGCTGTCAGACCTCGCCCATGCCCTCGCTGGACGCGGCCACGCCCAGCCCCATCCGGCACAATGAGTTTTGCTGCCATAGACGCCGGCAAAAAGGGCCAGCGCGTCGGCGGCAAAAAGAAATTGGTGGAAGATTGGAAACTTATGCGGGATGTGTATCGTCCATGATATTCGGTGACACTTGGACTCATCCGTCCGGCGGGCAGGAAGTATTCCAGCCGCCGACGGGCGAGGGATGAAGGCAAACCGTAGCGTAATGAATATTCCATCGTTTCAGATAAGGACTTGGTCGAGAGACATCCGCTCGACTGAGGAATCATGGTCCCGGCGGGCCGGCTTCACGCTGATCGAATTGCTGGTGGTGATTGCGATCATCGCCATCCTCGCGGGGTTGTTGCTTCCGGCGCTCAGCCGGGCCAAGGCCAAGGCCACGAGCATCGCCTGCCTGAACAACATGCGGCAGGCGGGACTGGCGGCAAAGCTTTACGTGGACGACCACGAGAGCCAGTTCGCGCCGACCTTTACGGTGGATGCCGACCAGAATAACCGCGTCCCCTGGTTCGGCCACATCAAGTCCTACTACATCTCGTCCACCAATCCGCCACTTTGCCCCATCAAGATCCGCAACGCCACCGCCGCGCCGGGCGGGCCGTTTCCCGTGACGGCGGACGGCGAGGTGGTCTGGGCGTCCGACGGGACGGTGCTGAATTTCTCCGCCAACATCTTCCTGGGCGGTTGTTGGTGGACGGATAACTGGGAGATCCCTTCGATCAAGGAGACCGACGTGGTGAATCCGTCGGCCACCGCTTACCTGACCGACAGCGGCACCCTGGCGGCGAACACTGACGATCCGCTCGCGTGCGTCACCACCGATTCGCCGGTCAAGGGCGGGTGCTGGATTCTGTCGGACCCGTCCTCCGACGTGGCGGCTTCCGCGAGCGCTTCGGACCCGGACGACTCCAGTTGGGGCGGGCCGGCTCCCCGGCACGGTGGGCGCAGTAACGTTTCGTTTGTGGACGGCCATGTCGAGCCCATGAAACCGTCGCAGTGGTATTGGGCCGGTTCGCCGTGGCTGATTCCCGAGGAAGGTGGACGCTGACGCCAGCGGCCCCGTAAGTTTCGCGCGTCTTTACAGGCACTTAACCAATCTTCCCGTAACTTCTGCGTGTGAATTGCGTCCAAAGGTAGATAATTTCCTGAGTTTCAAACTGTAGTGTAGTATGAGCACGACATCAAGCGACCCACTTGGGGCGGGACAGGATGGGCCGATGAGGTCTGACTTGAGCCTGGCTCGCGTGCTGCCTTCTCGCTCGCAAGTCGTGCTGCCCCGACGCCCGAACGACCGCGCGTGGAACGGCGAATTGCAGGTCTCGCGAAATGGCCCCGACTTCGCTCCCGCTCCCGCGACGGGCATCGTCCCCGTGCGTCGGTCGCGGGTAGTGGTGGATGGCAAGCTCTTCCGCCACGGCCAGGAGCGGCTCAAAATTAGCGGCGTCACCTACGGCCCCTTTGCGCCGAATGCCGCCGGTGAGCCTCTGCCGGAACCCGTCGCCGTGGCTGCGGACTTTGCCAGAATGCGTGCCGCGTCCATCAACGCCGTTCGCATCTACAATCCGCCGCCTGCGTGGTTCCTCGATCTCGCCGACGCACACGGCCTGTTCGTCCTGATCGAGATTCCCTGCCCGAAGCACCTGGACTTCCTCGAAAGCGAAACGACCCGCCGCGAATCGCGCGAACGGGTGGCGAAGGCGGTGCGCGAGACGCGGGGCCATCCGTCGGTGCTCGGCTGCTGCATCGGCAACGAGATCAGCTCCGACATCATCCGCTGGTATGGCGCGAAGCGGATTGAGCGGTTCATCGGCGAACTGGCGGACGTTGCGCGCCAGGCCGACCCGGAGGTGCTCGTCACTTATGCCAGCTATCCGCCCACGGAATATCTCGAGCTGCCCGATCTCGATTTCACGACCTTCAACGTCTATCTCCACGACCGCGCCATCTTTCGCCGCTATCTGCTGCGGCTCGCGAATCTCCATGTGGACCGCCCGCTCGTGCTCGGCGAACTCGGCATGGACACGATCCGCCATGGCGAGGAAGAACAGGCGGAGTTCCTCGGCGGGCACCTCGCGGAAACAGCGTTGACCGGCCTCGCCGGCGCTTTCGTGTTCTCGTGGACGGATGACTGGTACGTTCACGACTGGCAGATTGAGGATTGGGCTTTCGGCCTGACGCGCCGGGATCGTTCACCGAAAAAATCGCTGGCCACCGTCGCGAAGCTGTTCAGCCAACCGCCCGCCGCACAACTGCCGCGCACGCCGCGCGTCTCGGTCGTCGTTTGCTCCTACAACGGCGGGCGCACGCTCGAACAATGCCTCCGCTCGCTCGGCACGCTTGCCTATCCGGATTACGAAGTGATCCTCGTGGACGACGGCTCGACGGATGACACGCCCGCCATCGCCGCGCGTTTCCCGGAGGTGAAGACGATTCGCCAGCCCAATCAGGGCTTGAGCGTCGCGCGCAACGTCGGCATGCAGGCGGCCACCGGTGAAATTGTCGCCTACACCGACTCGGATTGTTTCGCCGACGCCGACTGGCTCACGTTGCTGATGCATCAACTCGAGACCACCGGCGCCGCCGCCGTGGGCGGGCCCAATCTCACGCCCGAAGACGGCTGGCTCGCCGCTTGTGTCGCCTGCTCGCCCGGCCAGCCGAATCACGTCCTGGAAACGGATCAGGACGCCGAACACATTCCCGGCTGCAACATGGCGTTTCGTCGCGACGCGCTGCTCGCCATCAGCGGTTTTGATCCGCAGTTCCGCAAAGCCGGCGACGACGTGGATCTCTGCTGGCGACTGCTTGAAGCGGGTTACAAGATCGCCTTCGCGCCAGGGGCATTTGTCTGGCATCACCGCCGTCAAGGCCCGCGCGCCTACCTCAAGCAGCAGGCCGGCTACGGAGAAGCCGAAGCGCTGCTCGCGAAGAAGCATCCCGAGCGTTTCAACCTGCTCGGGGCCGGCATCTGGCGCGGCGTGATGTATGGCGGCGGGGTGGTCGGTCTGAGACTTGGGCGAAAGCACATTCACGGCGGTGTTTTCGGGCAGGGACTTTTCCAAACGCTTTACCAAGCGGCGCCCGCGCATTGGGCGATGATTCCGTCCACGATCGAATGGCATGGGTTGACGCTGCTGATGTGGCTCGGCGCGGCGCTCGGCTTTCGCACGCTGAATGAAGCCATCCCGATGACCGCGCTGATCGCGATCATCGCCGCGCTGCAAGCGGCCCAGGCGCGGCCGGCGAAATCGCACGAAGGCTTCGCCGCGCGCTGCGTCATCGCTCTCCTCTGCTGGCTCCAACCGCTCGTCCGCGCCGGCCAGCGGTATCGCACGCGCTTCGGTTCCCCCGCCGTGCCGCCAGCCGAACACGGCACGATCGCGCCGTGGCTTGGCCCGGTGAAACGCTACATCACCATGCATGGCGTGGATCGCGCGGACTTCCTTCGTCGCGCAGCAGAGGAACTCCGGCGGCGCGGCCATCAACCGATGCTCGACACCGGTTGGTCGCGCTGGGATCTCGAAGTCGCCTGCGCCCACGGCATGAAGCTCCAGGCACGCACCGTGCAGGAGCGCTACGAGGGAAACTCCGCGCAGATCGTCGTTGAGTTTCGCCTGCGCCGCAGCGCGTTCCTCAATGCCCTGCCCATCATTGCCGCCCTCATCGCGCTGCTGACGCTGGCGATCTACCGGGGGCACTTCCATCCGAGCGCGATCATCGGTTGCTCGATTTCGGGCGTGCTGCTCGGGAGTTGGGGCTGGCTCTATCGCCGCGGCAAGGCCTCCGCCGCCCGCGCCGCCGCGGTGATTGATGAATCCGCAAAAGCTCTCGGCATGACGCCCTTCACGCCGGAGAGGGATAAGCAGGAGCCGCCCAAGTGAAGAAGATCCGCCGCCTCCTGCCCTACATCTGGCCGCACCGCGCTGGCCTTGGCGTCGTGTTGGTGACGATGATCTTCGAAGTCGGTCTGTCGGTGCTTCAGCCCTGGCCCATGAAGGTGCTCGTGGACAATGTCCTCGGCAAACAACCTTTTCCCGAAGCCGCCACGGCGATCACGTCGTGGCTGCCCAACGCCAATTCGCCGCCCGGCCTCGTCGCGTGGATCGCCATCGCCACCGTGCTGCTGTTCCTCGGCCACTCCGCGTTGCAGATGCTCAGCACGACTGCGTTCGTCAGCATCGGCCAGCGGATGGTCTATGGCCTGGGCGCGGATCTTTACTGGCACCTCAAGCGCATGTCGCTCCGCTTCCACGGCAAACAGCAGGTCGCTGACCTCGTCGCGCGCGTCACCGTGGACACCTACTGCGTTCATACGCTTGTCACCAGCACGCTCTTCCCCGTGCTTCAGTCGGCCCTCACGCTCCTCTGCGTCTTCGGCATCATGTGGAAGCTGGATTCACAAATGGCGCTCCTGTCGCTCGCCATCGTGCCGTTGCTGGCGCTGCTCATCGGCGGCTTCAGCAAGGTGATGGAAGCCTCCGCCCGCCGCCGCAGCGATCTCGAGACGCACCTCATGGTCCTCGTCGAACAAACCCTCACCGCCATCCCGGCGGTGCAGGCCTTCACGCGCGAGCGGATCGAGCAGGAGCGTTTCCGCCAGGCCGCCGAGGAATCCGTGCGGGCACACCGCGCCTCGACGATGGTAGACATGAAGTTCAAACTCTTCGTCGGGCTGCTCACCGCGGTCAGCACGGCGGCCATCGTGTGGCTGGGGGCCACGCGCGTCCTCGACGGCCGCATGACCGTCGGCACGATCCTCGTTTTCCTCGCCTACCTCGCCTCGCTCTACGAGCCGATCAACACGATGGTCTATACCGCCTCGACTTTGCAGACGCTCAGCGCCAACGCCGCCCGCGTGCTCGAAATGCTCGACCAACCCGCCGACGTCGTCGAAGCGCCCACCGCGCGAGACGTGAAGATTGTCGGTCGCGTCCGCTACGAGAATGTGAGCTTCGCCTACGATCCCGGGCGGCCCATCCTGCAAGCGGTGAACCTCGAGGCGAATCCCGGCGAAGTCATCGCCATCGTCGGCCCGACCGGCGCGGGCAAGACGACGCTGCTCAGTCTGCTGGTGCGGTTCTTCGATCCCGATTCCGGCCGCATCACCGTGGACGGCCACGACCTGCGCGAGTTGAAGATTGATTCGCTTCGCCGCCAGGTCGCGCTGGTCTTGCAAGACCCGTTCCTGTTTCCGCTCAGCATCGCCGAGAACATCTCCTACGGCCGTCCCGATGCGTCACGCGAAGAAATCATCGCCGCCGCCCAGGCCGCCAACGCCGACGAGTTCATCCGCCGCCTGCCGCGCGGCTACGACACCGTGATTGGCGAACGCGGCGCGACGCTTTCCGGCGGCGAACGCCAGCGGGTGAGCATCGCCCGCGCGTTTCTCAAGGACGCGCCGATTCTCATCCTCGACGAACCAACCTCCGCGCTCGACGCGGTGACGGAAGGGCTGTTGCTTGAAGCGCTCGATCGTCTCACAGTGGGTCGCACCACGTTCATCATCGCGCACCGGCTGTCCACGATCCGCAAGGCCAGCCGCATACTCGTGCTGGAACAGGGGCGCGTCGTCGAGCAAGGCACGCACGAAACGCTGCTGGCCTCGGGCGGGCTCTATTCGCGGCTGCACAACCAAAGCACGCGGGCGAACGAGGCCGGACCAAACGCTGCGGATACGCTGGTGATGGAGGAGGCGGCAAGTGAGTAGCGTGCTGAACCATCCCTGGGCCTCCGCACTGATTCCGCTCGCACGGGCGTTCATCCGTTACACGCCGGCGTCATCTGCGCGCGAGAATTTCTGGCACCGCGTCGTGGACCCTTACCTCGCGTGGCGCGATCACCGCTTCGTGACCAGCACACACGCGGGCCGCATCGCCGGCACCACCAGCGACATCCTTCAGCAATACCTCTATTACTTCGGCAATTGGGAACCGCATGTCACCGCGTTCCTCCGCCGCCGGCTCCAGCCCGGCGACGGGTTCGTGGATGTCGGCGCGAACATCGGCTACTTCTCGCTCTTCGCCGCGCGCCAGGTCGGTGCGAGCGGCAGCGTGGTCAGCGTCGAAGCCTCGCCGCAGATTTTCGCGCTGCTCTCGGCCAACATCGCCCGCAATCGCGCCCGCATCCGCGCCTTGAACTTCGCCGCGTCCGACCAGCCGGGCCGCCTGAAACTTTTCGCCGGTGACGCGGGCAATTGCGGGACCTCCACCATTGCCGGCACGCCGGGCGCAACAGCGACGACCGAAGTGGAAGCCGCCCCGATCGACACGCTGCTCACACCGGAGGAAGCCGCGAAGACTCGACTGGTGAAGGTGGATGTCGAAGGCGCCGAGGCCGCGGTCGTCGCCGGGATGCGCTCGCTGCTCACGCAAGGCCGCGACGATCGCGAATTCCTCGTCGAGATTCATCCCGAGATGCTGGCCCGGCTCGGCCGTACGGTGGACGCCGTGCTTACACCGTTTCGTGACGCCGGCTTTCACGCCTATTTCATCGAGAACGATTACGACGCCAGCGCCTATCTCTGGCCGGGCGCGCCGCAAAAGCTCCGCCGCCTGCGCGACCCAGTCGAGCACGACATCAACGTGGTGTTCTCGCGAACGAACGCCGACGAACTTTGAAGGAGAACTCCGATGCCTGATCACATTCCCCAACCCGGCCGCTGGGCCAGCGGCGAGCTGCCGGCGAACGTCGTCCTCGGCGAGGACAGCCTCATCACCGGCCCCAAGGCGTTCGCGCGTTTCCGCAGCACGCGCGAACCGGCGCTGGTCATCGGGCGCGGCTGCACGCTCGACGGCGCTCACTTCGCCATCAACCCGGCTGGCCAGGTCACCATCGGCGACGCCTGCGCCTTCTACGGCAGCGTGCTGCTGTGCGAGTTGGAGATTCGCATCGGCCACCACGTCTATCTGGGCTGGAACACGACGCTCAGTGATTCGGATTTTCATCCGACCGAAGTCGCCGAGCGTCACGCCGATGTGCTGGCCTGCTCGACGCTCGGTGAAGGGCTCGCGCGCCGACCGTATCCGAGCCGGCCGATCGTCATCGGCAACGACGTTTACATTGGCCACAACGCGACCGTCCTCAAAGGCGTCACCATCGGCGATGGCGCATTCATCGAACCCGGCGCGATGGTCAGCAAGGACGTGCCGCCGCGCGCCCGTGTCATCGGCAACCCGGCCAAGGTGATCGAAATGATTCCGTCGCCCACGCCGCCGCCATCATGATCGCGAAAGTCCAGCGGCAGTTTGCGGGCGATTGGGAACCGGCCGAGATGCCGGAGAACATCGTCATCGATGACACGGCTTACGTCCACACGGTCTATTGCTTCGACCTCGTTCGCAGCGAACTGCCCGCGGCCGTCACGCTCGCGCGCGGCAGCCAGGTGAACGACGGCGCGATGTTTGACATCGGCCCGCGCGGCCGTGTCCACATCGGCGAATGCGCCCTGCTCACGTCGCCGTGGTTTCTTTGCGACGCCGAAATCACCGTCGGCGCTTACACGATGATATCGTGGTCCGTTGTGCTGATGGACAGCTATCGCGTGCCGCTCGATCCGGAAGGTCGGCGCCAGGAACTCGACCGTGTGGCGCGCAGTGGCTGGCGGAAGATCGGCGCTGACGTGCCGGCGCGGCCTGTGCGCATCGGACGCGATGTGTGGATCGGCTTTGAATGCGTCGTGCTGCCTGGCGTGACGATTGGCGACGGGGCCATCGTCGGCGCGCGGAGCGTGGTGGCCGAAGATGTCGAGCCTTACACTGTTGTCGCCGGGAACCCCGCGCGCTTCGTGAAGCGGCTGGCGAAGCCGGAGGGATTTCCATGACCAGGCCGCGCGGCAAGATCATCGTGTTCGGGATCGTCTTCTGGTACCCGCTGGCGGGCGTCACCTTCCAGTTTCTGCACTACCTCATCGGTCTCCGGAACCTCGGCTGGGATGTCTATTACATCGAAGACTCGGCGCGGATGATTTACGACTCGGCGACATGCGACTACACCTACGACTGGGCCTCGACCGGCAACGTCGAACGACTCGGCGCGGTGCTGGACGCGCATGGTTTCAAAGGCAAGTGGGCGGCGCGCTGCCACTACGACAACCGCATCTGGGGCATGACCGAGGCGGAACTCGCGCAGGTTTATCGCGACGCGGATGCCTTCCTCAACATCACCGGCGGACAGGAAATTCTCGATGAGCATCTGCGCATCCCGCACAAGATTTACGTCGAGACCGATCCGGTGAAGACGGAGATTCTGGTCGCGCAGGGGCACGAGGAAATGATCGCCACCCTCGACGCGCACAATGCGCACTTCTCCTTCGGCGAAAATTTTGGCGCCCCGGATTGCGGCGTGCCGATGGGGCGCCACAAATGGCTGCCCACGCGCCAACCCGTCGCGCTCGAGCTATGGCCGATGCTCGACGCGCCAGGACAAAAGTACACCACGGTCGCCACCTGGAATAACCGCGGCAACGACATCGTGTGGCAGGGCGAGCACTACGGCTGGAGCAAGCGGCCTGAGTTCTTGAAGCTGGTCTCGCTGCCGCGCCAGCGGAAAGTGTCGTTCGAAATCGCCGCCGGGGTTCCGGCGGAAGACCGGGCGCTGCTGGATGCCAACGGATGGCAGACGGTTGACTCGTTGTCCGTTTCCAGCGATGCAGAAATTTACCGCGACTACATCCGCAGCTCGCGCGCGGAATTCACCGTCGCGAAGGACCAGAACATCCGCCTGCGCAGCGGTTGGTTCAGCGACCGCAGTTGTTGCTACCTCGCCGCCGGACGGCCCGTCATCAATCAGGACACCGCCTTTGGCAACATTCTGCCGACCGGGCGCGGGCTCTATTCTTTCCTGACGCTCGACGACGTGCTGGCGGCCATTGATGCGATCGAGAGCGATTACGCGGGCAATTGCCGGGCGGCCCGGGAAATTGCCGAGGAATTTTTCTCCGCCGAAAAAGTGATGGGCAGCCTTTGCGCCCGCGCCGGATTGTCATGAGCACGAAACCGGAAACATCTCCCCGCTGGCTGATCGTCAACGCCGACGACTTCGGTGCCTCCACGGGCATCAATCGCGGCATCATCGAGTGCCACACCCGGGGCATTCTCACCAGCACGAGCCTCATGGTGACTGGCCGCGCGGTGGAGGAAGCCGTGGCCCTGTCGCGGCAGCATCCGCGGCTGGCGATCGGCTTGCACTTCGACCTTTGGGGCGAGGACGAGCGGGAGTTCGATCTGGGGGACCACGCGGCGGTGCGAGCGGAGTTCTTCCGCCAACTCGAAGCCTTCCATCGAATCATGCAGCGGCCGCCGACCCACATTGATTCGCATAAACATGCGCACCGGCAGCCGGGCATGCTCCCGCTGTTCCAGGAATGGACGGCCCCGCTGGGAGTGCCGTTGCGCGACGATGGCGGGGTGAAGTTTGTGGGCGGTTTCTACGCCCAGTGGGAACACGGCGTCACGGAACTCGAATACGTGAGCGTGCCGTTCCTGCTGCAAATGCTGCGCGAGGAAGTGCCGCCCGGCTGGACGGAAATCTCCTGCCACCCCGGCTATCGTTCGCCGGACTTTCATTCGATATACCTTGAGGAGCGTGAAGCCGAAGTGGCCACGCTCACCGACCCCGCAGTGAAACAGTTTATTGAAACCTCTGGCATCCGCCTGGTCAGCTACGCGGATCGACCGGCTTTGAACCCCAACCGCCCTGAACGTGGCACTCCTTTATGATCGACATATTTTTGAAGTACGCTCGCATCACCCTTCTGCTCGGCACGCTCCCCATGGGCACGTTGGGTGCCGGCCTGTCCATCAGCCCGAACGTCGTCACCAACAACTTCTTTGGCCAGGTCAACCTGACGATCTCGGGCGTTGCGGGCCAGACAGTGCTTGTTGAAAAGTTTTACGATATGAACGCCAGCGGGTCGGTGGATGCCGGAGACTTATTGATGCAAAGCTTCCGCGTCTCCGATGGTCTCATCCCCACCCTGGGCGGGATCACCAACTTGAATGCCCCCGGCGATGCCGACGGCGCGGTGAACGGCACGATTCAGGTGCAGCTTAACTACCCCGGACTGGATTCGATTTACAGCCGCATCGAAGGGCCGTGGCTGTTTCGCATTTCAAGCCCTTCGAGTGCGTTCACACCGGTCACTGAGCAGTTCCGTGTTTGGCAAAGGGTGCTTCCGGTTTCCATTTCCGGGTCAGTATCCAACGGAGTGGACTGGCTGACCAATGCGCTGGTGGTGGCCTTCGACAGCAATTTCACTCCCGTGGGTGGCTCGCGTGTGCAGAGCAACGGGCGCTACCTCATTCATGTTCCCCCCGGCGACTATACCGTGTGGCCCGTTCTCAATGGCTACGTCTGCGACCAATCGGGCGGCTTCGGATCGGTTCGGCCTGGCCAATCAGTCACCAATGCCAACATCCTGATGACCGCCGGGTCCACCCTGCTGTCGGGAAAAATCAAGGACAGCGCCACGGGTGCCGGACTGGCCGGCGTGGGCGTTTTTGCGTATCAGACCGGCAGTTCGTTCGCCACGGCGTTCACCGATGCCGATGGCAACTACACGCTGACAGTCACCGCCAGTCTTTGGGAGGTGGCCTGCGTTGCCGAGCAATTGCCGCTGCTCGGCTATGTGCCCGCCATGGCCAGGCGTTCCACCAATCTGACCGGGAACCTGTCGGGCTTTGACATCCCAGTCACCCGGGCCACCACGCTGATTTACGGAACCATTTCTGACGATCAAGTGCCCGCCAGAAACCTGGGCGGCGTCTTCGTCTCCGCCCAGGATGTCGCGGGGCTGTACGCTGCCAGCGGCATGTCCTACCGCACGAACGGCAATTACTCGATCGGCGTCGTTGCCGGCAACTGGTGGATTGCTCCCGACCGTGATTCACTGCTGACGCTCGGGTATCTCGGCGCGGGCACCAACTGGGTCACCGGAAGATACCAGGCGGCGCGGATCGACGTTTTGGGACGCAAAATCACCGCTCACCTCAGAGGGACTTTGTCGGACGGCTCCATCTTTCCACCGGCCTTTGCCACCGTGCAAGCCACGGACTCCACCGGCCAATGGTCGGCCACTGCAACCACCGACTTCAGCGGGCAGTTCGACCTCGGTGTATTCGCCGGCACATGGAATCTCAGTCTGGATGACGATACGGCATACGGCTGGTATGCCAACGGCGCGACGGTCGCCTACACCGTCGCCAACGGCCAGACGCTGGCCGGGTTGACCTACCGGATGCGCTACTCGAACGCCGACGCTTACGGTACGATTCTGGACGGGAACGGCGCTCCAGTCGGCGGCGTGACCGTTCAAGGATTTGGGACCAACCAGGGCACAGGTTACAACTTCAGGGCCACCAGTGACAAAACCGGTAGCTACTATGCCAACGCCGCCGCCGGCCTCTGGACGCTGCATGTGAAGTGCTTCGGCGGCGATAGCCTGACGCTCCGCGGCTTCGAATGCGCGCCCGCAACCCCGGCCGTAATAACGCTCGGGCCGTACTTCGTCACGCCCATCACCGTGTCGCCTCTGGCAGCGCCTCGATTCTCCAACTCCGCCCTGTTACCCGATGGTACTTTCACCACACTGGTCAGCGGGCCGACCAACCGGACCTTTCAGGTGCTGGGTTCGTCCAACCTGACCGATTGGCTCACCACCTTTGCCACCAACACGCCACAAGGCAGCTTCGGGTTTCCAAGCACGAACACGTCGGCATCGCCCCTGCGCTTCTTCCGCGCTTTGGTCCAGTGAAGGCGAAGTGACGACGCTCACGGACTCCACAATGAAACAGTTTGTTAACATCACTGGAATTCGCCTGGTCAGCCATGCGGATCGTCCGGCTTTGAAGTCCACCCATCCTCGACGTGGAAAGCGCGTATGATCGTCAAGTTTCTGAATCTCGTTCGCATCGCTGTCCTGCTCGGCACGCTGCCCTTGAGCGCTCTGGGTGCCGGCTTGACCGTCAGCCTGAACGTCGTCACCAACGACGCGATTGGCCAGATCAACGTGACGATCTCCGGCGTTTCGGGCCAGACAGTCCTCGTCGAAAAGTTTTACGATCTCAACGGCAACGCGTCAGTGGACGCTGGAGATTTGTTGATGCAAAGCTTCCGCGTCACCGATGGCCTCATCCCCACCCTGGGCGGCGTCACAAATCTGAATGTCCCCGGCGACGCCGATGGCACCGTAAACGGCCAGATCCAAGTCCAGCTCGATTACCCGGGACGGGATTCGATTTACAGCCGCATCGAAGGTCTGTGGCTGTACCGCGTATCGAGTCCTTCAAATGCATTCACCTCGGTGACGCAGCAGTTCCGGGTCTGGCAGAAGACTCTCCCGCTCTCCATTTCCGGGTCAGTATCCAACGGCGTGAACTGGCTGACCAACGCGCTGGTGGTGGCTTTCGACAGTAATTTCGCGCCCGTGGGCGGCTCGCGCGTGCAGGGCAACGGGCGCTACACCATTTATGTTCCCGCTGGCGACTACACCGTTTGGCCCTTGCTCAACGGCTTCACCTGTGACCGAAGCGGAGCGTCCGGAACGGTTCGGAACGGGCAACCGCTCAACAACGCGAACCTACTGATGACCGCCGGGTCCATCCTGCTGGCCGGCAAAATCAAGGACAGCATCACCGGCGTCGGCCTGGCTGGCGTGGGGATGATCGCCTACCAATCCAACAATCTGTTCACCACCGCGTTTACCGATGCCGCTGGCAACTACTCCCTGGGCGTCACCCCCAATCTCTGGGAAGTTGTTTACAACTCCGATCACATGACGCAGCTCGGATATGTGCCGGCCGCGGTCATGCCTTCCACCAACCTGACGGGGAATCTTTCATGCTTTGACATTGCCGTCACCCAGGCCACCACGCTCATTTACGGAACTGTTTTTGACGATCAGGTGCCCACCGGCAATTTGACCAATGTCACCGTCTCCGCCCGCGATGTTGGGGGGCTATTCTCCGCGAGTGGCAAGTCCAGCCGCACCAACGGCAGTTACACCATTGGCGTCGTTGCGGGCAACTGGTGGATCGCGGCGGATGGCGAATCACTGCTGTCACTCGGCTATCTCGGCGCGGGCACCAACTGGGTCACCGGAAAAAGCCAACCGGCGCGCATCAACATTTTGGGACGCAAGATTACCGCGCACATCCGGGGCACTTTGTTGGATGAAACGGGGTATCGCCCGCCCTATGCCACCGTGCTGGCCACCGACTCCACCGGCCTATGGTCGGCCACGGCCACAACCGAGTTGAACGGGCAGTTCGACCTCGGCGTCCTCGCCGGCACGTGGAATCTCGGCCTGGACGAAAACACGGCGTCGGCCTGGTATGCCAACGGCGCGACTGCTGCCTTTACCGTCGCCAACGGCCAGACGCTGGCCGGGGTCAACTACCGGATGCGTTACTCGACGGCGGATGTTTTCGGCACGCTCTTGGACTCGAACGGTGCGCCAGTCGCCGGCGTCGTGGTGCAAGGCGTCGGGACGAATCAGGGGGTGGGTTACACCTTCACGGCCACCACTGACAAAACCGGGAGCTACTACGCCAGTTCGGGCAACGGCCCATGGACTCTGAGCGTGAAGTGCTTCGGCGGCGATAGCCTGACCCTGCACGGCTTCGAATGCGCGCCCGCCACTCCGGTCACAATCACCCCAGGGTCAAATTTCATTCCGCCAATCACTGTATCGCCTTTGGCGGCACCGCAATTCTCCAACTTCACGCTGCTGCCCGATGGCACTTTCACCTCGCTGGTCAGCGGGCCGACCAACCGGACCTTCCAAGTGCTGAGTTCCCCGAATCTCACCGATTGGTTCACCACTTTTGTCACCAACACACCGCAGGGCAGTTTCCAATTTTCCCGCACGAACGCCGCCGGATCGCCCCCGCTGTTCTTCCGGGCTTTGGCCCAGTAATTCTGGTGTGGTGGGAACGGGAACGCGGAAGTAGTTCGTCAGATTGCTTAACGCCCCGCCTGCGATCAGCCGCCCCGACACGCCGTGGCAACCAGAGATTTGCCCGGGAGTTGTGGCACTCTACTTCAAGCGGAAGCGATACACGTGCACCTCAAACGGCCCAAACCAATCGGTGAACTTGCCATTCACCGCCGTCAAGCGACGGGGCGACTCAAACATCACTTCACCCTCCGTCGCGCCGGCGGGTAGTCCCCGGAACTCGGCCAGCACCGTGGCTCCTTCACGCTTGCAGGCAAGCAGGAAGAGTTCGCCGCCGGCTTCACGCACGCAGAACTCAATGTCCGTCGCGCCCTGTACGGTTATGGGCAAATTGGATTCGGGCGCGGTGAGCGCGGGGTAAAGCGGGCTGTGGCTGCCGATCTCCTCGATCACGGGCCGCAGCACGCGCCGCCAGAACGTCCAGTTCCAGCCGAGACGCGCGTCCTCCGGCGACATCGCCTTCTCCATGTGCCCGCCAAAGTAGATGAGGCCGCGCGCGCCGTTGATGATGGCTTGGTAGGTCATGAAGCGTTCCTCGGCGAAGGTCGGGAAGCGAAGGGTCTTACCTGGCTTGGTCACGCCGCTCCAGGCAATCTGGAGAATCATCCACACGGGCATTTTGCCGCCGGCCACTTCCATCATCGTGCGCGTATAATCGCCGACCATGCTGATCTGTTTGTTCGTGCCAAGGGAATGACCGCCAGGCGGATAGCCGACCGGATAAATGTCCGCGCCGGTGATATCGGCGGCGGCGTTGTAGGGGCGCAGCGTGGCCACGGTGCCACGCGGCGCATGCGTGACGGCGATCGGGTGGTTCGTGTCCAGCTCGCGGATGATCTCACGCGCGCGAACCAGCGGCGGGACGGGCCGCTTGCCCCATTCGGGTTCGTCCTCGCCTTTCCACACGCCCATGCCGGGATGATCGCGGAAGCGCGTGACGACTTTGCGCAGCATCGCCTCCCGCTTCACCGCGCCCGGTTCGATGCTCCCGAGTTCGCGGAGGAAGACCCAGCAGTGCAGGCCGTGTTTCGCTGCCGCGTCCTGCCATTGTTGTTCGCGTTCGATGGCGGCTTCGTCCCACGGCCCGCCCATGACGCCGGTGCGGAGGAAGGTTGCGCCGGCGGCGGCCAACTCGGCGAAGGCGTCGCGGCCCTCCGGCGTCCGGCCGGCGGGCGGCGGCGGCAGAGTGAAGCCGATGGGGAAAACCTTCCGGCCATTGATGACGAGCGCGTGATCCGCATTGATGGAAACGCGGGAAGGCGCTTCCGCCCCCAGCCCGCGCGCCAACCCCGCGAGCAGGAGACAGCAGACCGCGACTGGTCGTCGGAAACGGCTCATGAACACGCGCTCTTCATGGACGAGCCGCCGGGGTGTAGCAATGGAAAACTGCTCCGACCCAAAACACTTCGCCTCGGGTCGTTTCATGGCATCGACACGCTCGTCAAAAAACGCGGCCACTGATTACCCGCTTGAAGCATCTCGGAACATTCGACGAAAAGCCGGCTTGCGTTCAGCGTCTGCGAACGGATGATCGCCGGGATTGCGGCGCCCGAAAGCGCCCTGGCCCATTGCCCACAACCCTTGTGACCCGATCATGATTTTGCCGACTGTTGCCCTGGAGGATCGCCCTCCTTCGATTCTGGTTCTGGGCGTTGGCTCGTTCGCCCACAGCACGACGCAAATCCTTCGCGATGCCGGGGCCAATGTCGGCACCTATCTGACACGCGATTACGGGCACTACCCCCCCTCCCTGACCGGGCCGACTTTTTCTCGCGAAAAGTATCCCTCACCTGCGCCGCTGGTGGCGCGGCATGGCCTCACCCTGGTCCTTCCGCAGTCCATCGACTGGGCGCAGGCGTCGTGGCGGGATGAATTGCTGGCGACGAATGTCCCGATCTTCGGGCCGACGGGGGAGGCGATGCGGATCGAGCGCGAACGTGATTTCGCCCGCGCGCTGTGCCAGCGGTTCGAGATTCCATTTCCCAAGTCCCACCTGGCGGCGAACCGGCTGGAGGCGGAGGCGATTCTGGCCGAGCACCCGCTCCCGTTCGTCATCAAGAATCCGCGCTGCTCACCGACGAGTCCGATTCACACGATCCTGTGCGAGTCCCTTGAGGACACGCGGGCGTGGCTCCAGCAGGTGGATTACGCCGAGGGGGTATTCCTCCAGGAATATCTGGGCCGCGCCGAGGCCGGTCATATCGCGCTGGTCAGCGGCGGGGAAATTCATTCGCTGGTGACGAACCAGGAATACAAGCGAGCGTTCGCCGGCAACATGGGCATTGTCGCCGGGGCGCCGCTCGGCGGCCTGGTCGAGCGCGACCCGGACGACAAATACGGACTGGCCCGCGAGTTGATTCATCCGCTGCGGCCGTGGCTGCGCGAGGTGAACTATCACGGTCCGATTCAGGTGACGGCGATGCGCTGGCAGGAGCGGTGGCACGTCATCGAATACAACATCCGCATCGGCGTCACCTCCGGCGCGATGATTCTGAGGATGCTCACGAATCCACTGGAGGTTTTGTCCGGCACGGCGTGCGACCAGCAGATCAAACCCGGCTTCGTGCCCGGGCGCACATTCGGCTGTTCCATCACGCTGGCCGGCTACGGCTATCCCTACGTGCAACTGCGCGGCCCCTTGCTGCCTGTCGAGGTGGCCGGGCCTTTCGACTGCGACGTGTGGTGGAACGAGGTGACGCGCGACGGCGACGGCCGGTTGCAGGCCACGGGTCATCGTCTGGCGGACGTGATTGCGTTTGGCGCAACGCTGGACGAGGCGCGGGTGAGGGCGGGCGCAAACATCCGCAAGATTCGCAGCGTGGGCAGCTACTACCGTGAGGATATCGGCCTCAGCCTCTGGCCGCCGGGAAGTGTGTGAGCGTCACCTCGCGCCCAAATCCAGCGGAACATTTTTCATGACGACGTTGACCGGAGAGTTCACCGAAGCGAAAACCGCTCCACGCCCCGCGTGGATCGAGATTGATCTGACCCGGCTGCGGCGAAACTTCCAGCTCATCACGGCCGACAAGCCGCCCGCGCTCCGCATCATGGCCGTCGTCAAGGATGAAGCCTATGGGCACGGCGCGCTGGCGGTGGCGAAGGCCGCGCTGGAAAGCGGGGCGGCCTTCCTCGCGTTGAGCACGCTGGAGGAAGCCATGACGTTGCGCGAGCGGGGGATCAACGCCCCGATCCTGATGCTCGGTGACCGGGAGGAAGGCGAACTGCCCTGGTGCGTCGCACACCGCCTGACCTGCTGCGTCAGCGAGCCGCACATCGTTGCCCGGCTCGGTCAACTTGCAGCTCACGCCGGCCGGCGCATCCCCGTCCACCTGAAAATCAACACCGGCATGAACCGTTACGGCGTGCGTTGGGATGCGGCCCGGCCGCTGGTGGAACAACTCCGCGCAACGCCCGCACTCGTGCTGGAAGGCGTGCTCAGTCACTTCGCGCAGTCGGACGAGGCGATCAAGACTTTCGCGCGCCTGCAACTGGCGCGCTTCAACCAGGTGCTCGCCGGGCTGGAGGAGATGGGCGTAGCCGTTCCTTTCCGTCACTTGTGCAACAGCGGCGGCTTTCTCGATCTACCGGAGGCGCATTTCGACATGGTGCGCATGGGCATTCTGCCGCTGGGCGTTTTTCCCTCAGCGGTCTGTCGGCGCATTCCTGGCGTCACCGCGGTGATGAGCGTCAAGGCCCGCCTCGCCGCCGTGCAGCATCTGCAACCCGGCGATCACGTCGGCTACGGCATGCGTTACACGGCACAGGAACCCCGCCGTATCGCGGTGCTGCCCATCGGCTACGGCGATGGCTTCCCCCGCGTGCGCAACCAGGGATGGGTGCTCCTCCACGGCCGGCGCGCGCCCGTGATTGGTGGCGTCTCGATGGACGCGCTCACCGTGGACATCACGGAAATCCCCGAGGCGCAACGGGGCGACGTGGCGGTGCTGATGGGGCGGCAAGGCAACGAGGAAATCACCGTCCAAGACATCGCCCAACTCAAGAACTCGGCGTCCTATGACGTGCTGTGCGGGTGGCGCGGGAGGCTGCCGCGGATCTATCTCCAGGAAGAGGGCGTGGCATGAAGCTCCTGTTCTCCGAGGCCAAGGCGGACTACGGCCACTACATTTTTCCCTATGCCATCTGGGCGTTCCCTGAACCCGGAGAAACGCCCGGCGACCTGTTCGCTCAGGGCTTCCTCCCGTCGTCCCGCCAGCTCGATCGTTTTTACCTCTGCCGACAGCTTCGCGTGAGTCTCGCGCAATTCCGCGCCTCCTCTGAGAACCGCCGCATCCTTCGCAAATGCGGGGAGGTGACCGCCGCGCTCATCGCGCGCGCCGACTTCGAGTACACGCCCGCGCGCCGGGAGTTCTGCAAGGCTTATGCTGACCGCAAGTTCGGCCCGGAGGTGATGAGCCGCGACCGGCTTGATTCGCTGTTCAATTCCCCGGTTACGTCCCACGTTCTGCTCTTCACCGACACCGCCTCGGGTGCCGAAGCCGGCCTCGTCACGCTCTACCTGGAACCGGACGCGCTGGCCTATTACTACTACGCCTTCTATGACCTGGACCATCCCGCGGGCAGTCTTGGCATGTTCATGATGACCACAGCGGTGGCGCTGTTCGCCGCGCGCGGGTTTCGTCACCTGCATCTCGGAACTTGCTACTCGGAAAGCGCTCTCTACAAGACGCAGTTTGCCGGCATTGAGTTTTTCAACGGCTTCCGCTGGTCCGGCGACCTCGACGAACTCAAGTTCATCCTTGAGCGCGACCGGCGCGAGAATCATGAGCACCTGCTGGAGTCGGAACCGTTTCGCGAAAAGTTCTACGGCGGAGATTTGGGAAACATTAAGCCGAAATCCATGCAGTAGAAATCAAATTTTCATGCGGATTGGCTGGTGAATGCGGGGTGGTTTTCTACTGCATTGCAGTTGGGGAACGGACTCAGAATCTTTTCCCATAAGCCTCGCCACCAGTCGCGTTCGCGTTCGGGCACGGCCAGTTTGATCGTCGTCTGGCCTGCCGGATGACTCAGCACTCCGGCCGTCACGAACAGCCAGAACCGCAGGTGGCGCAAGCTCACTTGGTGCTGCCAGCCCAGATGCCGCTCGAAGAGGAG
>JANNEF010000035.1:0-15093 GCA_031378375.1 Verrucomicrobiota bacterium | reverse complement strand
GAAGCGGTGTTGCAGGCCGAACTGCAACGCTTCTGGCGAGACGCCCGCCGCGTGCACTCCCTCGTCTTCGATTGGCTGCTGCTTCAAGCAAACACTTCTTCCAGAGCCGTTATACTACTCTATTAACGTAGTTGGTATAAGAAACTGTTGATTGGAAAAGGCGGTTGGACACCCGTACGCGTGCCGTGTGACTACCCGACCAAGTTCTATTTGGAGGACTACAAACTTCGGCGCAGCAATAAGGGTGCTTTCAGAGAGATGGATTTCGTTAAGGAAAAACTCGGCGTTGAAGTGCAGTTCGGAAAGTATGCGTTCATGGTCTATAACGTCTGCGCCAAGATGACAATCTTCAAGAATCTCGGCCATATCGAATGTGGTATCGAGGTCGTGCCGGTGAAGGCTTTTGTCTCAGAAATGTCTTCGGGCGTCTCCTATTTCGAGCAGTTCGTGTGGGATTTGGAGGCGCGAGGTGTCTCGGACATTGATATTCCGGTGTTAATCTTAGGTCTCGACGCAGTGGACGGCACGCACCTCGATCCCCCCTCTAAAGGTGATCGCGGCTCGAAGGGCGCTGGTTCCAAGAAACGGATAAAACATCGCCCCGGTCCACCTCCAAAGGCACCGCCAAAGTAGAGACGGCAGTCGCCAGGTGATGGTCAAACGCGGATGCTGTTGCCTGTTCTTCAATGCTGACATCGCCAACCATGAGCGCAACTTTGACGTAGTCCACATCCCATCACTGGGCAAAAACAGGCACTTTTTGCCGGTGATCGTTTGATCACCGGGCTTCCAGACGCCCGGATGGCCTGTGATCATTTGATCATAGTGCAAAAGTGCGTGTTTTTGCCCTGTGATCGTTTGATCGTCGGGCTTTAGGACGTTAGGACGGCCTGTGATCATTTGATCACAAGGCAAAAGTGCGTCCATTTGGCCGGTGCGAGTTTGATCACAAGGCAAAAGTGCGTCTGGTTGCCCGATGCCAGTTTGGCCACCGGGCAAATGTGTGTGCGGTCGCCCTGTGCGAATTTTCGGGATTGACAGGCGCGGTAGCGGGCGCATCGTCCGGCAAAAAATAACCTCGGAAACTTATGATCAACTTCCACCGCTTCTTCATCAATCCGCTGAACGACCGGCAGATCAGCTTCACCGAAATCCTCAACTACGCCACCGCGCAGTATCAACGCATGGTGGCCAACAATCCGGCGGGCGCCCTCACCCCGCGCATCAACGCCACCACCGTCGCCCTCAACGCGCTGGAGTCGGGCGTCACCGACGAAATGACGAAGCTGGCCATCCAGAAAGCCAGGACGGACGCGAAGGTGGCGTTCAAGGCGTCGTTGCCCACGGTGATCGCGAAAATCCACGGGGCCGTGGTGGCCGCCTTCGGGCCGAACGCGCCGCAGGTGACGGAGTGTTTCCCGCAGGGCCGGAGCATTTTCAGCAGTTGCCGGGAGGAACAGTTGAACAATCATTTGCAGCAGCTCCTCAATTGCATCACGCCCAAGCAGGCGCAGGTGGGCGCCACCGCCGTGGGCGAGGCGGCGGCGGCGCTCTCGTCGTGGACGGTGCTCTATGTGGCGCAGGGCGAGGCCAAGGCGGTGAAGTTGCAGTCGGACGAGGCGCGCGACGCGGCCCGCGGGGCGTTGCGGCTGGAGTTGTTCAAGAACGTTTTGACGCTGGCGCTGATGTTCCCGGATGACACGGGCAAGTGCGATTTGTACTGCCCGCAACATCTGCTCCGCAACGCGCAGCAGCCGCAGCCGCCGGGCGCGGCCGCGTTGACGGCGAATTACACCAGCGGCCTCAGTGTGCCGTTGTCGGCGCATTCGGAGGGGGCGAGCGCGTTCACCATCGCGCGGCGGATGCAGGGCGAGACGGATTTCAGCGTGGTGGCGGCGGACGTGGCGGCCAACGGCGAGGGGAACGCGAGTTACACGGACACGGTGCCGGCGGCGGGCAGCTACGAGTTCCGCGCGACGCCCTTCAACGGGGACGTGGCGGGACCGGTGAGCAACCTCGTGCTGGTCGCGGTGAGTTGAGGGTTGGCGGTTTTTTTCCGCTGCTCATGTCGGCATAGACGGAGAGGACATCGTTCCGATGGAATCGGGAGCAGCGGCGACGGAAGCGTCGGCGATTCCATCGGGGTAAAAACGCTGCCGGGCGCCAGTGGTAATGTCCTCAGCGCCCACTTTCCGACGCAGGCCGGAGTGCAGTTCATCGCGGACAAGCTGGTTAAATGGATCGCGGAGGGCACGGCGAGCAATCTCGTGCTGGTGACGGTGGCGTGAGGCGCGGGGGGAGCGGCGGCGCGCTGACCTTGCCCCAGGGCAGACGCAACTCATTTTGTGGTAGGGTCGGCGCGCCGCGCCGACCGCGCCGCGTCCAGCGGCGCAATGCGCTTGCCCGATGCGCCGCTTGCTCGCGAGTTCGTTCCGCCCGCTGGACGCGGGCGGGGACATCGCGGCGCGATGTCCCTACCTCATTGGCTCGTCTTCAGGAAATATTTTGATGCGTCTGCCCTGGACCTTGCCCTTGACGCGGGGCGGCAGGCCGGTAGTGTCTGGCGCGTTCGTCATTGAAAAAGGGTTGGCTGTGCGCCGGGAATGGCTTCCGGTCCCCGCCCCGCGCGAACGAGGAAAGCAAATTGAAATGAAATTAGTATTGATGGCCGTGTTGGGAATAAGCGTCGCGCTGGCCGCGACCGCCGCCGATGAAAGCCCGTTGAAAACCCAGAAGGACAAGATCAGCTACATGCTGGGCATGAACCTGGGCAAGGAATTGAAACGCAATTCCATCGAGGTGGACACCACCCTGTATCTCAACGGCATGAAGGACGCGATGGTCGGCGGCAAGATGTTGCTGTCCGAGGACGAGGCGCGCGAAACGATGACGGCGCTCCAGACCGAGATGCGCAACAAGGCGCAGGAAAAGCAAAAGGCCGAGGGCGAAAAGGGCAAGAAGGAGGGCGAGGCGTTCCTGGTCGCGAATAAGGGCAAGCCCGGGGTCACCACCACCACCAACGGCCTGCAATACAAAGTCATCACCACCGGCACGGGCAGGAAACCCGGTTCCAACGACACGGTGGTCACGCATTATCGCGGGACGTTGATTGACGGCACGGAGTTCGACAGTTCCTACAAGCGCGGCGAGCCGGCGACGTTCCCGGTGACGGGCGTGATCAAGGGCTGGACCGAGGCGTTGCTGATGATGAACATCGGCTCCAAATGGCAGTTGGTCATCCCTTCGGAAATGGCCTACGGCGAACGGGGCCGGCCGAGCATCCCGCCGAATTCCACGCTGCTCTTCGACATCGAGTTGATCTCCATCCAGGACCCCGGAGCGGCGACGGCGACCCCGCCCGCGCCCCCCGGCGCACCGGGCACGCCGACGATCAAACTCAATCCGCAGGCCCCGCCCGGCGCTCCAGGCGCGCCGACGATCAAATTGAATCCGCAGCCCAAGCCGACGCCGAAATGATTTAGCCGGGACGACCGGCTGCACCACCCCGCCAGTTCTCCGGAGCTGGCGGGTTTTGTTTTTCAAACTGCATGGGAATTATTTTGGCAAACTCCCGGCAGCCTGCTAAGGTGCGACCATGCTGAAATTGGAACCAGTGGCTATGGCACCAGCGCCCAAGCGGGGATCGCGGCAGAAACCCTGCCTGCACGACAAGCAGAGCGAACGCGACCATCGCGAGCTGCCCATTGACAAGGTCGGCGTGCGCGGCCTGCGCTTCCCCATCCAGGTGCGCGACAAGGCCCGCAGCCTCCAGAACACCGTCGCCACCATCGGGATGTTCGTGGACCTGCCCAAGGAATTCAAAGGCACCCACATGAGCCGCTTCCTCGAAGTGCTCAACGCCCACGGCAGCGTCGTCCACGTCGAGAACATCACCGACATCCTCCACGCGATGCAGAAGAAGCTGCACGCCGCCAACAGCCACCTGGAGATGGAGTTCCCGTATTTTCTCGTGAAACGGGCGCCCGTCTCGCGCCTGGAGAGCCTGATGGATTACACGGCGCGCTTCGACGCCACGGCGACGGGCCGCGAGATTGATTTCGTCCTCACGGTCAAAGCCAAGGTGACGACGCTGTGCCCGTGTTCCAAAGCCATCAGCGCCTATGGCGCGCACAACCAGCGCGGCGAAGTGACGGTGCAAATCCGCTCCACCAAGGCCGTCTGGATTGAAGACCTCATCGCCATCGTCGAGGGTTCAGCCAGTGCGGAGTTGTTTTCCCTGCTCAAGCGCGAGGACGAGAAGGCCGTCACCGAGCGGGCGTACGAGAACCCGGTGTTCGTCGAGGATCTGGTGCGCAACGTCGCGCTCAAACTCCGCGCGCACCCCGACGTGACGTGGTTCAAGGTCGAGGCGGAGAACTTCGAGAGCATCCACAATCACAACGCCTACGCCTCCATCGAAAAGGGGTGAGGGCGGGCGGGCGCGCGGATAGGCGTGAGAAATTACCCAAATTAACGCTTGTCAAAGCACACACGGTTGTTACCTTCTCCAGCCTTTGTTATGAAAGCTGATTTGCATCCGAAGTATCTCGAAGCGGAAATCCGTTGCGCCTGCGGCAACTCGATCAAGACCCGCTCCACCAAGGCCACCCTCATCATCGGCATCTGCAACGCCTGCCACCCGTTCTACACCGGGCAGCAGAAGTTTGTGGACACCGCTGGCCGCGTGGACAAGTTCCAGCAGCGGCTGGCCAAGACCGCCGCCGCGCAGGCCGCCGCCGCCGCGCCCAAGAAGAAGAAGGTGTAGCTGTTTTCCCCGCCATCCGCCCGCAACGGTTTCCACCTTGCGGGCGGATTGCTTTTTCCCGCCCGCATGGATTTGCGCCCCCACATCGAGAAGTTCGCCCGTCGCCTGGCGGAGGTCGAGATGGCGCTGAGCGATCCCAATGCCTTCGACAACAAATCGCGGGCGCAGGAACTCTCGCGCGAATACGCGCGACTCAAGGATCTCGCCGCCACCGGCACGGCCTACGTCAAGGTCGTCGCCGATCGCGAAGCCAACCGCGCCCTGCTGCAAACCGAGTTGCCGGACTCGGAAATGGCCGGGCTGGCCCGCGAGGAAGTCACCCGCCTCGAAGCCGAGGAGAAGCGCCTCGCACTGGAAGTGCAGCGCGGCGTCATTCCGCCCGACCCCACGGATTCCCGCAATACCATCATCGAAATCCGCGCCGGCGCTGGCGGCAACGAGTCCGCGCTGTTCGCCGCCGACCTCTACCGGATGTACACGCGCTACGCCGAGACGCACGGCTGGAAGCACGAGACGCTCGACTCCAGCCCGTCGGATCTGGGCGGCTTCAAGGAAATCATTTTCACCGTCACCGGCACCGACGTTTACAAGCGGCTCAAATATGAAAGCGGCGTCCACCGCGTCCAGCGCGTGCCCGCGACCGAGGCGCAGGGCCGCATCCACACCAGCACCGCGACGGTCGCCGTCCTGCCGGAAGCCGAGGAAGTGGACATCGAGATCAAGACGGAAGACCTCGACATCACCACCTGCCGCGCTTCGGGTCCCGGCGGCCAGGGCGTCAACACCACCGATTCCGCCGTGCAAATCATCCATCGGCCCAGCGGCCTGATCGTCCGGTGCGCCGACCAACGGTCGCAACAGAAAAACAAAATCCGCGCCATGACCGTCCTGCGCTCGCGCCTGCTGGAGAAAAAAATCGCCGACGAAAACGCCAAGTACGCCAGTCTGCGCAAGGGTCAAATCGGCACCGGCGAACGCAGCGAAAAAATCCGCACCTACAATTTTCCACAGAACCGCGTCACCGATCATCGCATCGAACTGACGCTCTACAACCTGCTGAATGTGATCGAAGGCGATCTCGAAGGCTTGATCGAACCGCTGATGGCGCACGATTTGGAGGAGAAGCTGGCCGCGATACGATCCTAATCCGATTGGATTTCCAGTCACCTTGCGTTGATCCACTGAAACAAGAAACTTCAACCATGATTCAAGGCATCATCTTCGACTGCGACGGCACGCTCGCGCACACCATGCCGCTGCACTGGCAGGCGTGGCAGGGCATCGCGAGCCAGCACGGTTTTCATTTCCCCGAGGATCGCTTCTACGCTCTGGGCGGCGTGCCGTCGCGGGACATTTTGAAGATGCTGCGCGATGAGCAACGCCTGGCTTTCAACCCCATCGCCGTCGCCCGGGAGAAGGAGGAAGCCTATCTGGAATTGCTGTCTCACGTCGGTCCGATTGAAGCGGTGGTTAACGTGGCGCGCGAGCATCACGGTCGGATCCCGCTGGCCGTCGCTTCCGGCGGCACGCAGCGCGTCATTGCAATGGTGCTCGTCCATCTCCGCATCCGCGACTTGTTCCAAGCGGTCGTGACCAGTGAAGACGTGGTGAACCAGAAACCCGCGCCCGACATCTTCCTCGAAGCCGCCCGCCGCATCGACGTCGCGCCTGAGTTTTGCCGTGCCTACGAAGACACCGATCTGGGGATGCAATCCATCCGCTCGGCTGGCATGGAAGCGGTGGATGTACGGGACTTGTTGCGGCAGGCCTAGCGCGGTACCGGGCGGAGAATCCTACGGTTGCGGTGACTCAACCGCCTGCCGGTACGGTTTGCCCGCCTGATACAGCAACACGCACCGCTCGATCTGCTCGCTCATGTTCTTGCGACCGGCGGTAGAGGCCAGTTGATGCGCCTGTCGCGCCGTCGTCACGGCGCGCTCAAACTGTCCCACTTCCGCATACGCCGCGGCCAGCGTGCTCAACAATGTTGGGTGCGCGTGGCCCGTCAGTTGATTCGCCTTCTCCGCCAGCCGCACCGCCCGCGCGCCGTCGCGGATGCCCGCGTCCCCATGCGTCGCGAGCATCACCGCGAAGCTGTTCAGCGCCTCCGGCCAGTCGGGAACAATTTCCAGCGCGGCACGAAAATGCTCCGCCGCCTCCGCCGGGCGGCCCTGTTGCAGGAGCGCCTTGGCGAAATTGCAATGGCTCTTCGCGTCGCGCGGCGCGAGTTGCAACGCGCGGCGAAAATGTTCGCCCGCTTCGTCAAACCGCTTTTGCTCCGCGAGCACGGTTGCCAGATTGTTTTGGGCGGCGGCGTCGAGGGGCGTGAGTTTCACCGCCTCGGTGAAGTGTGTCAGCGCCCGCGCGGATTCGCCGGCATCAAGCAGTTCCAGCCCCAGATTGTAGTGGGCCTTGGCCGAGCCGGGGTATAGCCGCAGCGACTCGGCATAGTGCGCGATGGCTTCATCGCGATGGCCGCGCGTCGCCAGCGCCACGCCCAGGTTGTGATGCATGAAGTGATTGTCCCGCGTGACCCGCACGGAGTGCGTGAACAGCCGCACGCCGTTGCGCCAGTGGCTCGATTGCCGCGCGGTCGCGGACAGGCAGCCCAACAACAACGCGCCCGTCACGGCCAGCTTCATCGGCAACTTCCCATCGTCGCGCGCGAACCACGGCGCGACGCCCCAGGCCATCATCACGAACACGCCAATCAGCGGCACGTAAGTATAACGATCCGCCATCGCCTGCCCGCCCACCTGCACCAGGCCAATGACCGGCAGCAACGTCACCAGATACCACAGCCAGCCGACCGCCAGATAACCGCGCTCCCGTCGTGCGCGCCAGACCACCGCACTGATCAACGCCAGCAACAACACCGAAGCCCCCAGCGCCACGACCGGCACATTCTTCTCCAGCGGATAATACACCGCGAGGTCCGCCGGCCAGACCGTCTTCCCCAAGTAGGCCGCGTAAGCCGTCAGCGCGTTGGCCGCACGCGTGGCCAGCGGCACGGCGTCCAGCGGCGCGACGGCGTCACCGGCGCGTTGGGCGAGAATGGTCAGCCAACTCGCCGCCGCCGCGAGCGCGAAGAGCGGGAGTTTTTCCAGAAGCAACTTGCCGAGTGGAATTGATTCCGTCTTGCCACTCACGCCCGCTGATTGAAAAACCCGCAACCGCCCCAGCGGCCAGTAATCCAGCAACAACAGCAGGCACGGCACCGTGACCAGCATCGGTTTGGACATCAACCCCAGCGCGAACCACAGCGCCACCATCGCGTAACGGCCCGACCCCGGCTTCTCCGCGTAGCGCGTGTAAGCCCACACCGTCAGGATCAGGAACAACGTGCTCAATACATCCTTGCGCTCGGCCACCCACGCCACCGACTCGACGTGCAATGGATGCCACGCAAACAACGCCGCGACCAACGCCGCGCGCCACACCGCGCCCGTCATCCGGCGCAGCAGCAGGAACAGCAACACCGCGTTCGCCGCGTGGAAAAGCACGTTCACGAAGTGGTGCCCGCCCGGCGTCGCGCCGAACAGCGAGCAATCCAGCATGTGCGACAGCCAGGTGACCGGATGCCAGTTGCTGGCGTGAAACCCCGCGAAAGCCCAGACGATGCCCGGCCATGTCAACCCCTGTTGCACCACGGGATTGCCGGTGATGTACAAGTTGTCATCGAGTTCCAGAAACTCATAGCCGCGCGCCGGCCAATAGACCGCGAGGGTGATGGCCGCCAGGACAAGAGCAATCCAAAGACAATGCCGTCCGGTCGGTGCGACCAGCCAGTTTGTCCGCGCATTATCCGTTGCTGTCCCGCTCAGCGCGGGTTCCACGACATCCTGCATTGGCGGATTGGGGAGCAGTTGTTGATCCAGCAAAGCGAGTCGTTAACCAAGCGCGGAGCCGAACGAACGACGGATCACGCCTCCCGTTTCTTCCACACGTAACGGAACATCAGCACCCGGCCCGCCGCCGTGAGCGGGATGGCCAGGATGCCGCCGAGGAGACCGCCCAGCAGCGTCGTGCCGACCATGACAGCGACAATAATCGTCAGCGGATGCAGCCCCACGCGCTCGCCCAGAATCTTGGGCGAGATCACCAGGCCTTCGAGGGTTTGCACGATGCCAAACACGGCCAGCACCAGCAGCGGGTGACGCCAGTCGCCGAACTGCGCGAAGGCGATGATGAGCGCGGCGACGCAGGTGGTAATCGCACCGAGGAACGGGATCATTGTCAGGAACGTCGCCATGACGCCCAGCAGCACCGCGTAGGGCAGGCCGATGATGATGAAACCGATGGTGTAGAGCACGCCGTCGCAAATCGCCACGAGCACCTGCCCGCGAAAGAACACGATGAGATAGTCGTTGATGGCGTTGAGCACGAAGACGATTTCATCCTTGAAACCGGATTTCTTGAGCGGCAGGTAATCGGTCCAGCGCGACTGGATGCCCTCCTTCTCCAGCAGGAAATAAAACGCATACACCGGCACCAGTGCCAGCCCGGCGAGGAACCCGAACCACGCGGCCACGCGCGCGGCCTGGCTGGCGAGCCACCGGCCGATTTTGGGCAGCGTCTCGGCGGCCCAACTGCCGGCGGATTGCAGCTTGTCGTCGCCAAAGATCATGCCGACGAGCGAAAGGGTGTTGGTGCCGGGCGGGGACGCGGGCGCGGCATTGGTGGCCGCGGCGAGGAGGGCGGTGTTGGTGGCCGCGACGGCGTTGGTCGCCGGGGCGGCGGCGCCCGGCGCATAGCCGAGCAGTTTGCGAATCGTGGCAGGCGGGTTGGCGACCCAGTCGTTGGCGCGCTTTTGCACGCGGGCGGTGTACACGGGAATTCTTTCCACGAGGTCTTCGGCTTCGTTGATGATCTGCGGCGCGACGCTACCGACAATCCCAGCCACACCCAGCAGCGCCAGGGCGAACACACACACAATCGCGCGCGCGCGGGAGACGCCTTTGCGCTCGAACAGGTCCACCACCGGGTCGAGCAGGTAGGCGAAGATGCCCGCCAGCGCCAGCGGCCACAGCACCGGCGCGAGGATGTTCAGCACCTTGCCCAGGCCCCAGATCAAGCCGACCAGCAGCGTGAGCAGCACCGCCACGGCCAGCCCGGTGAGCGCCAGCCAGATGATGCGCGCCTGCTTGTCGGTGGGAGGCGGGAAGGGCATGGGAATCAGGAATGGCGAATGACGAATGACGAAGGGTTCACGGGTGACGAACGCGCGTTCGACATTCGACATTCGACATTCGGAATTTGTCTCATCCCTGGCCGAGTTTCTTCGACTTGTCGGTCGCGGCACGCACGGCGTTGATGAGTGCGCCGCGCACGCCGGCTTTTTCCAGCTCGTGGACGCCTTCGATGGTGGTGCCACCGGGACTCGTGACCATGTCCTTGAGCGCGCCGGGATGGAGGCCGGTTTCGAGCAGCAGCTTCGCGCTGCCGAGCAGCGTCTGCGCGGCGAGCCGGGTGGCGATGTCACGCGGCAGACCCGCCGCCACGCCGCCGGCGCTCAACGCCTCGATCAACAGGAAGTCATACGCCGGCCCGCTGCCGCTGAGGCCCGTGACGGCGTCGAGCAGGGATTCCTTCACGGCGAAGGCGGTGCCAACGGCGGAGAAAAGTTTTTGCGCCAGTTGCGCGTCGGCGGGCGTGGCGGCTCTGCCGGGCGCGAACGCGCTGGCGGACGCGCCGACCAGCGCGGGCGTGTTGGGCATCACGCGGATGACCCGCGCGCCGTCGCCCAGCGCGGCTTGCAGCCGGGCGAGGGTCACGCCGGCGGCGATGGAGATGAGCAGGTGTTTTTCGGTGAAGTGCGGGCGCACTTCCGCGAGCACGCCGGCGACTTGATCGGGTTTGACGGCCAGCACGATCACCGGGGCGAACTTGAGCACGTCGGGGTTGAAGGCGGTCAGTTTCGCGCCGGTGTCCCTGCCGAACGCCACGCGCGCGTCCTCCAACAAGTCACTGGCGATGAGATCGCCGGCGTTGACCAGGCCGGCCTGGACAAAACCTTTGGCCAGAGCGGTGGCCATCCTGCCGGCGCCCAGGAAACCGATTTTCATGTCGGAATTCACAGGCGGGTTCTAACAGCTTGGCCGCGACAGCGGAAGGGAAAAGGGGTGATTTCGCCCGCGCTGAACTACCCACGCCACGCTTGCCAACCCCCGGCCCGCTCCCTACCGTTTCGCCCTTTATGGAAAAAGTCGTCATTATCGGCACCGGTTGCGCCGGCCTCACCGCCGCGCTTTACACCGCGCGCGCCAATCTTTCACCGCTCGTGCTCACCGGCCTCATGCCCGGCGGGCTGCTCACCACCACCAGCATCGTGGAAAATTTCCCCGGCTTCCCCGAGGGCATTGACGGCTACGAGCTGATGACGCGGATGCAGAAACAGGCCGAACGCTTCGGCGCGCGAATCCAGTTCGGCACGGTGGACGCGGTGGATCTCGCGAAACCGCCCTTCACGCTCACCGTAGATGGCGAACCGGTGCAGGCGCAGACGATCATCATAGCCAGCGGCGCGGGCCACAAGCACCTCGACGCCCCCGGCGAGGCGGAGCTGGAGAAGAAAGGCGTCACTTACTGCGCGACGTGCGACGGCGCGCTGCCAATGTTCCGCAACCAGCCGCTGGTCGTGGTGGGCGGCGGCGATTCGGCGTGCGAAGAGGCCACGTACCTGACGCGCTTCGCCTCGGTGGTGCATCTGGTGCATCGGCGCGACACGCTGCGCGCGTCCAAGATCATGGCCGACCGCACGCTGGCGAATCCAAAGATCAAGCCGCTCTGGGATTCGGTCGTCGCCGAGGTGCTCGACGTGAAGCAGGACAAGGTGACGGGCGTGAAGCTGCGGAACGTCAAGACGAACCAGGAAAGCGTGGTGCCGTGCGCGGGCGTGTTCGCCGCCATCGGCCACGTTCCCAACACGCAAATCTTCAAGGGCGTGATTGATATGGACGAAGCCGGTTACATCATTCCCAGGCAAGGCGCGGCGACGAACGTAACGGGCGTGTTCGTGGCGGGGGATTGTTCGGACCGCGTCTATCGCCAGGCGGTGACAGCGGCGGGCCAGGGCTGCGCGGCGGCCATAGAGTGCGAGCGGCACCTGGCGGCATTGAGCCAGTAGGCGGACGCGCGCGGTCGGGAGGCTTGTTGCCAGTCGGAATCCGTGTCAGTTCCCGATCCGGTAGAAGCGCACCGGGCCATCGGGCGAGGTTGGATCAATCAGAATCATCACCGGCCCCGCCGCCATGCCGGAAGTCACACTGGTCCAGTTCAGAAGGTTCGTGCTGATCAGCAACGAGTAACTCCGTCCGGCCTGCGCATCGAACGTAAGTGTCCACTGGCCTCCCACCAGACCGATTTGAGAGATGAGGGGTGCCGGAGCCGGCCCGCCGCCTTGCAGCCGCGCCAACCGCAGGCGCGGGAGGTTTTTTACCACGGTAAAATCGCCACCGATGCTCACCTTGCCATCCGCTCCCACCGCCACCGCGCGAACGGTCGCGTCCGCACCGGTGCCGACATCGAAGGCGGCGTCCAGCGCGCCGTCCGGCAGCAGGCGGGCGATGCGCGGGCTGCTCACCCCGTTGACGGTGGTGAAGTCGCCCGCGATGTAGATGAAACCGTTGACGGGGTCCACGGCCACCGAATGGACGACGCCGTTGGGTCCCGTGCCGGTGTTGAAGTTCGTGTCCAGCTTGCCGTCGGGCATGAGCCGCACCACGAAAGGCCGGCGCGTGGCGTTGACGTTGGTGAAGGCGCCGCCCACCACCACCTTGCCGTCCGCTTGCAGCGCGAGGCTGTTCACCACGTTGTCTATGGTCGCCGTCAGCGAACCGTCGAGCGTGCCGGAAATGTTCAACCGCGCCAGGCGCTGCCGTGTGCTGACGCCCACCGTGGTGAAGGCGCCGCCGATGAGTACCTTGCCGTCGGGTTGCAGCGCGAGAGCGTTGACGGCGTTGTTCGGTGACGCGGTCAGGGTCGTGTCGAGTACGCCGTCAGTGCGGAGGCGGGCGATGCGGTTGCGATTGGTGGCACCGACCAGGGTGAAGTCGCCGCCGACAATGGCCTTGCCATCGGCTTGAAACGCGAGCGAGCGCACCGGGCCGTTGGTGAAAAGCTGGCCGGGGTCGAAGCTCGTATCGAGGTCGCCGTTGGCCTTGAGACGGGCCACGCCGACGCGGTTGCTGCCGTCCACGGTCGTGAACGCGCCGCCGACAAGAATCTTGCCGTCCGGCTGCACCAGCACCGCGAGCACGTTGCTGTTGGCGCCCCGGCCCGGATTGAAAAACGGGTCCGCCACGCCGCTGGCCTGCACGCGGCTGATGCGGTCATAGACGAAGCCGTCCACCTCGGTGAAGTCGCCGCCGAACACGAGCTTGCCGTCCGGCTCAAGCGCCAGCGCGCGCACGCGATCGTTCGGGCCGGGCCGGGGTTGAAAGGCGAAATCCACGTTGCCGGCGGTTTCGTTGTCGAGGATCACGCCGGGCGCGTTGGTAATCGCGCCGAAGGCGACCGCGCCGGGGAGCGCGTCCTCCGTTGCCAGCGTCAGGCCGGCGAGCATCACGGAGAATTCCTCGTCGCCTTCGTTCAAGGAGTCGTCAATCAACGGCACGGAAATCGTCTGGCTCGTGTCGCCCGGACGGAATTCGATCCGGCCGCTGCCGTCGGTGGCGAGGTGGTAGCCATCACCGTTGAACGTCAGCGTGCGCGCCACGCCAGAATAATCGAGGCCGTCCAGCGCGGAGCCGTTCACGGCCTGAAGCGTGACGCTCACGGGATTGATGGTGCCGCCGGTGCGAACGACCGTGACGAGCAACGCGGGCGCGTATTCGTTGGTGCTGAAGGACACGGCGGCGAAGCCCAGCGCGCATTCGTCGTCCACGATGGTCAACGGCGCGTTGCTGATCGCGCCAAGCAAGGCGGGGGCGCTGGGGCCGGACAGGCGCAACAGCACGGTTTCGTCGCCCTCGAACAGTTCGTCGTCGAACACGGGGAGCCACACGGTCTGGCTCGTCACGCCCGGCGCGAACTCCAGCAGGACATTCGTGCCCGCGTAGTCCGCCGGCTCCGTGGCGCCGATGCCGTTGGTCGTGGCGAAGGTCACGCTGACCGCGTCGCTGGAGAGACCGAGGCGCTCGACGACGATGGCAACGGGTCCACCGTTTTCGTTCGCGCGAAACGCATTCGTGGCGAAGGCGAAGGCGGTGTCGTCGTTCAAAATTTCCAGCGTGGCGGTGCGCTGGCCGGCCAGCGGCACGCCGCCGGTGGGATTGCCGAGCACCAGGTCCACCGTCTCGTCCGGCTCCACCACGGAATCGGCCACGAGCAAGACGGGGAAGCTCTTCATGGTTTCACCCGGCGCGAAGACGAGGGTGCCGTTGGTGCCGCGCCAGTCGGTGTTCGTCACGGCGGTGCCGCCGGTCATCCGGTAGTCCACGCTGAGTTGATAGTTGGTGTCGCCGGTGCGCTGCACGGCGATCATCGCGACGCCGGAATCCTCCGGCACGGAGAATTTCGCCGCGACGAATTGCGCGGTGCCGTCGTCGGACACGATCACGACCTGGGCGGAACCGCCGCCGGAGTAGCCGGGCCGGTTCAACAACTGGATCTGGACTGTTTCACTGGATTCCTCCACCGGATCGTCGATCGGCACGACGGGAATGAACACGCGATTCGTGCCGGCGGAAATGGTCACGGTGCTGGAGACGCCGTTGGGCGAGATGGGCACGTAGTCGTTGCCGCCCGCCGCCGTGCCGCCGACGCCGTAGGCGACCACCAGATCGGTGTCCGTCGGCCCGCTGCGGATGATGGCGAAGAAACCGGGCACGACGCCCGCCTCGTAGGCGAAGGGCACCTCGGCCTCGACTGAAACCGTGGTCACGCCCACATCCACCAGATGAACACGATGAGACGGGTAGGCGCCGATCCAGTGGTTGGTGGGCGCCGGGCTGCTGACGCTGTTGGTGAAAATGTTGGTGACTCCCATGGTCACGTTGGTGACGAACGTGTAGTTGGTACGCAACTCGTAATGGTAGAACAACTGCACGTCGAAGAAGAGATTGGAGCGCACCACGGCGTCGTTGAGCAGTCCGATATTGATGGTGGTGATATTACCCTCGGAGCGGGTGAAATCGGGGAGCGGATCAGGCGGCGTGTAGTGGATGAAGTCAATCAACCGATATCCGTTCGTGGAAAGAGACACATAGTTCACGTTCGACACCGCGCTACCCGTGGTAATCCGATATTCGAGCCGGACGGGGCGGTTGGTGGCCGGATTGGCGGTGCATTTCACGGCGAGCAGGACGGAGCCGGCATCTTCGCGCACG
>JANNEF010000029.1:0-13999 GCA_031378375.1 Verrucomicrobiota bacterium | reverse complement strand
CTGGTCGGAGCCGTCGTCCCTGTAGCGCCAGGTGGTGTTGGTAAAAACGACCGGCGGGATCGGGGGATAAACGAGCATCGCATCGCCGCTGAGTTTGTTACAGTCGCAGCACCAATAGTTTGCCGCCACAACGGAGTACGTGCCCGAATCCTCCGTACCCACACCCGACGGGGGGACACAGGTCAGTGTGAGGGTGCTGGTATTGCCCGCTATGGTAATCGTGTAGCAAGTTCCGTTGGCGGCCAGCCCGCTGGGGTTCAGAGTGGCTCCATTCCGTCTCCAGTAAAACGTGAAGGGAGCGCTCCCGTCCGCGACGGCAGTGAAGGTGACCGGATCAGTCAGGGAAGGCCCGGCCGCGATCGCCTGGGTTTGCGGCGAAGCAAAAATGCTGACCGGTGTGCAGGGCATCGGCGGGCAGCATTGCGTGAGCGAAACATTGTCAATATGCGCGCCGCCTGGAGCCGGCACATGCGGCTGGCCCCGGAACTTGATGGTGATGGCCGTCGTTGTGGGCACAAAATTCGTGCAGAAATTGGTCCAGCCCCCGGCGGAAAACTCGGCCGGATCCAGTGACAATGACATTGAGAAACCTCCACTCAGAGTGACGGTAAAGTCGTTGTTGGGGGTGACGCCCGCCAGACCATTGCGCCCGGTGTAGTCGAAGCAGAAGGTCGCGGGACAATTCGTCTTCAAGCCGGTGACCACTTGCGTCACCGTTTGATCATTGCTGCCGGCGTTGATTTCCAAATGGTTCGTGCCTTCCGAGGCCGGAATCCCAAAGAAGTTGTTGCACCAGATTTCAAGATCATCAGTCGCCGCTGTCGTCCAGCCAGGCACGATGTCAGGGGAACTAAATAAATAAAAGCTGTTGGGAGTCATGATCGGGCTGGTTACCTCAAAGCTCCCGTTGAAAACAAACTCATTGGTGTTGGTGCAGCAGTTGGTGTTGGCCAGCACCGTGACATACGCGGACTGTCCCAGGGCCAGCATCGGCTCTGATGGTATCCAGACACCATTCACGTAGTCGTAGAGGTCGTAAGGCTGGGTCGGGGGGTTGCTGGGATCATAAATGCTGACCTGCGTGCCGCACTTCGGCGGACAAGTGAAGAGGTTCGAATAATAGGTGGGGTTGCTGCCGGTGCCAATCTGGCCAATGAGATAAAGGCCGTTGGTCGGCATGCAGGGCGGCGGACACGTCGGCTCGCAACCTTCAAAAGTCAGGCTGTAAGAAAATGAGTTGGGGTTGTTCAGGATGAAGCCCTGGCCTGGATTCAGCAGGGTGGACGGATCCCATCCCAAACCCGTCGTGTACGTTGATATTTCGAAGGTCTGCGTCGCCTCGTTCCAATGGTACAACACCGTGTCATCCGGCACGACGGGCAGGACTTCATCCGCCAGGTTGTTCGTTCCGCGACACAGATGGTTCACGAGGAAATTGAAGCCCGGGTTGATGGTCACGGTGTAGCTCACCGGATACTGCCCGAACTCATCCGGCAGACAGGGTTTGCAGCAACAGTTGGTGTTATCCAGCACTGTCACAAACGCTGACTGGCCAATGCCCAGCATCGGCTCCTGCGGTATCCAGGCGCCGTTCACGTAGTCAAAGCTGCTCGAAGTCTGGGTCAGGCCGTCAAAAAGGATGACATGAGTGCCGCACTCCGGCGGGCAACTGAAGAGGTTCGAATAGTAGGTTGGGGTGCCGAGGCCGATCTGCCCTACGAGGTAATAGCCGTTCGTCGGCGCGCAAGGTGGCGGGCAGTTAGTCGGCTCGCAACCGTAGAAGGTCAGCGTGTAAGCCGTCGTGGTGGGGTTGCTCAGAATGAAGCCCTCGCCGGGCGGGAGTGGATCGGGCAGCGGATCCCATCCTCCCAAATTGGGATCATAAAGAGAAACCTCGGGGGACTGCGTCGCCTCGTTCCAATGGTACAACTGCGTGTAATCCGGCACACCATTCGGCATGTTCAGCAGCACATTCTCCGCGAGATTGTTCGTCCCGTTGCACAGATGGTTCACGAGATAATTGAGGCCCGGGTAAACAGTTACACTGTAGCTGGTGAAATCCTCCTCCACACAGCCGTCACAGCAGTTGGTCGAGCAAGTCAACGCGGTTGAATAGATACAAGTGCCGAAATTCCCGCAAAGGTCGGTCGCTGTCACTGTGATCATGACGTTACAAGTGCCAACCGTGATCGCACTCATGGTCACCGGGCAATCGTCCGTCGCCCCCGTAGCCAAAAGCGCCGCCGCCTCCGCCGTCGCCTGGTCCGGATAAGAGGCGGCAATGGTGCCGCACGCCATTACGGGTGCTATCGTGTCATCAATGATGATGATCTGCGTGCAGGTTCCCTCGTTCCCGCACAGGTCCGCAATCCGGTAGGTTCTTGTCACTGTCTCGGGACACAGCAGGTGGTCGCTCACTTCGGTCTTCAGCGCGAAGGACGACGGGTTAACCGCGCAGTTGTCGCTGGCACTGCCGCCCGCCGCCATGAACGCCGCGTAATCCGCATACGGCGGGACCTGGGCAATGTCGCATTGCGCCGCCAGGGGACCCGGACAGGCCAGGGTCGGCGGTACGGTGTCATCAATGATGATGATCTGCGTGCAGGTTCCCTCGTTCCCGCACAGGTCCGCAATCCGGTAGGTTCTTGTCACCGTCTCGGGACACAGCAGGTGGTCGCTCACTTCGGTCTTCAGCGCGAAGGACAACGGATCAACCGCGCAGTTGTCGTTGGCACTGCCGCCCGCCGCCATGAACGCCGCGTAATTCGCATACGGCGGCACCTGGGCAATGTCGCATTGCGCCGCCAGGGGACCCGGACAGTTGATCGAAGGCGGCGTCTGGTCATCCACCGTGATTGACTGCGTGCAGTTTGTGACGTTCCCGCACATGTCCTCCGCCTTGTAGGTGCGCGTGATGGTGTAATGGTTGGGGCAGGGTGTTGCCAGTTCCGCAAAATAAAAGACCACGTCGTCGGGCACCGTTGCCCCCAATTGCCCGGTGACGACAATTTTGCGCGCCGCCGGTGGAATATTATCCCAAAAAGCAGCGTCACAATCGGTGCCAGCAGAGTCGAATTGTGACGTCAAAAGTGTCCCCGTGGGCGGGTCTAAATTCATGTGATACCAGCCAATGTTCCCGGAAAGAACGTCGTCGTCCGATCCCAGAAAATTAAAGTACGGAGGAAACGGTGGCGCGATCTGCAAGCTGCTGGAATTGAGCACTTCAATCGTGTACGAACCCGTCTCCTCCGTGATATTCCAGATCCCGAACACCAAGCTCGACAACGGCCCGGTGTAAAGGGTCAAATCGAACGTCACGGTGTAGGTGGCGTTCAGATCGACCTCTGTCTTGTAGCCGTCCACAATGCCACTGGGTCCAAACAGGTTGGGAAAGTGCGAGGGATAAGGGGTGTTGTTGTTAGGGAGGAATGGCCCCGCTCCGCCCGTGGTTGCGGTGATAGTGCCGTTTCCATTCGGGCTGGTGAATAAGCCGGAACCAGATGAGCCGGAGACAGGGATGGTGACCTTCAGGAAGTTATACGCCGGTGTGCTCACGTCGCCCACGTGCATCACCGTTACCGCTCCGAGGCAATCGTCAATCGCCGTCACGCTGCTGATGTCCGGCAGGGGCACATCCGCAATGCACTGCACCGTCACCGCCGGCGGGCAGATGATCGCAGGCGGCGTGGTGTCCTCCGTCCAGGTGTAGGTCACCTCGCAGGTATTCGTGTTCAGGCACGCATCGGCCGCGATATTGGTGAAGATCTGGCTGCGCTGGCAGCCGTTCACCACCACCGGACCCGGCGAGCAGTAGATCGTCGCGACGTTCCCGCTGCACAAGTCGAAGGCGGTAATCCCCAATGACGCCACGTCCACCAAGCACGTCGGCAGCGTTGGATTGCAGCCCAAATCCTTGGTGGTCGGACAGTTCATGAACACCGGCCCGGTGAGATCTTCTGTCCACTCAAACTTCACCTCGCAGGTATTCGTGTTGTGACACGCGTCAGCCGCGATATTGGTGAAGATCTGGCTGCGCTGGCAGCCGACGCCCAACACCACCGGCCCCGGCGAGCAGTAGATCGTCGTGATGGTTCCGCTGCAAGCATCGCCGACGGTGATCGGCGGGAGTCCTGCCGCGGTCAGGAGTTGCGCAATACTCGCGCACGTTGGCGTCGAGTTACAGGGCAGTTGAATCGCCGCGGTCGGACAGTTCGTGAACACCGGTGGATCAGTGTCCACCACCGTGAAGGTGTTGGTATAGAGAAATAGACTTGGAACATTTGCTCCGCAAAGATTGGTTCCCCTGCTTCCAAAGCTAAAGCCATTGGTGCCACAAATTCCGGTTATCGTGATTTCCAAATCAATAAAAGCCAGATTTGACATTCCGTTCGCGTACTCCGGGATCAGATTCAGGTCGAACACGTCACAAGGGCTGCCAGTCACCAGTGTCGGAGTGCCGGAACCGCCGGAACTGAGCGTGTAAGTGGCACTCACGAACGAGGCTCCGGGCGACAGGCATAACGCCAAACCAGGGTTTCCCAAGTAAGCCGGCCCGGTGCTGGCGAGGTGAACCATGTAAGTAAACGGACCACACGGCCCCGGGTTGACCGGCGGAGTGACGATCATCACCAGGTCAGATTCATCAGGAATCACTTCAAAATGATTCGTCTCCGTCTGGCAGCAACCCAAGGGCGGATAAACGGTCGGATAGTTGGTGCAGGAATAACCACCTTCGACCCTGACCTTAACGGGATCTTTCACCTTGCAGGGGTTGAGGGTGACGTCCTTAAGGGTGATATGGGCGGCATTCGCCGCACCCTCGGTTATGTCGCCCAATTGGAAATAACCATGGGAATCAGCTGAAATACTGGGACCGTTGTCCACGCAGACTTTGTTCACCGTCAACTCGTTGGAGTCGAATTTGACCCAGGCATTTTTGATGGTACAGCCCGGACACCCCGGGCTTAAAAAGGCATACTTCAGCCCTGCCCAATAATTTGCGTTCACGGGAATGCTGGAGGGATTCGAAACGACATGATAGGGCGTGGGCGCAAAGGTAAGTTCGATCCAGTTGGTGGGGGAGTCACTGTACGGCAGGTCCTTTGGAAATGGGTTAAACATCCTGCAATCCGGATCAGACGCAAAGAGCTGATTGGTGTATGAAAACCTTAGCTCCACATCGCCAATCGGGTTGCCCGGATCGTTCGCATAAACCGCTTCAGCCGGGCAAAAATTCGTCACCGTCCCGATGATGGCGATGTCATGCGGCCAACCATCCGCGTCGAACACGTCCCAAGGGTTCTGTTGCGCTCCACTTGGAATACTGTAGGTCTCAAAGTTTACGGTTTGCCCCCCCCCTCCCCCCTGCGTATAGTCCACCGGGTACCCGGTGGGGAAGTTGAATCCCGAACGGCCATAGACAATATAATTGGCGCTGGCAATCCCCACGGTCGGCGGCAGGACCATGTTAAACACGGAGGGGGGGGCAGCTGAGTCGGCCCAATTATAGCGTGGCCGGTATTCGCAGGGATAATTGTCAATAAACGGTATTCCGCCCTGGGCAGTGGTTCTAAGATTAAAAGTCCTTTCGCACAGGCCACCGATTTTGGCGTCCAGTATCCGAAAGTCGGGCACCGTTCGGTAATTCTGCACCAGCATCTTTTGGCCCCAGTCGTCACAACTCTGACCGGATTCGGTCCAAAACCCGCCGCGCACCTGCTCCAGCTTCCAAAAGCCAGGGTCGGGTGTAGCAATCATGGGTTTGACTTTTAGAACCATGTGCAATTTTAGCGGAACCGAAACGCCACCGGCATTAATGGTAGTCAGAACTGATTGAGGAAAATTAACCCACAGCAGGCAAAGACCAGCACTACCGTTGGCAGGCCAAAAATGGTTGCCACTGGTGGCTTGGAATGTGTCGGAAAGGTCATTTTGCTGAATATAATGGGTATTGCCACCGTAGGTGAGGTAGTTGTTGGCGGGAATCGTAAAATCAACGTCAAAAAACTGAAAAGCACTCGGCTCGGGATTCATGTAAAGAATCAAGAACCCGAACTGAGTGGCAGTGGCATCAATACTTCCTTCAGACTCAGCGATGATGAGGTCACAATTAGAAACCCGGTTGGTGGCAATACACGGCCCGGGCGTAACCAGGGTTGCCATGTCTGGCGCGGTCCAGCCGAAGGTGTCCCGGTAGAACTCGAAATTGTAGGTTGATTGAGGTGGCTCACCGCCCAGGTTGGCGCAAGGATCAGGACAATGGCGAAACTGGATATTGGTGATGCAGGCAATGGTGTTGGCGCAGGTGAGGCAGTCGTCTACAGCATTACCACAGTACGCCGAAATGGTCGTGGTAAAGATATTGGAGCCGCCTATACTGTCAGGACAATTGGTCAAAGTGACACAAAGCGTAATCCGGCCCTTATACGACAAACTTGGGCAGCCCGTGGGGAGATTCTTGAAAGTGAAGATGTTGTCGCCGCCCACGGGCGGTCCGATGTGCGTGGTAAAATAGTTGGGCCACACTGGCAGACTACAGCCGCCACCAGCGTTCCCAGCGATCTCTTGTCCGACCCCACCGTCGGGGTCGGGGTTGTAATTCACGCTGACTAGTTCGTAATAATCGGGAATGTTGATGGTTGCCTGCCAGGTGGTTTTAACACAGCTAAAATAAGCGGGGGTGGTGCTGACCGCATTCGCGATAAAGGCAAAGGGTGACGGCGGAGGGTCAGTGGGAACCACTACATCCGCATATTGATAATAAAAATCAATTTTCGCTGACTCCTGTAGTTGCAGGTCGGTTTTGTCGGATTCCGCAAAGGCGGTCACTGGATAATGGACCCGGAGATTCCCGGAATCGCTGGCGGTGGGGTTGCCCGAAGCCCCACCGAAACCGGTTCCGCACATGTTCGTGTAAGCAAAGTCAAAGTTGGGGCTGCCATTCCCAAAGAACATGTACCAGTCGCCCGGTTTGTTGCAGTCACGCCAGCCGTAATCCGGCGGAGTCCGATTAGCATCCGGGTAGAATAGCGCGTTCAGACAGTCATTGGTGATGTTCTTATAGCGAATCCAAATTTCCGCCCCCTCCTGGAATTCGTTGCCAACGTCATCGAGGGGATTGCCAAAATAGCCTTCGGGTATGAATCCGTTGGTGAGCGGCCCGTTTGGACCAAGCGGTGACAGATACTGACCCTGTAGCGTGTTGAAATCCAGGACTACCGTGTGTGTCAGTGGAAAGTAGTTGTAAAACCCCGACGGAAGCTGCAAGGCGAGAGGATCGACCGGAATGGAGAGAGTAGTTCCGCTTCCTTCAAGGAATATGCGGTCAATGGGGATTCCGCCGCCGAGAAATATGTCCGTCTTTAAGAAATACGAGATCGTATTGAGTGTTTTAATGGCGGAGCCTTGGACTAGATCATCCTGGGGGAACGTAAGGCTTTTGTTATAAGTCGAATTTGTGAAGCACACCAGCAGGTCCGAACCGAACCGGCCACACCAATCAAATGAAGAGCCATCACCCCCATCGGGATTATCCTCGAATTTTATGATCGGCGTGATCGACCCCGAGCTGGTCACCACGGTGGTTAGCACCGTTGCGTCGTCGCTGTTGCAACCAGTATGGCCGAGACACGGCCATTCGATTGAATAGACACTCTGGTCATTGGCTGTTTGTGAACATCGAAACACGTCAAAGTAATTGGTTACCCGAATGCTTTCGTTCAGAAACATTGCGCCGCCGTGGTTGAACCAAGTTGTTAGCTGCGCAGCGGAGATGGTGGCAGAACCACCGCCTTGAGGAATAGCCACTGTTAAGGGAGTCGTCCCCGCCACTTGCGCGCCGTTGGCGAATGGCGTGAAGGTGAAATTACCGGCGAGACAAGCTAAAGCCGGCTGGAGTTCAAATTCACCAGAATGGTAAAAAGTGAGCGGCCCATCAACTGGAACAATCGGATCAACACGAATGTCAAAATAACGATGACGTTTCGGTGATATCAGGGTCTTTTGTTCTGCGTTTGGATTCAACTGAATTGGGAGTGCGGCATCATCGAAAAAGCCCAGAATCTGCAAACCGGGCTTTAGTATTTGCAGGGGGTAACTAGGGGCAGTAAGAGTTGTTCCAGCGAACGCTGCATAAGAAATACCCATGAAAGTACCGGCTCCTCCAGCCGGTTCCACATTGCAGGGGAAAGTGACGTCAGCCTCTACTTCGCATGAGAAGGCACAAGAAGCATCAATGTAGTAATATACAGTGTTAAACGCTGGCGTAGTGGCGATAAGAAGCGTATAAAAACAGGTCGGACAAGAGCTGGGGAGGGCGTGGACGTTTATGGTGCAAAACTTTGGAAATGTTTGTGCAATAACGCGTATGTTTCCAACACCGAGAGGATTGTTCTGTGTTATTTTGGTTTTAACTGTCACGGTGTCCGTACAGATGTTGATCGGGTTGTGGCTTACTGTTGTTGTAACCTCTATATCATTGACGCCATGCACTGTGGTTGAGGCCGTAAGGAGCATTGCAAACAGCACGCTAGTCAGAGCGCGCACCAAGGTTGGTTTTTTCATATCGTTAAAATTCTTTTTAGTGAAAGTTGTCAAAGTGTGCGCCGGTTTCATAACCGCCCCTTGAACGGTAGCAGCCGACGTGAGGAGGCTCCATTTCCACAGCTTTCCCGAAGGAGTTGGAGCCTCGTCACCTCGGCTGCTACGAACGGTTGGGTTTCTTGACGGCTGGTTGGCAGAGCAACACTTGCGGAAATCTTGCGCGCAACCTTGGGCATGGGCGTCCGCCAGAGTGGACAAGCCGGCCACACGCTGGCCGCTGAAACACGAATAGATTTAGTTTTCATGCGGGACGGTTTGTTTTCGTCCATGCGGAGCTATTGCCCGATCCGTGGCGGGTCACGAACCATCCGCGCGCTCATGACGGCACCAAACCACTCCGTGGGAAGGAAACAGGACTGGCCGGGCCGGAAATATCCGTGATTCACCGCGAGCCGTCACCGACCTATGATGTGGGTTTGGCGAACACTGGCAGGGAGATCCGATCGTGTCAATCTAATTAATTAGAACAATTAGATTGGAATTGCGCAGCTCTGTTCATTGCCAGTGGGGATGCCGCGCGGTTGTAGCGCCGCCAGGTTCACGGGGCTGGAAAACCCCGTTCACACCAACGGCGTGGCCACCTTCGACGACACCAACGCCCCCCTCCATCCCCACCGCTTCTACAAAGGCGTCACCCCGTGAGCGCGGGTAGGGATGGCGCGCTGCGCCGTCCGCGCCGCGTCCAGCGGCGCAACGCGCTTGCCCGGTGTGCCGCCTGTCCGCAGTTCGTCCCGCGCGCGAGATAGCCGCGCTTTGGCAAGTTCGTTCCGCCCGCTGAACGCGGGCGGGGACATCGCGGCGCGATGTCCCTACCGGCGCTGGTTGATGGCCCCAACGGGCCGGTTCCGGCTTCGTGTCTTCCCATTCGCGTCAGGTTTCCATCCATTCTTCCGGTGTGCAAATCGCCGGGCAGGCAGGCGGTGTTCCCGGCAATCCTGCTCGCTAGCCAGCGCGACCCCGCCTCGTTAACGGGATTTGCAGGCTTGTTGGCGGAGGAGCGATGCGGTAGTTTGCGGTCATGACAACAACCGTCAGTGATAGCAATCAGGTGAGCATCCCGCCGGACATCGCCCGCGAATTTGACATTCATCCCGGCACCGAGCTGGAATGGGCCAGGGGAGGCGAGGGCATCATCACCGTCAAGCCGTTGCTCCGGCGCGGGGAACTGGCGCGTCAATTGTTAGGGGCGGGGCGGCATCTGCTCAAACCGGGAGCCGACCCCGTCGGCGATCTGGTTCGTGAGCGGGAACAGGATGACCAACTCGACCAGGCCGACACCCGGCGATGACCCATTTGCTGGACACGTCGGCGTTGCTGGCGCATTACCTCGCGGAACCCGGCGCGGAGCGGGTGCAGGCATTGTTCGAGGACGATGCGGTCCTGGCCGGGGTTTCGATCCTCTCGCTCTACGAATTTGAACTGCGCCTGGATCAACTCGGCGTGAAGGCGGCGACTCGTCTCGCGGAGTTGAGCCGTTACCGTGTCTTGCTGAATGAGGTTGTGGACGTGGATGAAGCCGTGCGGAGCGAGGCGATGCGTTTGCGAACCAGCGCGACGGCTCACGTTGCCGCGATGGATGTTTTGATTGCGGCCACGGCTGCGCTCAAGAACGCAACGCTCGTGCATCGTGATCTACACTTCACCGCGATTCCACCGGGTTTGTTGAAGCAGGAAGTTTTGCCAGCGAAGTGACGGCGGCGCGATGCGCGTGCAATTCCCCGCGTCGCCTGGCCAAAGCTACAGCTTCCCGTGGAGCACCAACCTGCTGGACTGGCTCACCCTGGGCACCGGCACCGCCGACACCAACGCCCCCCTCCATCCCCACCGCTTCTACAAAGGCGTCACCCCGTGAGCGTGTCTTCAAAGCCCGTAGCCGCGGACGTCAGTCCGCGCCAATTTCCAGTTCACCCGTGGCCCCATGCGCCGACTCACGTCGGTGGCTACGCATGCCTGATGATCAACGACACGTACAACGGCACCATGGCAAGAAGGGGAACAACGGGAGCGCCGAGGGCCAAGACGGACGTTGGCCCTTCACCGGTGGGTGAGTGGATGGTGGAGGGCAGCGCGTCGGCCGGTTGCCCGGTCTTCGTGACGTGGTGTCTTCGTGGCCAAAATGAACTGTGCTTCAAGGCGGAGAACACGAAGGGCACGAATGATCCTGCGCGGCCAAGCCGCCACCAAAGGAAACACCCGGTGACACCGCGGAGACGCGAAGGCCCCAGAGATCACCGGCCAAAAAAACTCGGCGCTCTTCCCGCCTCGGCGGTGAATCAGAGGAGCGCGGGCTTCAGCCCGCTTCGGCGTCGCTGGGGGTGCCGCGCACGAAACACGCGGCCCGCTTGCCGTTCGCACACTGAGGCGGAGTGAACGCCGCGCCCCGCTCGCGCCCATTGTGCGGCGCCCGGTAATGTGACCGTCAATTTGCGGGCGGAGGACCGCGTGCCGTTTTGATGGCGGCTTCGCCGCGCCGGGCCCATCCGCGCCCATCCGGGGTCAAAACTTTTTTTGAAAAAGTAGTGTACAACTCAGGAAAAACTGCCGATGAACCAGTTGTAGAGAGAAACCTGAATGTAAATCGAAGTCGGAACCAAATTGAATTATGAAAAATGAAATCTTGAAGTTGTCGTCGGAGGATTTGTTGGGCCTGGGGCTCAAGGCGGTCAGCGCGGCGGTGTTGCACGGGCCGGCCATCGTGTTGTCACCGCGCCGCAGCGCGGAGAGCCTCGAGGCGTTGCGCGCGGGGGCGGACAAGGCGGAGAAGGATTTTCAGAAGGGCATCAGCGCGCTGCCGAAATTGCGCGTGGCGTTCAAGCTGGCGCGCGTGGCTGCCCGCGCGCAGCTCACCGCCAGCCGGGACGTGCTCAAGAAGCGTTGCGGCTCGCAGCATTGCCAGGCGTGGAACGCGGCGGGCTGGAAGGTGTCGCTGGCGATTCCCCGGTCGCTCAACGGGATGTTGTCCACGCTGTCGTCGCTGGAGCAGTATTTCAAGGACAACCCGGACCACGAGGTGGAGAAGATGGGCGCGACGAGCGCGGAGTCCAAGGCGGCGTTCGACGCGCTGGACGGGGCGAAGACGGCGGTGGGCAACCAGGAGGTGGCGAACAAGAAGTTGCACGCGGCGCGGGACCAGGCGTTTGAATCGCTGCGCAAGGGGTTGCGCGGGCTGTGCCATGAGTTGAATGAATTGATCGGCGACGCGGATGCGCGCTGGAAGGCGTTCGGCCTGAACGCGCCGGGCGAGCCGCACACGCCGCCGGCCCCGGCGGAGGTGACGGTGGAGAACGACATTCCGGGTCAACTGGTGGTGATGTGCGCGGCAGTGCCGTTCGCGGACCATTACCGGGTCTTCACGCAGCCGGCGGGCAGCAACGCGGAACCGCAGCCGGCGGGTTCGAGCGGCGAACCGGTGTTCGTCATCGAAGGTCTGGCGGCTGGCACGTCATGGAAAATTTTCGTGTCGGCGGTAAACAGCGTGGGCGTGGAAGGGCCGCGCAGCCAGCCGGTGGCGACCTCGGTGCTGGCCGCCGAGGCGGCGTAAGGCGGGGCGTATGCAGTTTCAAGCCCGCTGGAGGTTCTCCGGCGGGCTTTGACTTTTTCTACGGCAATTGGCGGAACGGCGCTGAGTCGGCCGGGCCGGCGAGCAGGCAGGCGCGGACGCCCGCCGCTATAACACCCACCCCGGACGATACTCGCGCCGGAGGAACCTGTTCGCGTCGTCCGAGTTGGTGACCTTCAGTGCGGCGCTGTCCCAGAGAAGCTTCTTGCGCGTCAGTTCCTCGCGCATCTGCACGCGCAACGCGACGTTGCCGAGCAGGACCGTTTCCGCCAGCGGGCCGGCCCAGTCGAAGTTCGAGCCGGCGGGCGGGCCGCCTTTGCACGCGGCGAGCCACTCGTTGTAGTGGCCGATGGAACGCTCCAGTTTCTTTGGCGGGTCGCCGTAGGCCAGCATCTTGGTTTCCGGGATGATGCGCCAGCGCATGTTCTTCGTGAGGATTTTTCCCCGGTCGCCGACCAGCATCGCCCCCGTGGGACTGAGCGGCTGGCCTTCCTCCAGTTCCTCCGGGCGCGGCGGGCGCAATCCGCCGTCGTACCACACGAGCTTCACCGGCGGCAGTTCGCCGCGCGCGGGGAACTGGTAGGTGACCGTCGAGCCGAGCGGATAAGTTTCCTCGTTCACGCGCGTCGAACTGGCTTCCACGCTTGTCGGCGGGCCGAGTTTTAACGCGCGGAACACCGGGTCGAACGAGTGGCAGCCGATGTCGCCCAGCGCGCCCGTGCCGAAATCCCACCAGCCGCGCCATTTGAACGGCAGATACGCCGGATGATACGGTCGCGGCGGCGCGGGGCCGAGCCACAGATCCCAGTCGAGCGTGTCCGGCACCGCCGGTTTCTCCGGCGGACGCGCGATGCCCTGCGGCCAGTATTCGTTGAAGAGGCCGTTCGAGGGCCGGTCCGTCCAGATGTGCGCCTCGCGCACGGGGCCGATGGCGTTGTCCCACACCATTTCGCAGAGCAGGCGTGTGGCCTCGGACGCCTGGCCCTGGTTGCCCATCTGCGTGGCGACCTTGCGCGCGCGCGCGGCCTGCGCGACCTGCCGCGCCTCCCACACCGAATGCGTGAGCGGCTTTTCGCAATAGACGTGTTTGCCGAGTTTGATCGCGTGCATCGAGGCGAAGGCGTGGACGTGGTCCGGCGTGGCGACAATCACGGCATCAATGTCCTTCTGCTCGTCGAGCATCTTGCGGAAATCCTTGAAACGCTTCGCCTGCGGAAACTTCTTGAACGTGCCGGCGGCGTGCGCCCAATCCACGTCGCACAACGCGACGAAATTCTCGCTCGTCATTTGGCTGATGTCCTGCCCGCCCTGGCCGGACACGCCGATGGCGGCGAGGTTCAGCTTTCCGCTCGGCGGCGTGGCGCCGTTCAAGCCAAGCACCGCGCCCGGCACAATCTGAAACGCGGCGGTGGCGAGCGCCGCGCCACCCATGAACTGGCGGCGGGAAATCTTGCGGGAGGAGCCGGTGACCATTTGCCGACGCGAGCGAAGTGGGGTTTGCATTGCACCCTTTGACGCCGCCTAACCGGGAAATCTTCGCGCCAAAGGAACGCCTGGCCGTGGAAGCCGGTGGGGTGGCTGCGTCCGCTGCGTGCGGACGTGGAAAACCGCGCGAGGGCTGGCGTGCGGATCAGCCGTGCCGTCTCAGCGCGAGTTCCCGAACACCAGCCACCTGGTTGAATCGAATCCCGCGCTTCGGCGTATTGACTCACGGCTAAATGTTACCGGCGGCGGGGGACCGTCAGGTCTTCGTTGACTCACGATCCAGGTTACCCAGGGCAGTGAAGAATTTCTTGAGCTTGGCCTCAATGCTTTTCTTCAAGGCAAACGGATCCAGCG
>JANNEF010000028.1:0-7630 GCA_031378375.1 Verrucomicrobiota bacterium | reverse complement strand
CGCTGGATCCGTTTGCCTTGAAGAAAAGCATTGAGGCCAAGCTCAAGAAATTCTTCACTGCCCTGGGTAACCTGGATCGTGAGTCAACGAAGACCTGACGGTCCCCCGCCGCCGGTAACATTTAGCCGTGAGTCAATACGCTCCCGGCAAAAAACTTTTGCGTGATGTTGGCGGTGGGAACTCCTGTGAGCGGTGGCAAGCGAGGGGCCGAATCTGCCAAGAACTGTCTGGCGCTGCGACTTCCGTGAGCCTAGCTTTTCGTGACGATAGAGCCGATAAAAACTACAAACAAAACACCGCCATGAATGTTTCCATAAGTACCGAAAGATTGATCAAGGATCTAAAACTCGTTGCCCGCGATGCGGAAGATCTGATGCGGGCCACCGCCAGTGATGTCAGCGAGAAGGCCAAAGAAGCCCGGTCACGACTGGCGGCCACCTTGGATGCCGCGAAGTTGTCCTGCGAAGCCTTGCAGGACAAAGCTGCTGCTGGCGCGAAGGCTGCGGATAAAGTCATCCGCGATCACCCGTATCAATCGCTCGGCGTCGTGTTTGGGGTCGGCCTGTTGATTGGGGTGCTGATCAACCGCCGTAGCCGGGACTGAGCCGGTTGCGGGCACCGATTCAACCGCCAGCGGGGTGCGAGTTCCGGGACACACCGGTAAGTCGGAGATCGTGCTGAGTGGAGTGAGTCTCGGCGATGCACGAGCCGATCAGTAGTCGTAAAGCTCGTGATCGTGCGAGTAAGCACCGCCGGGTGGTGCATCGCTGCTTTCGCCTCCCATCAGGTCGCCCAGCACGTCGCCCATGTCGGCTTCGATTTTCTCCGGGTCTTCGCCCGCTTCAAGCCGTTTGATGGCGGTTTCCAGTTCTTTGGGTGTGGTGCCGGGTGGTAGGAGATCCTTCATCTTGCGCATCACATGGGCCATGTGCTTGGGATTGTTTTCGTCGAGGTGGTCCATGTCGCGCTCCAATTCCTGCATGGCGAGTTCGGCGCGTGCGTCATCCAGATCTGGCAAAGAAGCGTCGTCCTCCGCGCCGGAGTTCTGGTGCGAGGGTGGCGCTTGCAAGCCGCGTGACAGCGCGAAGCGGCTCATCTGACGGGCCAGCTTTCTGTTGCCGCACTTCGGGCAGACGGGAGTCCGGGCGGGGTTCACGCGTTTGGAAAGAAAGTTGAAAACCACGCGGCACTTCGGGCACGCAAATTCGTAAATCGGCATGAGCAGGAGGATAGGGAAACCGGTGGACGGGCGACAGGAAATCTTCGCTCTTCGACGGTTGGATTTATTTTCCCAACGGATGAAAATGATTGAGGAGCGCAAGCATTCTTCCGATGAACCCACTTGGAAACGTGGTTCAGATGAATGCGATACAATTTATGGCCAGCGTGCTCGCCGGTCTCGCGCTGGCGCTGGCGGCGAGGGGACAAACTGCGCACGTCCTGAATTATCAGGGCCGCGTGAGCGTGAGCGGTGTGAACTTTGAGGGAACGGGCCAGTTCAAGTTCGCCCTCGTCAACAGCAACGGGACGGTCGCCTTTTGGAGCAACGACGGCTCCAGTGGCGGTGGCCAGCCGCCGGTATCCGTCGCGCTACCTGTGGTCAAAGGGCTTTACTCGGTGTTGCTGGGCGATTCAGCGCTGGCCGGCATGACGGCGATTCCACCCGCGTTGTTCACCAACGCGGATGTGCGGCTGCGGGTCTGGTTCGATGATGGTGCCAACGGCTTTCAACAACTGAGCCCCGACCAGCGCGTGGCGGCGGCGGGCTTTGCGCTCATGGCGGCCACGGTGCCCGATGGCAGCGTCACGGCGGCCAAACTCGCCCCGGACGCGGTGGGGACGAGCCCCAACGCCATCTACATCGCGATGACTGGCGATGACGCGACGGCGTTGCGCGGGCGGATGGACCGGCCGTTTCGCACGGTGACCAACGCGTTCAAACAGGTGCAGAGCGACGACACCATTCACATCGGGCCGGGTCTGTACACAGTCATTCCCAAGGTCCTGGGCAACGCCTCGTCTCCACCGGTGGCTCCGCTGCAGTTGCTGAACAAACGAAACATCCGCATCCTCGGCAGTGGCGCGGAAATTTTTGGCGCCGGGCCGGGGGATTTCATCCATATCCAAGGCTGCACCAACATCACGATGCGCGGCTTGACGTTTCGCGGGGATCGTCCCCACGGCGACCTGCTGACCAACGGCCTGTATTCCCTGGTGTCCATGCGCGGAACCAACGCGCATCTGCTGTTTGAAGACGTGAAGTGTTACGACTTTGGCGACCAGGGCATCGCGCATCTGTTGGGGGACAAGACGTCACACTTCGTGACCATTCAGCGGTGCTATTTCGAGAACGGCGGACGTGGGTTTGCGGGCAATTTGTTCGCCGACGGCGCGGCCATTTGCTGTGTCTGTTCGGACTGGGTCGTGACGCACAACGTGTTTGTGAACTGCGCGCGCGGCGTGGAAGTGCAGGGCAACACGGTCCCCCAAACCCGGAGCATCGTTTCCGACAACGAGTTTTATGACACCACCGATTACGGCATCTGCGTCTTCGCGGACAGTTACGACGCGGACGATTATACCGACCTGCAATTCTGCCGGAACATTTTCCACAATGATCGTCCGGGGACGCCCTTCATGTACGCGTTTTTCATCAATGGCGGGCGGCGGATGAACATTTCGGACAATTTGATCAGCGGCAACTGGGAGTATGGCATTTTCCTCGCCAGCGGCCGGGTGCCGATTACCGATCTCTCTATTCGGGGGAACATCATCTCGGGCACCCGTCTCAATGGCATTGTCCTGCTGGACATGGGCGGCAACGGTGAAGGTCTGAGCAATCACTCCGTGCAGAACAACATCGTTTGCAACACTGGCAGCGCGGGCATCCGCGTATCGGGACGCAACATCCTCGTCCAGGGCAATCAGGTGCACGATTGTGGCTCCTACGAGTTTGGTTCGGCGGGCATTTCGCTTTGGAGCTATTCCACCAATGGCACGTCCGACGTGGTGGTCTCCGGCAACCGGATTGATTTCACCGATTCCCCGGCGGAGATGACGTACGGCATCTGGATCACGCCGGGCGTCTCCAATACCATGCTCTACGGCAACCAGATTTCCCGAGCGACCGTGATGCCGATATTCGATGAGGGGACGGTTACGATTCGTGATCAGTTTGTGTTCACGAACCACATTTCCATCACCAATTACCTTACGGCGACAAATTATTTCAACATCACCAACGTCTATGAACTGACCAACACTCTGGTCGCGATGGTCACTTTGAATTTCCCGAACACCGGTTCGCGGAGCTATGCGGATCTGGTGGCGGCGGTGCCAGGCGCGGAGATGGGAGCTGCCGTGAGCCTGGGGGTGCCGCCCGCGGTCATGACGGTCAACGCATCTTACTTTGCCTGGGTCAGCGGGAACGACAGCGTCACGGTGCGTTTTCTCAACCACGCCAACTCGACGGTGGACCCGGTGGCCGGCACGTTTCGGATTTCGATCACCAAGTTCTGAGCGTCCGGCGGTCGTCCGGATCACCCGGACCGCCGATTATTCCTCGCCCCACAGCGCCTTGATGTGCGCGGCACCCTTCTTGGCCTCCTCGGGTTTGAGGCTGGGGCTGAACTCGAAAACTTTCAGGTGGTGCGGCTTCACCAGCGGCTTGAGCGCGGCGAAGTCAATCATCCCCGTGCCGGGGGCGCGATGGTCGCGGCCGGGAAATTCGACATCGTGGACGTGGAAGCCGTAGAGCCGCTCGCTCATGGATTCCAGGTGCATTGAGTGGCTGATGAAACCGAGGTTCTCCTTGATCTGCGCGTGGCCGGTGTCGTGCCAGTAAACGACCGAAGGCGAACTGAACTCCAGGAAAAAAAACGGGAAGTCCGTCTCGAAGGGAATCTCCTCCAGCGCCTCGCGGTTCTCGATGCCGAGCTTGATGCCGCGCGGTTCGACCACGGCGACGAGGCGGCGCAACAGTTCGTGCGCGTTGTGAACGTACATCTCCTTCTTCTCCTCGCGCTTGAGGCTGGCTTCCTCACAGAGCTTTTCGTATTTGGGCGTGCCTTTTTTGCCTTCGCCGACCATTTCGATGAGCTTGTCGGTGTAGTCCTTCATGTCCACGCAACCCATGTGCAGGACGATGAGCGGGGCGTTGACACGCGTGGCCGTCTCGATGGTCTTGAGCGTATGCTTGAAGGCGTTGTCGCGTTCGCGCGGGTTTTCGGCGGTGAACTTGAAGATGTTGGGCGCCGCGCCGTTCACCCCCATCGGCAATGGGCAAAAGTTGTGCAGACTTGAAATCTTAATCTCACCCGCGTCCACGGCTTCCATGATGCCGGGCAGGAGGCTGATGCGAATACCGTGGCTGAGCTCGGCGTATTGGAAACCCAAATCGCGGATTTCCCGCAGCATGGCCCGGCCGTCAGTGTGGCGGTGCGAGTTCCAACAGGTGGAAAGCGAATACATAATTGCGGCTGTAAGTTGACCTGGTTGCTTCCGGACTGAGCGGAGCGGACAACGCCGGAAAAATCCTGCTTCGGTGGCTCCGCTCCTCAAACATGAAGGCCGGGTGTGGTGATTGGTTCGACCGCACCCGGCCTTGAGAATTCAGAACGAGTTACAAGTCTGCGTAGCGGGCAGTCAACATGGCCGAGAACCGCGCCGCCTTCATCTTGCGTCGGCGGCGTTCGCTCGGCTTTTCAAAATGCCGGTGGCTGCGCACATCTTTCAGGGTGCCTTCGCGGTCAAGCTTCTTTTTCAACCGGCGCAGGGCCTTGTCCACGGGCTCGCCTTTTTTCAGTTTAATCTCTGTCAAACAATCTCACTTCCTCTCCGGGGACTGGCGGAACGCACGGACCGTCATTGGCCGCGCCTCCCCAAGTCAGGGCGGCGACAGTAGATTTGACGCCATGTGGTGTCAATCGGCAAAAAACACAAAATTCGTCTGTCAAAATGCGCTAAAAATCTCCTCGCGGGCAAAACCTGCGGCCATGGCACGCGTGGAATTCTGACTTTCCACTTTTATCCGTCGTGGCGTTCGCTATATTGCCACGATGCTTCCGACGCAAGATTTGCGGGTAAAAGAAACGGTCCGCCTGATGACGCCTCGCGCGTTGAAGGCGGAGTTTCCGATGGCCGAAACGGCCAACGAAACCGTTGTCACCGGGCGGCAGGCCGTCACACGTATTCTCCAGCGCCAGGATCCGCGCTTTCTTGTCGTGGTCGGCCCGTGCTCGATCCACGACCCGCGCGCGGCACTCGAGTACGCCACGCGCCTTAATGCCGTGCGCCGCGAGGTGGAGGATCAGTTCTGCCTCGTGATGCGCGTCTATTTCGAGAAACCGCGCACGACCATCGGCTGGAAGGGCCTCATAAACGATCCCCACATGGACGGCAGTTACGACATCGAGACGGGGTTGAAGCAGGCGCGCAAGCTGTTGCTCGAAATCAACGCGATGGGCCTGCCCGCCGCCACGGAGTTCCTGGACCCGGTCATCCCGCAATACATCGCCGACTTGATCAGTTGGGCGGCCATCGGCGCGCGCACGACCGAGTCGCAGACGCACCGCGAGATGGCCAGCGGGGTTTCGATGCCCGTGGGTTTCAAAAACGGCACGGATGGCAGCCTGCAGACCGCGCTCGACGCGATGTGTTCCGCCGCCACGCCGCACAGTTTTCTCGGCATTGATCAGGACGGCGTCACCAGCATCATCCGCACGGCGGGAAATCCCGTCGGCCACGTCGTGCTGCGCGGCGGGCGGCAGCGCACCAATTACGACGCGGAAAGTCTGCGCGAAGCCGAGGCGAAGCTGGCGCAGGCGCACCTGCCGCCGGTGGTGATGGTGGATTGCAGCCACGCCAACTCCGCCAAGCAGCACGCGCGGCAGGAGGACGTGTGGCACAGCTTGATCGAGCAGCGTCTCGCCGGCAACCGCGCGCTCATCGGCGCGATGGTGGAAAGCAATTTGCACGAGGGCAGCCAGCCCATCCCCGCCAGTCTCGGCGATCTGCGCTATGGAGTTTCCATCACCGACGCCTGCCTGGGCTGGGAAGTCACGGAGCGGATGTTGCGCTGGGGCCACGCGGCGGCGGTCAGGGGCGAGTTGCCGCCGGTGGGTTCGCACGTTTAGCGCGCCGAACCGGTTCGCATCCAGATCTCATCACACCGCGAGATTTCTCTCCGATGTTCGGAGTTCGGAGTTTTGATTGCGGCTTTGCGGCGCGGTTGCGCTCAGGCAACCGTGACACACCCAGAATGAAATTATGAAAACCGCCGTCCTTGTTGCCTGCCTTGTGCTCGTTTTACTGATGGATACTTCCCGCGCCGAGGCTCCGTCGCTTCCGTCAGGGGTGGTGAACACGCAGAATGGGAAGGACAAACCGCTCTCACCGGCGGAGGCATTGAAGAAAATTTCCGTGCCGGACGGGTTCAAGGTGACGCTCTTCGCGGGCGAACCGGACGTGATGCAGCCCATCACGTTCGACTTCGACGACCGCGGGCGGCTCTGGGTGGTCGAATGTTTCTCCTATCCCGACTTCAAGAATCAAGACAGCGACCGCATCGTGATTTTTACCGACACGGACGGCGACGGGCGTTTCGACGAACGGAAAGTTTTCTTGGAGAAAGGCCATCGCCTCAGCGGCCTCGCGCTCGGCTTTGGCGGCGTATGGGTCACGTCCGCGCCGGAGCTGCTGTTCATCCCCGACGCAAACGGTGACGACTTGCCGGACGGAAAACTCATCGCGCTCCTTGACGGCTTCACGCTCAAGGCCGGCCACAACATGGTCAACGGCCTCGCGTGGGGGCCGGACGGCTGGCTCTACGGGCGACACGGCATCACCGCGCCATCGCTCGTCGGCAAGCCGGGCGCACCGGACAACGACCGCACGAAGATCAGTTGCAGCATCTGGCGCTTTCATCCCACGCGGCGCGTCTTCGAGGCGGTGACGCACGGCACGACGAACCCGTGGGGGCTGGATTGGGATGAGAACGGGCAGGCGTTTTTCTCGAACAACGTCATCGGCCACCTCTGGCACGCGGTGCCCGGCGCGCGTTACCAGCGGATGTTCGGCGAGGATTACAACGAGCACGCCTACGCCCTGATGGCGGCGTGCTCGGATCACAAGCACTTCGCCGGCGCGGACTGGACGAAGTCGCGCGGCGGCCAGGGCGAGCACGACGCGCTGGGCGGCGGCCACGCGCACAGCGGCGCGATGATTTATCTCGGCGACAACTGGCCCGCCGCGTATCGCGGCGCGCTCTTCATGGGAAACATCCACGGCAACCGCGTGCTCTACGACACGTTCGAGCGCAAGGGTTCCGGCTACGTCGCGCGGCACGGCGCGAATTTTCTCATGGCGAACGATCCATGGTTCCGGCCCATCAGCATGCACTACGGGCCGGACGGCGGCGTGTTCGTGAGCGACTGGAACGACCTCGGCGAGTGCCACGACAGCGACGGTGCCTTCCGTGGGAGTGGGAGGATTTATACCAACTACGTTAATTGGCTGGTAGAAGTTAAGCGGCGGGGATAGCCTTTGGGCATGGCCAGACCCCGAGCAAAATTAGATCGTTGCGGTGAGGCGGACCTCGTCACCCGCCGCCTCCACACCGAACCTCCCGGAG
>JANNEF010000022.1:0-27652 GCA_031378375.1 Verrucomicrobiota bacterium | reverse complement strand
CCCGGTGCTCGGGCCAAGCGTTGAAGTTCCGTTCGTTGCTCTGCGGACAGGTGCAGTGGCAGTTTGGGGCGAGCCATGTCGAAAGCCTGGCACAACTTCGTCCACTTAGTAAAGTGTTTTGTGAGACACTACACTAGCTACCGTGCGGGCGTTCAGAGGAATCGCGCGACGGGCGGTGGCGCGTCACTGTTTTTCAAACAGGCGCTCCGGCCTTCACGTTGCTCGCGTTACGCGGTGCCGATGGCGTCGCGCATGGCGGAGAAATAACCTTTCCCGCTCGTCACGGTCACGGGTTGTTTGCCTTTCTCGTCGGCGTGTTCCACCAGTTCCTCCGGCAATTCCTTGAGGAAGGGCGACGGATGGCAGGGCAGCGCCTGACCGTATTTTTTCCGGCTCAGGCAATGGCTCACCGTCAACGTCTTCATCGCCCGCGTGATGGCCACGTAGAAGAGGCGGCGCTCCTCGTCCAGCGTGCCTTCGACCTTGGAGCGCGTGTGGGGCAGCAGTCCGTCCTCCAGACCCACGACGAAGACGTGCGGGAATTCCAGTCCCTTGCAACTGTGCATGGTGATGAGCGTGACGGCGTCGCCAGCCTCTTCCTTTTCCTCCTCGCGTTCGCTGTCGAGGGTGATGTCTTCGAGGAAGGTCTGCAATCGCTCGGCGGGGGGCGACGTGGTCGCGGGGTCCGGTCCGTCGAGAGTCACGATGAGATCTTTGAGGTTGCGGATGCGGTTCTCGGCGGTTTCTTGATTCTTTTCGGAGCGGCGGAGTTCGGCGAGATAGCCGGTTTCGTCGAGAAACTTTTCCGCCCAGCGGGGCAGGGGAAGGGATTCGCCGGAGTTCAACTGGGCGCGGGTACGCTCCACAAATTCCAGGAAGGTTAGGATGCTTTCGCGCGTGCGCGTGGCGAAGGTATCCTGCACGTCCGTATGGCGCATGGCGGTGAACACGGAGCACTGGCGTTCCTGGCTGGCGGCCAGCAGACGTTCCATGGTCACGTCGCTCAGGCCGCGCGCGGGGACGTTGGCGATGCGCAGGAGGCTGATGTCGTCGTGGGGGTTGAGGAACATCTTGAGGTAGGCGAGGAAGTCGCGAATCTCGCGGCGGTCGAAGTAGCTCTGGCCGCCGATGAGGTGGTAGCGCACGTTGGCATGGCGCAGGGCCATTTCCAAGGGGCGCGACTGCTGGTTGGTGCGGAAGAGGATGGCCTGGTCGCCCCAAGGCGCGACACGGGTGAGGCGGGCGTATTCGATTTGCTCGACGATGACGCGGGCTTCCTCTTCGTCGCTCTCGAAGGCGTGCAGGAGAATCTTTTCGCCCTGGCCTTGCTGCGACCAGAGTTGTTTGGCCCGCCGGCGGGCGTTGTTCTTGATGACGGCGTTGGCGGCAGCGAGGATGACGTTGGTGGAGCGGTAGTTTTGCTCGAGCTTGATGACCTTGACCTCGTGGTAATGCTTTTCGAGGTCGAGGAGGTTGGCGACTTCCGCGCCGCGCCAGCCATAGATGCTCTGGTCGTCGTCGCCCACGACGCACAGGTTGCGGTGCTCGCAGGTGAGGAGATGGACCAGCTCGAACTGCGCGGCGTTGGTGTCCTGATATTCGTCCACCATGACGTAGCGGAACTGGTTGCGGCAGGCGTCGAGCACGGCGGGGTGCTCCTTGAAAAGTTTAAGAGTGAGCAGCAGCAGGTCGTCGAAATCAATGGCATTGCAGGCGCGCAGGGCGGTGTCGTAGCGGGAGAGGACATGGCGGGCAAGTTCGGCGGCGCTGACGTCGGCAAAGGCGTTGGTTTTGAGCGCGCCGCTCTTGTAGCGGCTGAGGAAGCCGAGGATGAGTTTGGGGTCAATGTTCTCGCCCTTGGCGGAGAGGTGACTGAGGATTTTTTTGACCGCGCCGAGTTGCTCGGCTTCGTCGTAGATGACGAAGTTTTTCTTGTAGCCGAGCCGTTCGATGTGCTCGCGCAGAATCCGCGCGCCGAGGGAGTGGAAGGTGGAGATGGTGGGGCCATCGGGCTTCTTGCCGTCGGTGTGCTTGCGCGGGCGGGGAACGAGTTTGCGGACGCGTTCCTTCATTTCGCGCGCAGCCTTGTTGGTGAACGTCACGGCGAGGATGTGGCCCGGCGGAATGCCGCGTTCGATCATGTGCGCGATGCGGCAGGTGATGACGCGGGTCTTGCCGGTGCCGGCGCCGGCAAGGATGAGCAGGGGACCGCGAATGGTTTCCACGGCCTGCCGCTGCTGGGGGTTGAGGGTGCTGAGGTTCAACATCGCGCGCGGAGTGTAATCGGCGACGAAGTGAAGGCAAGGGGAACTCAAGGTTCAAAGCGCAAAGTTTGAAGAAAGTATTCCAAATGCAGGAGCAGTTGACCATTGCCACCAGTGGGCTGGGGCGGAAGCATTGCTTGAGCGTCCCGCCGGATTGCGGCACCGTGCCTGCTTTCCCAAGTCGTGACGCAACGAGCGTAAACTATGACGATGATTGACGAATTTGTTGAATGGGCGCTCAACCCGAAGTTGAGTGTGGAGGAGGCGTATTGCGCCGAGCGAATGGTCGAACACGGTGTCTCCGCGTGGGATTCCAAACGCCAGATTTTCGACCGGAAGTCCTTCGAGCTGCGGCACGACCTTCACAAGCGGCGCAAGTTGAATCCCGCCCATCGCGCGCGTCTGCTTCCTGCGGAGGTCGAGAAGGCGGCGGAGATGCTGCCGACGATCCTGCGGACGGATTTCGACAGCTACGATGACCGGCCGGTGCGCGACCTGAGCGGCCTGCGGTTCCTGCCGCAACTGGAGAGCCTGCACTTGAGCCACACCGAACTGCACGATTTGTCGCCCGTGGCGGGATTGGTGAATCTAAAAGAGTTGTCGCTCTTCGATGACGAAATCGAGGACTTGCGTCCGCTCGGCCGCTGCACCGCGTTGCGCAAGTTGCATGTGCGGCTGCGGCAGCCGTGGCCGTTGCTGGAGGGGTTTGAAAACCTGGAGCAGCTGGAGGAAATCCAGTGGCATGGCAACCTGCTTTCGCTGGAAGTCATCCCGCGCCTGCTGCGGGTGAACACGGTGAAGTTCGAGAACAACTATCACTTCAAGCTGCCGTTGCGCGATTGCCGGCGCCTGCCGGAGATGCCGGAGTTGCGTGTGCTGGAGTTGGATCCGATCTGCCGGCTCGACGGCGTCGAGCGATGGACCGTCCTGCGCAACCTCACCGTTGGCGGGCCGTTGCGCGACCTGCACCCGCTTCAGGCACTGAAGGAGTTGACGCATCTGACCGTGAAGAGTGAGGACTTGCGCGACGTCTCGCCGTTGATCCGGTTGCCGGAATTGCGCCGACTGCTGGTGGTGAGCGAACATCCGCTGGATTTCTCGTGCCTGACCGAGGCACCGCGCCTGCGCGAGGTGGAGATGGAACGATGTGACATCAACAAGATGGAACTCGCCACGCTCAACGCCGTGCTCGCGCGCTGGGACGAGGAGTTTGCCCTGCCCGCGCCCCGCGCGCTGCCCGCGCCGGTTTTTTGTGTCTGCGACGCGAAGGATTTTCCCAACGAGAAATGGGATCGCGCCGCGATAGAGGCTGAACGGGATCGGGACCCGGGGCTGTTCACCTCCGAGGCCCATTGGGTCGCGCGTCGCATGGGCGCGGACATCAACAAACTCCTGGGCGGCGCCAAGTGGGGCAAAGTGTCGGCCGAGGGACATGGCCGGTGCGGGTGGTTGAGTATCACGACCCTCACCGGAGCCGAACGGCTCGCGGACATCGTGGCCGCGAGCCGCAACGTGCTGGCCATGACGCGGCAGCCGTGGGCGGTGCAATTCCACGTCTGCCTGGACAATGAGCTGGAGCGCGAGGATGCGCCGAAAGAATTGGACGAAGAGGAGGAAGTTCGACAGGAGTTGGAAGAGATGCGCGAATACAAACAGCGCGAGAAGGAAAAGAAGGATTACCTGGAGCGTCTGCACCGGATGCAGCTAAAGCAGCAGGAAGGCAGCGAAGTGAAATCAGAGGATTTCGCGCCTCCAGAAATTCCTGCGCCGGCCGCCGTGAAAGTCGTGGAGGAAGCGAAGGAAACCGAAGCGGTGGCGGGCGTGGAACCTGCGAAAACTGCGCCGGAGAATGTGCTCAAGTTGTTCGGCAACGGCAACGAGGATCATCCCCTGGCTGAAGATCTTTACGTCTGGGGCCTCATCACTGAAGGTGGCGTGTGGGTAATCGAACGTTCAGTCGCCGCTGCTGAACATCTGATGGGGCGCAAGGTGGATCCGGCGTAACCCTTACGTCGCCGACATCATTGCGTGGACTTTCGTCAGCGCTTCCAATAATTGCGTCCACTCCGCTTCGGTCGTCTCCCAACCCGCGCTGAAACGCAGCGCGCGCGCCGCTTCGGCAGGCGAGCGGCCCATCGCCGCCAGCACGTGCGACGGCTCCTCTTTGCCGCTGGCACACGCCGAGCCGGTGGAGACAGCGAAGCCTAGCTTGTCCAGCTTCACCACCCAGCGTTGCCGGCAATCCGCTGCCGGCATCAACACGGAAACCGTGTTCCACAACCGCGCCTGTCCCATGCCGAGAATCTCGCTGCCGGGCAACCGCGCAAGCAACTGTCCCTCAAACTCCCCGCGCCTCGCTTCCATTTTTGATCGTTCATCAGGAATCCGCGCCGACTCCTCGCGCACGCCGAGCGCCGCGATCATCGCCACCGCACCGGCGACATTCTCCGTGCCCGCACGCCGACCGTCCTCCTGCGGGCCGCCGAGGAGCAGCGGATGCACCCGGCCTTTGGTCGGACATTTCAGAAACCCGATTCCCTTCGGCCCGCCAAACTTGTGCGCGCAACCGCTGGCGAAATCACACTCCCCCAACCCGCGCGCCGGCAGTTTGCCCATCCACTGCGCTGCATCGCAAAAAAACGGCACCTCGTGATCGCGGCACAACGCCAGCGCTTCCCGCCACGGTTGGAGCACGCCCGTCTCGTTGTTCGCCGCCATAACGGCGACCAGGCCGGGGCGGGTCTTCGCCAGTTCAATCCGCAGCCAATCCAGATCAACCACCCCGCCGCGACTGGCCGGAATGTGCCGCGACCGTTTCGGAAAGTAATGCGCCGTCGCGGCCAGCACGCACGGATGTTCGATGGCCGACAGCCACACCTCCGTTTCGGGCGGCAGCGTTTGCGCGCAATGATGCAGCACCAGGTTGTTCGACTCCGTGGCGCCGGAAGTCCAGACGATGTCATGCGCGTCGCAACCCAGCCAGCCCGCGAGCTGTTCCCGCGCCCCTTGTAACGCCGCGTCCGCCCGCGCCCCCACGCGATGCGGGCTGGAGGGATTGCCGGGAAACTTCTCCGCCGCCTCCAGCCACGCCTCGCGCGCCTGCGGCAGCAGCGGTGTCGTGGCGTTGTGGTCGAAGTAAATCATCTCGGCCGAAGATAGGTCGGCGCACGCGGGTGGCCAGCGTTTTGTTAACTGGCTTGCCAGCGCGGCGTCGGCCGCTACGCTGCTCCCGTCAACGCATGAATTCCGCGCGGCCAAAAACACTCCACTACAAGCGTTCGCACTTTGCCACGCAACTGCCGGTGGACTATCTCTACAGCGCATCGCACGCCTGGATCGCGCGCCACGATGATGAGCACTGGCGCGTTGGCCTCACCAAATTCGCCACGCGAATGCTCGGTGAGATGGTGGACCACGGCTTCGAACACGCCCCTGGCACGCGGGTGGACGTTGGGCAGATCATCGGCTGGGTCGAGGGCTTCAAGGCCATCTCGGATTTGTTCTGCATCGCGGATGGTGAGTTTGCCGGTGGCAATCCGGCGTTGAAGGAGAAGATCAACCTCGTGGACAGGGAACCTTACACCGGCGGCTGGCTCTACCTCGTCAAAGGCCGGCCCGACGCGAAGTGCGTGGACGTTCACGCATACCGCGATCTGCTCGACAAAGCCATAGACCGAATCCTCGCGCAGCAAAAGGGAGAGGACATCCAATGAGCGCTGACAATTTGAAATCTCAAGCCTGCAATCCCCCATCCGCCCGTGCGCGCTATGTCATGATCGGCGGCTTCCTGGGAGCGGGCAAAACCACCGCCGTCGCCCGGCTTGCGCAATGGCTCACCGAGCGCGGGCGGCGCGTCGGTCTCATCACCAACGATCAAGGCAGCCGGCTTGTGGACACCGCGATGCTCGCCTCGCGCGGATTTCCGGTGGAGGAAATTTCCGGCGGCTGCTTTTGCTGCCGCTTCAACTCGCTGGTCGAAGCGGCGCAGAAACTGTCAACGGCCACCCGACCGGATGTGTTCATTGCCGAGCCCGTGGGCAGTTGCACCGATCTGGTGGCGACGGTGAGCTACCCGCTGCGGCGCATTTACGGCGGGGATTTCGTCATCGCGCCGCTCAGTGTGCTTATCGATCCCATCCGGGCACTACGGCTCTTTGGGCTCGCCGAGGGGGGGAAGTTTTCCGACAAGGTCCGCTACATCTACCGCAAACAACTGGAGGAAGCCGACCTCATCGTGATCAACAAGAGCGAGCTGCTCGACGCGGCGCAACTGGCGGCGCTGCGCGGGGCGCTCACCGAAGGCTTTTCCCAGGCTGATGTCCTGGAAGTGTCCGCCCGCAACGGCACTGGTCTCGACGCCTGGTTTGATCGCATCACCACCGCCAACCAGTCGTCTCGCGCCGCGATGGAAGTGGACTATGCCGTGTATGCCGAAGGCGAGGCGTTGCTCGGCTGGCTCAACGCCACGGTGGAGTTGACCGCGACGGCGGCGTTCAATGGCAATCTGTTTTTGAAGCGGCTCGCCGCCGAAATTCAGCGCCGGCTGGTCACGTATGGCGCGGAGGTGGCGCACTTGAAAATGACTCTTGATGTGGAGGGCGGTCTCGGCGGTCTTGCCGTCATCAATCTGGTGCGAAACGATTTCGTGCCCGAACTCTCGCAGGAGTTGCACGACCCATTGGAGCGCGGACAGCTCATCATCAACATCCGTGCAGAAGCTGCCCCGGAACTTTTACGTGAGGCGGTCGAGTTTTCCCTCATCGCCTGCGCCGCCACCGACGTGAGAGTGACGGCTAAGCTGGCGCATCTCGAATTCTTCCAGCCCGGCAAACCACAGCCCACCCACCGGATCACGACGACGGCGTAGCGGTCAGCTAACGCAGGATTTTCCCGTGCGCACCGGTAAAGGGGAGTGCGGTCAGCTTCCGCGCGGTCAGCCAGCGACCGGGGAGTCCGCTGGTGGCGGGCTGCCGCAACTGTGCCCGGTACACCCGCTGTTCGATCCGATAGCGTGTGATCGAATGCTTCACCGTCAGGAACGCCTGCGGCTCGCTGAGGTCCAGGCCTAATCGCTCCTTGGCGGCCGTCGCGGGGTCGCTCGGTCCGTTCGTGATTTCGGTGTTGGGGAATTCCCACAAGTGCGCGTTGACGACGCCCGTGGGACGCTGGCGGACAAGGAAGCGCCCTTGATCCTCCACCACGAACGCGACGAAGTGCCGGGCGGTTGACGCCGCGCGGAGGGCGAGGTTGGGCAGTTGCTCCACCAAACCATCGCGTCGCGCCACGCATTCCGAGCGGAGCACGCAGCTGGCGCACCCCGGCTGGCGCGGCGTGCAGACGAGCGCGCCCAGTTCCATGAGCGACTGGTTGAGGAGCGAGCAGTTGCTGGTTGAACGAAACGTTGGTTCAAACCTCGCGGCGCACGAAACAAATTGTTCTGCCAACTGCCAAAGCCGGGCGTTGGCTGTCTTCTCGCGTGGATCCTCCCGGATGCCGAACAATCGCGTGAGCACACGGATGACGTTGCCGTCGAGGATGGGCTTCGGCTGGTTGAAGGCGATGCTGCAAATCGCTCCAGCCGTGTAGCGGCCCACGCCCGGCAGTGCGAGCACATCCTGAAAGGTTTCCGGGAACCGCCCGCCATGCTGCGCGACGATGTTCTGCGCCGCCTTCTGCAAGTTGCGCGCCCGCGTGTAGTAGCCCAGGCCCTCCCAGAGTTTCAAAACCTTTTCCGGTTTCGCCTTCGCCAGAGCGCGTAACGTCGGCAATGCGCGCATCCAACGTTCCCAGTAAGGAATCACCGTCTTGACCTGCGTTTGCTGGAGCATGATTTCAGAGACCCAGACGGCGTAAGGATCGCGCGTGCGCCGCCACGGCAGGTCGCGCGCGTTCTCCGCGAACCAACCGAGCAGCCCGGCAACGAGGCGGCGGAGCTGGCTGGGTTCAACAGATGCGAACCTTGAATTGGGAACTGATTTGCTGGCCGGCATCGCGCGGCAGCCTACGCCGGAACCCAGTGAGCGGGCAAACTTTGAACTCGAAACTCGAAACCCGAAACTCAAAGCTTCACGGGTGAAACCGCTCACATCCCATACGTGCAAGCTCGACGACGAACAGGCCGCCGCCTTGCGCGTGTATTTGAAGGAGCACGCGTTCAAGCCGCGCGAAGTGCCTTACGCCCGCTTTGCCGGTGAGAAGGAAAAGCTCAATGTCGTCTTCTACGAAAGCGGCAAGCTAGTCGTGCAAGGGAAGGGGACGCAGGAGTTCGTCGAATTCGTGCTGGAGCCGGAGATTTTGAAGCAGGCGCGGCTTGGCTACGAAGCGGTGTTGAATCCCGACCTGTTGCTCCCGCGTCTGGGCGTGGACGAAAGCGGCAAGGGCGATTTCTTCGGTCCGCTCTGCGTCGCGGGCGTTTACGTGAACGAAGCGGTCGTGACTGCGTGGCAGGATGCCGGTGTCCGCGACTCCAAAAACATCTCCAGCGACAAAAAAATCGCCGATCTGGCGGAGTTGATCCGCGAGACCCCTGGTTGCGTGACCAGCGTGGTGCCCATCGGCAACGAAGCCTACAACCGGCTCTACACCAAAATGCGGAGTGTGAACACGCTCCTCGCCTGGGGCCACGCGCGCGTCATCGAAAACCTCATGGGCCAGCGTCATCGCATGACGCCACCGCCCGTGCGCGCCATCAGCGACCAGTTCGCGTCGAACAAGGAGACGGTGGCGAAGGCGCTGATGACACTGGGCCGCGAAATCGAACTGGTGCAGCGCCACAAGGCGGAGTCGGATCTGGCCGTGGCTGCGGCGTCCATCCTCGCGCGGCATGAGTTCGTGTCGCGGCTGGCAGGCCTGGCGAAGCAGTTTGGAATGAAGCTGCCCAAAGGCGCGTCCGCCGCCGTGGACGCGGCGGCGAAGGAGTTCATCGCGAAACACGGCGTGGAGAATCTGGCGAAGGTGTCGAAGCTGCACTTCCGCACCGCGCTGCGGGCGCAAGGCCTGCCGGAGCCACCCAAGACGGAGTGGCGGCGGAGATAGTGGAGTGGGGCAGGTGCCATCGCCTGCCTTGGTCCGGCGGGCGCCCCGCCCGCCGCCGCTACTGCAGGCGGGGTGCCCGTAGGACGGTCGCTGGCGAGGGCGCCAGCGCCACTTTCCAAACACGCTCGGTCTAAATCCGCCAGCCTTTGCGGTAGCGATGCTGGATGAACTGGTCGGCCTCCGGGCAATTGGTCGCGCGCATTTTCTTCGCGTCCCAGTCCAGTTTCTTCCCGACGCGATAGGCCACGTTGCCTAGCAGCGCGGTTTCTGTCAGCGGGCCGGAGTAATCGAACGGGCAGGTCGTCTTGCCGCCATTCTTGATGGCCGTGATCCATTCCTGATGATGGCCGATGGAGTTTTTGATGAACGGAGCGGGCCGCTTGAAGTCGGCAAAATCTTTTTCCGGCAGCAACTCATGCGCGCTGTAGTTGGCGAGCAACTGGCCCTTGCTGCCGACGAACAGCACGCCGCTCTTCCATTGCTTGAACTGCTCCTCGGTGAGCAGCGATGGATGCTTGCCGCCGTGATACCAGGTCACTTTCACCGGCGGTTGGTCGCCGCGCGCCGGGTGGGTGAAGCGGACGATCAGCCACGGCGGCGTGGACTCAGCATGAACGGGCGGGCCGTCCACGACCTCGATGGTCTGCGGGTGGCGCAGGTCCAGCGCCCAATGCGGCAGGTCCATGAAGTGGCAGCCGAAGTCCGCGAGCGAGCCGCCGCCGAACGCCCACCAGTGCCGCCAGTGGAAGGGCACATACTCGGAGTGAAACGGACGCGGCTCCACCGGGCCGAGCCACAAATCCCAGTGCAAATGCGGCGGCACCGCCGGTGTATCGGTCGGGCGCTCCTTGCCGCCGTAGCTGGACGCGACCCAGACGTGGACTTCAGCCACAGTGCCTATCGCGCCGCTTTGTACCAACTCCACGACGCGGCGGTAGTTGTTGCCCGCGTGTATCTGTGTGCCGATTTGGGTGACACGCTTCTCCTTGCGCGCCGTTTCGGTGATGATGCGCGCCTCGGAAACCGTGCGGGCCAGCGGCTTCTCGCAGTATAGATGCCGTCCGCTCTTCAAGGCCGCGACCGCGCAGACCGCGTGCGCGTGGTCGGGCGTCGAGACCACGATGGCGTCAATGTCCTTCTGATCAATCAAGCGGCGGAAATCGTTGCAGGTGGTCGCGCCGGGGAATTTTTGCGCAGCGGCGGCGAGGCGCTGGTCATCCACGTCACAAAGCGCCACGATGTTTTCGCCGCCGACGCCCTGCAGGTTTTCACCGCCGCGCCCCGCGACACCGATGACGCCGAGATTGAGTTTTTCGTTGGGCGAAATCTTTCCCCAACTGCGGAAGGGCACGGCGAGCCAGAGCGCGCCGGCACCAAGGGCGGAGTTACGGAGAAACCGGCGGCGGGTGAGTGCTGACTTCATGGAGAGATGGATTGGATTCTCGGAGTGCAACGACGTGCCACGTGGCGCGTGATCACATTTTCTTGATGAGGATGTTTCGGAAGGCCACCGGGTCGTTGTGCCCGGCCAGGCCGAAGTGACCGCTCACGCGGTCCTTGCCGGGATGCGGCGAGTTGGCCATGAACTCTTTCACCGTGGCGAGGTCGGTGTCGAGAATGACGGTGCCGTTCAACTCCACTTTGATCTTCGAGCCTTGCACGACCACTTCCTGCACATTCCACTCGCCGCTCGGACGCAGGTAGCCGCGATGCGCCGCCGCCATGCCGTAGGCGGAGCCGTGATACTGGCGCGGGTCGAGCTTGGCGTATTTGGGCGAATCGTTGTCGAGCACCTGGAGTTCGCACATGCCCACGTAGGCGGTGTCGCCCTTGCCGGGGTAGCGGAGTGCCAGTCCGTTGTTGCCGCCGGACGGCAGCTTGAACTCCAGCCGCGCGGCGAAGTCGGCGTATTCCTCTTTCGTGTAAATCGTGCCGCCCTTGCCCGGTTTGCAGACGATTGCTCCCTCCTTCACGTCGTACTCGCCCACCGGGCCATCCCAGCCGGTGAAATTCTCGCCGTTGAAAACGGACTGGAACCCCGTGTCGCCCTTTGCGGAAAGAATCTTGTTCGCCTCCGCCGCGCCGATCTCGCGGATGAACACGTTGCGCCAGCGAATCTCCCCGCCGTGCGTCTGGAGTTGAATCGGTCCCTTCGCCGGCACCGGTGCCTTGCGGTCGTAATAATTTTCCAGCAGCGCGTGGTTCACCACGAGTTGGTCGTTGAGCCAGATGCTCACCCGCGCGCCGGTCATGAGGATGCGAAACTTGTTCCACTCGCCAAGCGGCTTGTCGGCGAGCACGAGTGGATCCTTGCCGGGAGCGCCGGGGCTGTTGTTCCACAAGCCGCCGGAGCCTTTCGTCCGGCCCATCTTGCCGCCGTCGTCCTCGGTGTAGTCCCAAATCTGCACCTGCGGCACGCCGCGCAGGTAAATGCCCGAATCGGCCTTGGCCACCGTCTTGTAATCCACCAGCAGCTCGAAGTCGCCGTAATCCTTCTCCGTGGTCGCGTAGGCGCCCTTGCCGTCGTTGACCAGTTCGTCGCCCTCCGCGCGCCAATGTTCCCTCATCGTCAGCGTCCACTTGGCGATTTGCTCGGCGCGCTTGTCCTCGGGCAGGGCGAGCAGCTTGCGATGGTCAAATGTGTCGCCGCCGCGCCAGCCGGCAAGGTCCTTGCCGTTGTAAAGCGGCGTGAAACCGGGGGGCGCCGTTTGGGCTTTGATGGTGCCGGCGCTGACAGCAGCGAGCGCCATTGAGAGGAGAAAAGTTTGGATGGCGGGGATGGTTTTCATAATCGTTGTAAGTGGACGCGCGGAGATAACACGGCCTTCAAAAGCGGCGCAACAAACTTTTGCGGCGCTTCCCCACGAACCATTCATTTTGCCGCGTCCGCCGGCGCGCGCATCCCCCGCTCGGTCTTCAATCGCAACTGGCCGCACGCGGCGTCAATGTCGCCGCCTTTCTCGCGGCGCAGCGTGGCGGTGACATTCTGTTTCTCCAACGCGGCGAGGAAGGCTTCCTGCGCGGCTTCCGTCGGGCGTTCCCACGACAAGTCCTCGACCTTGTTGTAGGGGATCAGATTCACCTTGGCATTGAGGCGGCGGGCGAGATGAGCGAGCGGTTTGGTTTCGGCCACCGCATCGTTCACGCCCGCGATGAGGATGTATTCGAGCGTGATCATGCGCTCCTTCTTCTGCTGGTAGTATTCGCAGGCGGCGGTCAGCTCGCTCAAAGGATACTTGCGGTTCACGGGCATGATTTTGTTGCGTGTCACATCGGTCGCACCGTGAAGGGAGACGGCCAGGCGGAATTGCAGCGGCTCGTCCGCGAGCTTGCGGATTTGCGGCGCCAGGCCGCTGGTGGAGACGGTGATCTTGCGCGCGCCGATGCCGCCGCCCCAGGGGGCGTTCAGGATTTTCAGCGCCTTCAACAGATGGTCGTAGTTGGCGAGCGGCTCGCCCATGCCCATGATGACGAGATTGTTTACCGTCCGTAGTCCGTGGTCAGTAGTCCGTAGCAACGCGGACGCGGCTGCTACTGACAACGGACTACTGACTGCTGACTCCGCCGCCGCCCACCGCTCCACCGCCAGCACCTGCTCGACAATTTCCTCGACGCCGAGGTTGCGCTTCCAGCCTTCCAATCCGCTCGCGCAGAATTTGCAGCCGTAGGCGCAGCCGACCTGGGTGGAGACGCAGAGGGTATGGCGGTCGCTGGCCTCGCCATAAAGCGCGGGGTTGGCGGGGATGAGCACGCTCTCGATGAACGCGCCGTCGTGCAGCTTCCAAAGAAACTTCTGCGTGGTGTCGCCCGCGCCTTGTTTGCGGACGAGTTCGAGTGCGCGGAGCGAGAAGGTTTCACCGAGCCGGTCGCGCAGCGCCTTCGGAAGATTTGTCATCGCGTCCCAGCCGGTCGCGCGCTGCGCATAAAGCCAGTTCAGCAACTGGTCAACGCGGTAAGCCGGCTGGCCCCAGTCTTTGAACTGGATTCCCAACTCGTCGCGCGTCCGGGATCTGATGTCACAGGTCACGCGGCGAGATTACGCCGGCTCCCGGAACAAACCAAGCTCAAGCCCGGGAGTGAACGGCGCGGGTCGGGACTACTTCGGCAGGTAATACTTCTTCGTGTAATCCTGCACCATGCGCCAGGTGTTGAACTGCGGCACCAGGGTCACCATCGCGCGGCGGATTTTTTGAATCCACTTGCGCGGAATGCCGTTGGCGTCGCGGTCGAAGAACATCGGAATCACCTGCTCGGTCATCGCCGAGTAAAGGTTCTCGCTGTCGAGTCGGTCCTGTTCCTCGACGCTGTCGGGATGTGAGTCGTCGCCGATGGCGAAGCCGTTGGTGCCGTCGTAGCCTTCGCGCCACCAGCCGTCGAGGATGGAGAGATTGAGGCAGCCGTGGCAGCCGGCCTTTTGCCCGCTGGTGCCACTGGCTTCGAGCGGGCGGCGCGGGTTGTTGAGCCACACATCGCAGCCGCTGACCATCGTGCGCGCGACGTGGATGTCGTAGTTCTCGATGAAGACGACGTGGCCTTTCAGCTCGCTGAATTTGCTGAGGTGAATGACGTGCTGGATGTAGCGCTTGCCTTCGTCGTCGCGCGGGTGGGCCTTGCCGGCGAAGATGAATTGCACGGGGCGTTGTTTGTCCTGCACGAGTTTCACGATGCTCTCAAATTGCTGAAAGACGAGCGGCGCGCGCTTGTAAGTGGCGAAGCGCCGCGCGAAGCCAATCGTCAGCGCGTCGGGGTTGAGCAACTGGTCGAATGTGATGAAGTCGCCCTGGGTGAGACTGCGGCCCTGAAGCAACAGGCGGCGGCGGGCGAATTCGATCAACTCGCGGCGCAGCTTGTAACGCAACGCCCAAATCTCCTCGTCGCTGATGAACGCCGGGTCGGCCATCTTCTGCCAGAACTCTGGCGAGTTGATTTCACTTTCCCACCGGGAGCCAGGCTTGGTTTGCCAGAACGTGGTGGACTCGCCGGCGATGGGCGACGGTGGCGCGGAATCTCCGTTGCCGTTGAGCTTGCGACGCCAGAAGCGACGCACCGGGCCTTTCATCCAGCCCATGAGAAGAATTCCGTTGGTGATGTGCCCGATGGGAACGTGCGCCTCCCGCCGGCCCGGGAACAGACACTGCCACATCTCGCGGCTGACCTGGCCGTGCAGTTCACTGACGGCGTTGGCGGCGCGCGCGGCCTTGAGCGCCAGCACGGTCATGCAGAACGGCTCGTCCTTGTCGTCGGGCCGCACGCGGCCCAGTGCCATCAATTCCTCCGGCTTGAGCTTGAGTTGCGTCTGCATCTTGTTCAGCGCGTAATTCATCAGGCTGGCGCTGAAGCGGTCGTGGCCTGCCTCGACCGGCGTGTGCGTGGTGAAGATGCACTGCTGCTTCGTCTCCGCCAGGGCGTCGGTGAATTTCTTTCCCGCCAGCAACTTTTCGCGGGCCAGTTCCAGCGCGAGGAAGGCCGCGTGCCCCTCGTTCATGTGAAACACGGACGGCTTGACGCCCAGCGCCCTCAGCAACCGCACGCCGCCGATGCCCAGCAAAATTTCCTGCATGATGCGCGTGGTGCTGTCGCCGCCGTACACCCGCAGTGTCAGATCGCGATCGTGCTGCTCGTTTTGCGGCAGGTTGGTGTCCAGCAGGTAGGCGGGGCAGCGGCCGACGTTCACGCGCCACGCCTTGAAGGCCACGCGGTTCATGCCGATGTCCACCTCGCACACCACCGGGTCGCCTTTGGCGTCGAGCACCGGCTCGATGGGCAGATTCTTCGGATGCAGATGCGTGTAATAATCCACCTGCCAGTTGTCGTGATTGATGGACTGCTGGAAGTAACCCTCGCGGTAGAACAGGCTGATGCCGACGAAGCCCAGGCCGAGATCGCTCGCGGACTTCGCGTGGTCGCCCGCGAGAATGCCCAGGCCGCCGGCGGCGATGGGCAGCGTTTCGTGAAAGCCGAACTCGGCGGTGAAATAGGCGACGGGATTGGTCAGCAGGGCCGGGGCGTTGGCGCGCCCCCAGGTTTCCTGGTCGTTCAAGTACTCATCAAACGACTTCAACACGTAGCGGACGCGCTCCGCGAAGTCGCGATCCTGCAGGCGCACGCGCAATTCGTAATCGGACACTTCGTGCAGGATGGCCACGGCGTTGTGGTAGAGATTCTGCCAGCCGCGCGGGGAAAGTTCCTGGAAAATTTCCTGCGCCTCCTGGTTCCACGTCCACCAGAGATTGCGGGCCAGCCGGTTGAGGCCGGCGATGACTTCGGTCAACTCATTCGCTAATAGCGGTTCTTTTCTCATAACTTACGACTTTGCAAAGCAGTGGCGATGCCACGCGGCATCTGTAGGCAAAAGTATTCAGGCACCCGCGCCGTCGCAAACCAAAAGAACGGCTCGTCGCGCCCGTGTGCCCGGCTCGTTGCCAGTCAACGGCGGGCCGGGGTCGAGCGAGGCGTCAACGCTGGATGCCTTGCGCCCCGCCCATCAACTCCGCTGTCGGGTCGCTTCGTAGAGGAATACCGCAGTGGCGGCGGCCACGTTCAGGGAATTCATGTGCGAGGGCATGGGGATTTCCACCATGTCATCGCACGCGGCCAGCACCGCCTCGGTGAGTCCCGGTCCTTCCGCGCCGAATACGAGGCAACAATCCCCCCGCAGGTCCACGGCGCGCAATTTCTGCGCGCCGGGCCGGGGATGCGCCGCCAGGCATCGCACGCCTCGCGCCCGCAAGGCCGCCAGCTTTGTCACCAGGTGGTCCACCTGCGCCACCGGTTGCTCAAAGATGGTGCCCATGGACCCAGACACGGCGCGGCGCTGGAACGGGCTGCCACAAGTCTCGCCCACGATCAGGAAAGACACGCCGAAGGCCGCGCAGTTCCGCACGACCGCCCCGAGATTCTCAGCACTGGCAATGCCTTCGACAGCGGCGATCAGGAGCGGGCGCGACGCGGTTTCGAGTAATACTTCAAAACCCGGTTGTGGCGGGATTTTCGCGACGGCCAGCGCGCCCTGGTGCAATTGATAGCCGGTGATGGTTTCCAGCAGTGCCCTGTCACCGACGTAAACGCGAACCGCTTCCGGGCGCGCGCGCAGGCTGGCTTCGAGCTTTTCCAGCCACGCGGGCGTAAGCAGCGCGGAGACAACCGGGAAGCGGCTTGCCAGCAGTCGCCGCACAACCTTTTCGTTTGTGGCCACGAGCACACCGGCCCGCTCGTGTTCCTCGGGGCGCTTGAGCGTGCGATATAACTCCAGCTCGGGAGTGTCGAGGGATTGGACGGTTTCAATGTGCAGCGTTGCCATGAGTGCATTAGAGCGGTCGGCGCGGACAATGAAAAGCCTGGGGCCACGGTGGTATTTTTTTGGGCAGGCACATCGGCTTCACTCTTGGCAATCACCTCGCTTGCCGCTGCTGGTGCCGCTTTGAATTTGACCTTGGTTTTTCCGCCCATTACAAGTTCGCCATGCATCATGGAAAAGTCACACCGGAGATTGCCCAAGGACTACTCGCCCTCAAAAAGCGCATTGCGGCGGCAAACATTCCGTCCTCCAAACTCGACGAGTCCATCAACGTCGCCATCTGGAACATCCGCGAATTCGGCAAGTCCCCCCGGACTGAGGCCGCCATTCACTATCTCGCCGAAATTCTCGGCCAGTTCGACCTCGTCGGCCTCGTCGAACTGCGCGACGACCTCTCCGACCTTGGTCGAACGCTTAAGTATCTCGGCTCGAGCTGGAAGATCGTTTATTCCGACTGGATTGAGGACGACGGTGGCAACCGTGAGCGCACCGGCTTCCTCTACGACACGCGGGCCGTGATCTTCAACGGCCTGGCCGCCGAGGTGGACGCGCCGCGCGAGAAGAAAGCCACCGAATATCTCGCCACCCAGTCCTTTTGGCGCGCGCCTTACCTTTGCTCCTTCCGCGCCGGCAACTTCGATTTCCTCGCCCTCGCCACCCACACCCGCTGGGGTGACAGCCTTCAAGGGCGCCAGGCCGAACTGCAAATGCTCGCCGACTGGATTAAGAAACGTTCCGAGTCCAAAGCCTTTGAAGACAAAGACCTCATTGTGATGGGCGATTTCAACATCCCGAAGATCAACGACAAGCTCTTCCAGGCCCTGACCAGCCGCGGGCTGCGCATCCCCGACGTGCTCGTAAACCTCAAGGCCGGCGACCAGGTGATGCCCGGCAGCAACCTTGGCAAGGACGCGCGCTACGATCAAATCCTGCACCTGCCCACGCACGCCAAGCGTTTCAGCAATGGTGGCGGCACGGTGGACTTTTACGACAACGACGCGTTCATCAAGAAGCTCTTTCCGAAGGCCAACTATACGCGAGACCAGTTCAGCTTTCAGATCTCCGACCATTTCCCCGTGTGGGTGCAAATCAAGACCGACATCGAAGGCGACCGCCTCACCCAGATCGTGCAAAACAGCCGGAAAGCCTGATCGCGCGCGGGGTGTGTTGTGGGTACTTCGCCGTCTTCGAGAACGATGGCTTTGTTCAGTTGCGGAATAAACCGCGCCCGGTCATCGTCTTTCTCACTATGGTCCAGAGAATCAGACAAGCGATTTGGTTGGGCGTGGCCTGGTTCCTCTTAACTGGTGCGAGCCTCCGGGCCGCCGCGCCGGTCAGTTACAACCGCGACGTGCGGCCCATTCTCTCCGACAAATGTTTCTACTGCCACGGGCCGGACAAGAATCATCGCAAAGGCAAAATGCGGCTCGACCTCCGCGAGGAAGCCCTGGCCAAGGAAGCCTTCGTGCCGGGCAAACCGGACGCGAGCGAACTGGTCAAGCGCATCTTCACCACCGACGCAGACGACATGATGCCGCCACCGGAGGCGCACAAGACGCTCACGGCGGAACAGAAGCAAACGCTCCAGCGGTGGATTGGCGAAGGCGCGAAGTACGAGCCGCATTGGGCCTACATCACGCCGGTGCGGCCAGTTGTGCCCAAGGTCCAAAGTCCAAAGTCCAGGGTCGCGAACCCCGTTGACGCCTTCATCCTCGCGCAGTTGGTGGAGCAAAAGATTCCGCCGTCGCCGACAGCCGGCCGGCGCACACTGCTGCGCCGACTGAGCCTTGACCTCACCGGTCTGCCGCCGTCGCCGGAGGAAGTCGCGGCGTTCGTGCAGGACAAATCGGCTGACGCTTACGAGCGGCAGGTGGATCGGCTGCTCGCCTCGCCGCACTTTGGCGAACGCATGGCGGTGCCCTGGCTGGATGTCGTTCGTTTCACCGACACGGTCGGCTATCACGGTGACCAGAACGCGAACGTCTTCCCCTACCGCGATTACGTGATCAACTCCTTCAACCAGAACAAGCCGTTTGACCAGTTCACCATTGAACAACTCGCGGGCGACCTGTTGCCGGACAACACGGTCGAGCAACGGATCGCCACCGGCTTCAATCGCCTGAACATGGTCACGCGCGAAGGCGGCGCGCAGCCCAGGGAATATCTCGCGAAGTACGGGGCCGACCGCGCGCGCACCGTCGGTACGACATGGATGGGCATTTCGGTCGGCTGCGCGGAATGCCACGACCACAAGTTCGATCCCTTCACGACCAGGGACTTTTACTCGCTGAAGGCGTTCTTCGCCGACGTGAGGGAGTGGGGAGTTTACAACGACTACAAGTACACGCCCAATCCCGACCTCAAAGGGTGGAGCAACGATCATCCGTTCCCGCCCGAGGAACTGGTGGAGAGTCCGTACCTCCAGCAGCGCATCACGAAGCTGCGCGCGCAGATCGCGGAACTGGCGGACGCGACGCTGAAGCAGGCCGACGGAAAACCGCGCGCGCCGTTCGACGCGTGGAAAATGGAGGCCGCCGCCGCGTTGAAGCAATCGCCTGACGGTTGGTTGACGCCACCCGCCCTCGTGGTGGTCACCACCAACCGCCTGGTCAGCACCAACCGGGTGGCCGCGCCGCCGGACGCGGTGCCAGCCGGTACCGAGGTGGTGACGTTGAAAACCAACGTGACCATGAAGACAAACTTCACCGTCCAGGCTGACGGCTCACTCCTCTTCGATGGCAAGAGCAAGGACACCGCTCCCATCTCGATCCGACTCGGTGCCGGCTGGGTGTCTGCCATCCGTCTGGAACTTCTCCCGCACGACCGGCACGGCGGCACTATTTTTCGTGGTGCGAACAAGAGTGCGACCATCCAACTCTCCGCCACGCTCAAGCGCACCGGTGATCGGAAGGAGACGAAACTTGCCTTCCACCACGCCGACGCGGACCACAAGGAACCACGATATGCCAACGGCTTTGAGACGCTTGGCATCGCCGACGTGTGGAGGGTCGGGCGCAGCTTGCCGAATCAGAAACAAACCGGCGTGTGGCTGCTCGACCCGCCCGTGTTGGCGAAGGACGGCGACACGCTGGTCGTGACGCTGAAGACGAATCAACTGGGTTGCCTGCGCGTGAGCGTATCGCCGGTCGTGCCGGGTGGCAGTCGCGGTCGCGAGACTTCCTTCGGCCAGATCGATCCGGACCTCCTTGCGCCGGCTGCCGCGAAAGCGAGCTGGCTCGCCAGCACCGCGCCGGACCCGGAGGCCTTTGCCGAGTACAAGCAGCTTCATCGCGCCATCGTCGAGTGCCGCGACGGCAAATCGCCCACGCTCGTCACCGTGAGCTGGCAGCCCGAGATTACTCGGGTCCTGCCGCGCGGCAACTGGCAGAACGAGTCCGGTGAAATCGTGGAGCCGCACCCGCCGCATTTCCTGCCCCAACCGAAATCTGCGGGAACCAACCGCCTCACGCGCCTCGACCTCGCGCGGTGGATCGTGTCGCCGGAGAATCCGCTGACCGCGCGCGTGGTGGTGAACCGGCTGTGGAAACAATTCTTCGGCAACGGCCTCGCGAATCCCGTGGACGACTTTGGTTCCCAAGGTGAGCCGCCCAGTCATCCGGAGTTGCTCGACTGGCTGGCGACGGAATTCATGGCCGGCCTGGCTCACCGTCAAAAACCCAGCGGGCCAGGGCAGGGGGCCTGGGACGTGAAACACATCGTCCGGCTCATGGTCACCTCGGCGACCTACCAGCAGAGCGCCAGCCTGCGGGCGGAATTGCGCGATCTGGACCCGAACAACCGGCTGCTCGCCTCGCAGAATCCGCGCCGCCTCGAAGCGGAGTTCGTGCGCGACAATGCGCTCGCCATCGCCGGGTTGCTTAATCTCGATCTCGGCGGCCCCAGCGCGCATCCGTATCAGCCCGGTGGCTACTACGCGAATCTCCAATTCCCCGACCGTGACTATCCGGCCAGCCAGGATCACCGGCAATATCGCCGGGGCCTTTACTCGCACTGGCAGCGGACGTTTCTGCATCCGATGCTGGCGAACTTCGACGCCCCCGCGCGCGAGGAATGCACCGCCGCCCGCAACCTCTCCAACACGCCGCAACAGGCGCTCACGCTGCTCAACGACCCGACGTTCGTGGAAGCCGCGCGCGTCTGGGCGGTGAATCTGTTGCAGTCGAAAGCGAATACCGATGACGCGCGGCTGGAGTTGGCTTTTCAGCAGGCGCTCGGTCGCTCCGTCAAGCCGAAGGAACTGGCGTCGCTGAAAAACTTTCTCGCCGCGCAACGCCGGCACTTCGCCGAGGACCAGGACGAAGCGGTGAAGCTCACCAAGGTTGGACTCGCGCCTTCGCCGAAAGAAATGGACGCCATTGCACTCGGTGCGTGGACGGGAGTCTGCCGGGTGGTTCTGAATTTGCAGGAAACGATCACGCGTTACTGATGATGAGAAGCACCAAACATCAAACTTCAAACATCAAAGAAACAGCAAACACCAAGCTCCAAACGGTGCCGCTGGTTGAAGGATGGCACTCGGTTACGACTTATCCGCCAAGCAAGAGTGCGCCGTGGATGCTGAAGGACGAAGCGACGCCAAAGGAGAAATCAGCGCGTCATCCGTTTGATTTGGAGGAGCGAACCGCCGTGTTCGGGGAGCGGATTGTGCGCTTTTCAAAGACGATTCCGCGTCATCCGAGCAACGACCGCCTGATCGATCAGATCGTGGGCGCGGGGACGAGCGTCGGAGCCAACTACTGCGAGGCCAACGACAGCCTTTCCAAAAAGGACTTTCGCCACTCGGTGAGCCGCTGCGTGAAGGAGGCCAAGGAGACGCGATTCTTTCTGCGGATGATTGCCGCCTCGGAACCAGCGCTGGCGGGGGAAGCGCGGGAGCTTTGGCGTGAAGCGACGGAACTGCTGAGGATTCTCGCCAGCATGTACAAGCGATGAAAATGAAACATCAAACACCAAACTTCAAACATCAGAGAAACAGCAAACACCAAGCTCCAACACGGACGCCGGTCTCTGCTGCGACGACGACGTACCGATGCGCGCCGCTTGCTGTTTGCTGTTTGGCGCTTGGTGTTTATCTGATGTTTGATTTTTGATGTTTGGTGTTTCGCCTTTATGAACCTCAACCCCACCCAATTCGCCCTCAGCGTCAACCGCCGCACCTTCCTCCGCCGCTCCGCCTATGGTCTTGGCGGTCTGGCGCTGGCGGGCTTGATGGACCCGAAGCTGTTCGCCGCTGTCCAACCGCCGGCCGCGCCCGGCAAATGGACGGGCATCGTTCATCCGCCGCATTTCCCCATCAAGGCCAAGCGGGTCATCCATCTTTGCATGGCGGGCGGGCCGTCGCATCTGGAGACGTTTGACTGGAAGCCGGAGTTGAAGCAGCTCGATGGCAAGGCGTTTCCCGAGTCGTTCACCAAGGGCCAGCAACTCGCCCAGCTCCAGAATACCGAATTGAAGGCGCGCGGCGCGTTCACCGAGTTCAAGCAGTGCGGCAAGTCCGGCGTCACCATCTCGAATCTCTTCCCGCATCTCCAGGAGGTTGCGGACGAGTTGTGCGTGATCAAGTCCATGCAGACGGAGCAGATCAACCATGACCCGGCGCACGCCTTCATGAACACCGGCTCGATCATCAAGGGCCGGCCCAGCATGGGTTCGTGGCTGCTCTATGGGCTGGGCGCGGAGACGGACAACCTGCCGGGCTTCGTCGTCTTCACGTCGCAAGGTGGTTCCGGGGCGCAGCCGGTTTCGGCGCGGCAGTGGTCGAGCGGAATTCTCCCCAGCAAATTTCAAGGCATCCAGTTTCAGTCCAAGGGTGACGCGGTGCATTACATCGGCAATCCCGAGGGCGTCTGCCAGAGCACGCAGCGGCAGGTCGTCGAGGAGATCAACCGGCTCAACGGCATTCTCGCCGAGGACCATGTCGATCCCGAGATCCAGACGCGCATCGCGCAGTATGAACTCGCGTTCCGAATGCAAAGCTCCGTGCCCGAACTGACCGACTTCAAGAACGAGTCCAAGGAGACGCTCGACCTGTACGGCGTGAAGGAGCCGGGCGACGGCAGCTTCGCCTCCAACTGCCTGATGGCCCGCCGCCTTGCCGAGCGCGGCGTGCGGATGATCCAGCTCTACCATCGCGCGTGGGATCATCACGGCGAGATCGAGCGGGAAATGCCCAAGGCCGCGAAGGCGACCGACCAGGCGAGCGCCGCGCTGATCAAGGATTTGAAGCAACGCGGCCTGTTGGACGACACGCTCATCCTGTGGGGCGGCGAGTTCGGTCGCACGCCCATGGGGCAGGGCAGTGGACGCGACCATCACATTCTCGCCTTCTCCATCTTCCTCGCTGGCGGCGGGGTGAAGCCGGGAATGATGTTTGGCAACACCGACGAGCTTGGCTACCGCTCCGTCGAAGACGTGGTGAGCGTCCACGACCTGCACGCCACGATGCTCCACCTGCTGGGCATCGATCACAAGCGGCTGACGGTGAAGTTCCAGGGACTGGACGCGCGGCTGACGGGGATTGCGGGAGAGTTGGTGAAGGGAATATTGGGCTGACGGCACGCCGTTCACGCCAGCCAGTGCCTCGCGGTTGGGTCGCGCGAGGCCGTCCGGGGCAGACCCCGGGCCGCTGCGGCCCCGCCGCCGTTCTCAAAGGGTACCACCCCGCGCCGTGAGGAGCCGCACCCGCGCCATAAGCCGCCGCAACCGCGGCAAAAGCTGCCGCACACCCGCGCTGGGGAGCCACCCACAGGCGCTGAAACGCCTCCCCAAGCCACCGTTGGCGCCATTTCAGCAACCGACGGTGTCATTTCAGCGACCGATGATGCCATTTCAGCATCCTGTGGACGCCATTTCAGCAGCCGTGGGCGCCATTTCAGCAACCTTTGGTGCCATTTCAGCAACCGTGGGAGGCATTTCAGCGGTTTTTTGAGGAAAAACAGCATCCCCGCGACCCTCCCCGGGCAAAAACTGCTCCTTTCACACGACGGTTTCAGACATCGGATCGAATGCCGGCTGCGGCCCGAAACGGGAAAAAGCTGCCCCATTGCGGGGACACAATATCGCGCGCGTGCCTGCTCCTGTTAGTCGAAGATTTCTTTGAGATACTCCTGCAATCACTCGGGTGGTGGCTGGGCGGGCAGGCCCGGGGTTCGTCGGCTTGTGCGGCGTAAAGCCGCTGATGAAGGTAATTGACGCCGATTACGGCTACGCGGAGTAACGGGCAAGAGGGGGGCGGTGAGTTGTTCGTAGAGGCGGAAAAGGTGTTCCACGCGCTCGCGGTCGGAGTGGAAGGGCTCGGGGCGGTAGCATTTCTCCACGGCACGGTCCAACTCGGTGTGGGCGCGGAGCAAATCCTTTGGCATTCGCACGGGATCGTAAAGATCAGCCAGAGTGGCCGGCTCTCCGGCTGATTTTTTGGCGGGCAAAAAACCGAGTCGGCCATCGCCGAACTCCACCCGCAGTTCGAGAATCCGCCGGGCACATTCGACGATCTTCGCCGTTTGCTTTTCCTTCGGCGTGACCGGCCACGGATAGTTGTTATAGACGAGACGGTTCGAGTAGCGGTAATCGGACTTGAGCCGCCCGCAGACTTGCCGCACCCAGGCCATGTGCATGGCGGAGGTCAGGACTCCGAAATGGTAGAGCGTGGCGTCCGGCACGACTTGCAGCGCATCGCCGCTCAGAATTTCCGGCTTGATGAAGCCGATGGGAATGTAGGTGCGACGTTCCGAACTCACCTTGGGGACGACCAGGTAGGAGCGGGCCGGAAAACTCTCGACGTGAAACCTGCCCGGCGTGGCGGCGAGTTTTCTGGTCGGGGCACTCGTGCTTTTCAGTCGGAATTCTTTCACGGCCTGCACGCGGGCCAGCGCCAGGGGCATCCGGCCAAGCTGCGCCGCAGGGCAGTCGCCGAGCCACAAACACCAGCGTTCGATCCCGTTGATGAATTCCTCGGAGCCGATCCAGCGGCGGAAGAACGGGGCGGCTTCCGGTTCTTGGCGCAGAAATTCCGCCTTCTCCGCCGGGGTGAAAAGGTAGTTGCCGCCGTCGATGGGTTTGTTGCCGATGCCCATTTCCGGGACGGCGCAGAGCGGACGGGAACGATTGGTCATAGCGATGTTCGGCCCCTCCGCCAAGTAAGGGCTGATGTTTTGCGCGGGCGTGACCGTCATCGTCTTCCCCTCGTAATCGTAGATTTGTTTGCCGGTCGCGTCGGACGCGGCAAAACCGATGATGACAACATGAACATGTGCTTTGCCGCGCGCTTCGCTTTCCCAGGCAAAGGTGCGGTGGGCAAACCGGATCGTCATCCTCCGGCGCTCATAAAACAGCTTGCTCATCACGCCCGCCTGTTCTCCCTGGCTGATGGAATTGGTGGAGACAAAACCGACGACTGCACGCGTGCCCTGAATGTAGTCCGCCGCCTTGAAATACCAGCCGGTGACGTAATCGAGCAGCCCGCCGCTGTCGGCATCGCCCACGACTGCGTCCATGTCCGCCCGCTGTTCCTTGCTCTGGAATTTTCCGCCGACGAACGGCGGATTGCCCAGCACGTAGCTGCACTGCTCACGCGGCAGCACGGCGTTCCAATCCAGCCGCAGCGCATTGCCCTGCACGATGTGGGGCGAGGCGCGAAGGGGCAGGCGGTCGAAGCTTTGGCCAAAGGCTTCGGCGGCTTGCGCGTTCATCTGGTGGTCCATGAGCCACATCGCCACCTCGGCGATGCGCACGGGCCATTCGGAGTATTCGATGCCGTGGAATTGATCCACGTCCACCTTGCAGAGGTTGCGTACGTCCAACTCCTGCTGTTCCGCGCCGTGGATTTCCTTGAGGACTTCCACCTCCAGCAGGCGCAGTTCGCGATAGGCAAGGACGAGGAAGTTGCCGCAGCCGCAGGCGGGGTCGAGGAATTTGAGGGAGCGGAGTTTTTGGTGGAAGGCTTCGAGGCTGGCGCGGCGGCGGGTGGAGCGGTCGCGCTTGAGTTGCTCGAATTCGGCGCGGAGTGCGTCGAGGAACAGGGAGCGGAGCACCTTCATGATGTCGCGCTCGCTGGTGTAGTGGGCGCCCTGCTGTCGGCGGGCGCGGTCTTCCATCACGCCCTGGAAGAGCGAGCCGAAGACGGCGGGGGAGATGCGCGCCCAGGAGAATTCGCAACAGTAGAGCAGCGAGGCGCGCATGGCGCTGCTGGCAATGGGAGTGCGCAGGCGCTCGCGGAAGAGCAGGCCGTTGACGTAGGGGAAGGCGGCGAGGTCGTCATCCAGCCCGCGCTGGCGGTCGGCGGGCGCGGTGTCGAGGACTTCAAAGAGATGATTCAGGTGCTGGCCCAAATCCGCGCCGTCCTCGCGGGTCCAGGTGCGGATGAATTGCGTGAAGGAATCGGGAGCGAAGATGCCGGTGTCCTCCGCGAACAGGCAGAAGAGGATGCGGACGAGGAGACGCTCCAGCTCGTGCCCCGCAAAACCTCCGGCCAGCAGGGCATCGTGCAACTGGCACATGCGGGCGTAGGCTTTTTCGTTCGCGGGATCCTCGGGGTCCAGGCGCACGCGGGTTTGCCCCAGCATGAAGGCAAAGGCGCGGATGTTCCGGGGGAACTCGGAGAGAGTGAAGCTGACCCGGGAACTGGGCCGCCGGCCGGTGGGGGTGGCGGCCGGCGGCTCGACCGGCATCAAATCATAGAGGACGAACCGGGCGAAGTCGGAGACAAGGACGAAACGGGGAATCTCGTCGAGACGGCCTTCACGGGTGAGGTCTTCGATGTAACCGAAGGCCTGGGTCTCAGCGGCCTCCAGGCTTTGCCCAAAGCTCTTGTGTTCGACCAGGAGGACGCCGCGCCAGAGGAGGTCAATGGCGTTGAGATGGCCCTGGAGGTTGCGGACGTTGCGCTCGAAGGAGGCGACGGAAGGGCGCGGGATGCCGAAGACGTCGAAGAAGTCGTTGTAGAAGGTCTGTTTGTCGGCGCGCTCGGACCGATCGCCGGCGTGTTCGCGCGAGAAGCGGATGGCGCGGTCGCGGACTTCGTTCCATGAGAGATGGGGCATCGCTTGGATTAGGAGTGTAAGCAGGAAGCCACTGGTTGCAACCGGAAAGCGGCGGGCCTACGCTGCGGGCATGTGCGGCCGTTACACGCTGACGTTGGAAGAAAAGCAGGCCGGAGCGCGCATGGCGTTCGGCTTCAGGTTGTCGGGTGGGCCGCGCTACAACATCGCGCCGTCACAGCTTGCGCCCGTGGTGGTGCGGGACGGGGAGAGCGTGGTGAAGGAGATGCGCTGGGGGCTGATTCCGTTTTGGGCCAAGGACGAGAAGTTCGGTTACAAAACCATCAATGCGATGGCCGAAACGGTGGCGGAAAAGCCCGCCTACCGCGCGGCGTTCAAAAAGCGGCGGTGTCTGGTGGTGGCGGACGGTTTTTACGAGTGGCTGGCGGCGGTGCCGGTGAAGCGCCCGCACCGGTTCACGCTCAGGGACGGGCAGCCCTTCGCCTTTGCGGGGCTGTGGGAACGGTGGAAGAAACCGGACGGGGCGGACCTGGACTCGTTCACGATCATCACGACGGAAGCGAACGAGTTGACACGGCAGATCCACAACCGGATGCCGGTGATTCTGAAGGCGGAGGATTACGAGCGGTGGCTGGATGCGGAGTTCAAGAACGTGGAGGGCTTGAAGTCGCTGCTCAAGCCGTACCCCGCAGACGGGATGCGGTGTTACGAAGTCAGCCCCTACGTGAGCAACGCGCAGAATGAGGGGCCGCAGTGTGTGGAGAGGGTGTGACGGCAGGCAACTATTTGCCGGGTGACCTGGCAGTCTGAGCCGTGTTCGCAGGAAGGAACGGTGGCGGGCGGGGGGCGTTTATCAAGGGGTTATGTATCGGGTAGAGGTGGCGGCCAGCGGGTAAATCTGGTTCCTCGCTACTTTCAGTGGCTGCATAGCGAAGGTATGTTGAGTTTGCCGGCGACGAAGTAGAGCATGGCGGTCATATACTCGCGGCTGCGATAGCCTCGGGCTTTGCGTTTGACCGCGCTGAATACGCTGTTCAATC
>JANNEF010000098.1:0-9356 GCA_031378375.1 Verrucomicrobiota bacterium | reverse complement strand
CCCTCGTCCATATCCGAACCAGATACTCTGGCGACCGTTTGAGGCCGGGTCCCCTGCCGCGCTGCTGAACCGGTGACAAGAACACTGCGAGTGTAGAAGTGAGAATTGTTTGCCGGCACAATCCACAAAGCGCAAAACCTTCTGACAAAAACCGCAGCGCAGGAGCCGACCGGCTTTTGAGGGCCGGTCGGCTTTGCACTGTTCAGCCTTGCGGTTCGGCTGGTTCCTGGCTCTGCGCGCAGATCCAGGAGTGGGCTTGGTCCGCCACTTTGGCCAGGACGAGGAGGTCATCGCGCCCGAACGAGTCGGTGGATTTCCAGTCGTCGCCGTCCTTGTAGAGGCGGCTCAAGGTGGCGTTGTAACGCACGCCACTCGCGGTGTCATTTTTCCAGACGGCGGCCTTGATGGCCCCGAACCGGACTTCATGGATGGGTTTTTGTTTTGTTTTTTGCATAGGAAATTCATCGAAACTCAATGCTTCCATTGTTCCTCCATTAAAAAACAGCCCGACTCAACTCCAGGCCGCTGTCTTCGTCTGCTTTCTTAGCATGGGGCACCGGAAAAACCAATAGGCTGACGCAACAAAAACACGGCACGCAGAACAAAAGTGGGCACCGTCCGTGGTCTTCCGGCAGCAAGCTGGTGGTAACTTCGCGATCTGCTTCAGTAATCAGCCAGAACTTCAAGCCACTGGATCTGTAACCGAATGACTCTCCGCCATTGAAAAACCACCGAAAGTAGAGGCAAAAAAGCTCGCTTGAACGGGACCAGCCCTGTAGGATCATAAAAGCTACTTCCCGACACACAACCGCCGGAGCATTTTGTGGTGCGGGCAGAACGATGAAAAAGCTCATCCTCAAGTGCAGCCTATCACCCGGAGACATCGTCATGCTGACGGCGGCGGTGAGGGATTTGCACGCCTGCTATCCAGGACAGTTCGTCACGGATGTGCGAACACGGTGTCCGGACTTGTGGCAGAACAATCCCCACCTGACGCCGCTGGACGAGTCGGCACCGGGAGTCGAGATACTCGATTGCGAGTATCCGCTCATCAACCAGTGCGATGACACGCCCTGCCATTGCCTGCACGGTTACCTTGAGTTTCTGAATGACCGGCTGGGGCGGCGCATCCGGCTCACACGGTATCAAGGCGACATTCATTTGTCGGCGCAGGAAAAGGCGTGGCATTCGCAGGTTCACGAATTGACCCGCGAGGACACGCCGTTCTGGATTCTGACGGCGGGTGGCAAGTACGACGTGACCGTGAAGTGGTGGAGTGCGGAGCGATACCAGCGGGTCGTGGATCATTTCAAGGGAAAGATCGTGTTCGCGCAAGTGGGCCAGCAGGGACATCACCATCCAAAGTTAAATGGGGTTATTGATCTGCGAGGACGGACGACGCTGCGGGAACTCATCCGGCTGGTTCACCACGCGGATGGTGTGCTCTGCCCGATTACCTGCGCGATGCACCTGGCGGCGGCGGTGGAATGGAAACGAAATCCGAAAGGGCTGCGCCCCTGCGTCGTGGTTGCCGGCGGGCGGGAACCGGTCCATTGGGAACAATATCCGGGGCACCAGTTCCTGCATACGATTGGCGCGTTGAAATGCTGCGCGCGCACGGGCTGCTGGCGGGATCGCATCGCGCCCTTGGGCGACGGAGACGAGCGGGACGATCCGAAACACCTGTGCCTGGACGTGGTCAACGATTTGCCGCGTTGCCTGGACATGATCTCAGCGGAAGAGGTCATTCACCGGATTGAATCTTATTACCAAGGCGGGATGCTCGCCTATCTGGCGCGCGCTCAAAGCCAGGCCGCCCGCAAAGGTATTCGGGCGACCCGGAACAATCCCTTCGACCGTCTGCCGCTCACTTCGGGGAACGTGCGCCTTGCTTGCGCTCAATTCATTCGCACCATTCCAGAATGCCCCTCACACTTTCGCGGGCGTGGCATCGTCATCGGGGCCGGCGGTTGTCGCCTGTTCACCTGCGCGTGGGTTTGCGTGAACCTCCTCCGGCAGCACGGTTGCACGCTGCCCATTCAAGTATGGCACCTCGGCGAACGCGAAATGGACGCCCGGATGGCGGCCCTGCTGGCACCCTTGGGCGTGGAGTGCGTGGACGCCAGCAAGCTGCGCCAGACCATTCCCTGTCGCATCCTGGGTGGCTGGGAACTCAAGAGTTACTCAGTCCTCCATTCACCCTATGAAGAAGTGCTCTACCTGGATGCGGACAACGTGCCGGTGGCGAATCCGGAATACCTGTTCGACGAACCGGAATATCGGAAGCTGGGCGCCATCTTTTGGCCGGACCTCGGACAGTTCGAAAAAACGAAACAGATGTGGGATTTGCTGGGCCTGGCGCGGCCCGTCCATGCGGAGTTTGAAAGCGGGCAAATGGTCGTGAACAAGCGCGCCTGCTGGCGGGCGCTCGCACTGGCCCTGTGGATGAACGAGCACTCGGATTTCTTCTACCGAATCATTCACGGAGACAAGGAGACCTTTCATCTGGCATTTCGGAAGTTGAACCAGCCATTTGTGCTGGTGCCGACAGCCGTGAAAAAATTGTTCGGCACGATGTGCCAGCATGACCTCCAGGGTCGCCGACTGTTCCAACATCGCAACAGCGACAAGTGGAACCTCTTTGCCAACAATCCACCAGTCGAGGACTTCTGGTTCGAGGAAGATTGCCGCCGCTACTTGCGACAGTTGCAAGAACTGTGGAGCGGGCGCGTGGAGTCGAAGGGCTGCGCAAAACCGGCACGGCTCCCGTGCATTCACGTCAAAGCTCCAGTGATTCAGGCCGGGATGATTTCCTGCACGGCACGCGACGAAGTTCGGCGGCAAACGCTGCGCAACTTGGAACGGACCGATTGGGGACAGGCTGAAGTGTTGGTGGAAATGGACGATGGCGTCGGCGACGATCCCAAGGAACGGCAACAACGAAGCGCCTTGCGCCTGTTGAAACGGTTCCTGCAAGCGAAGGGCGACCACCTGCTGTTCCTGGAAGACGACCTCGATTTCAACCGCTGGCTGCGGCACAACCTGGAACAGTGGCCGCCGCTTCAGGCGCGCTCCGTCACTTTGGCCGGACTTTACAATCCCGGCCTTCGGGAAGAAGCCTGCGACGTCAAAAGCCGGGCTTACGTGATCCGGGCGGATCACATCTTCGGCAGCCAGGCGTTTCTGCTCTCGCGCAAAGCCGCTCAATTCATGATTGAACATTGGAATGAAGTGGAAGGGATGCAGGATATTCGCATGTCGCGACTGGCCGGCCGGTTGGGTCGGCCCATCTACTACCACTCGCCCTCCCTCGTGCAGCATGTGGGAGCCAAAAGCACTTGGGGTGGCGTGTTTCACGAGGCGTCGGATTTTGACGCGCACGTAAAATGTTGATGTCGCAACCCTTTTCCAATCAGTCATTTGTGCGGCTGCTCGAACATTTTTGTAAGGAAGCCGCTTCCGTCAACGTAAGTATGCAGTGCATGGACGAATGTGCGTAGACGAAAAAGACGAATTCATTCCGACCCGCCGCTCGTTACTGGAGCGGCTGCGCCACTGGGACGACCATGCGAGCTGGCAGGAGTTCTTTGACACGTACTGGAAGTTGATTTATCGCGCGGCGATCCATGCGGGGCTGACGCGCACGGAAGCCGAGGATTGCGTGCAGGAGACCGTGATCTCGGTGGCGCGACAGATGCCGGACTTTGTTTACAAGCCGGCCAGCGAAGGCGGGTCATTCAAGCGATGGCTGCTCACGCTGACCAAGTGGCGGATCAACGACCAGTTGCGAAAGCGGCTGAAGTTTGTGGTGGCCGGGGGAGTTGGGGTGGAAGCCGAAGATGAAACCGATGGATCATCGGAGGTGACCGCTCCCGTGGGCCGCCAGCTCGACGCCGTGTGGGAAACGGAATGGGACCAAAACCTTCTCGACGCGGCGCTGGAACGGATCAAACGGCGGACCGATCCGAAACATTACCAGGTGTTCTACCTTTTCGCGGTCAAGGGCTGGTCGGCGTGGAAGGTGGCGCAGAAGTTGAAGGTGAGCCTGCCGCAGGTTTACACCGTGAAGCATCGGGTGGCGAAACAATTGAAGCTCACGGTGGAACAGTTGCGCCGGCAGGGAGGTTACGATGAAGTATGACGCGCGAGTTGGAGTAAAAATGACGTTGTGGCCGTGCCAGTGCAGTTTCCGAAAATGGGCGCGTTGGTGGCGCCCGGCTCCGAAGCTTTGCCCGACAGCGGCGGGTGCCGACCGGGATACCGCCGAAGTGAAGGGCCGCATCTGGAACGCGATTCGCCGCCGTCTCCGGGGAGAGCAATTTAGGACGCGTGCAAACGCGACGCCAAAAGAGGGAGCCGGATAGGTGGAGGCCACGGACCGGCTGAAACCAAAATGGGGATGGGACCGCTGGTGGATGGCGGTCATATCTTCCAAGCAAACATGCCCCGCGAGGCAATGGAGGGCATCGTGGGGCCAAGACCGAAAGCACAGTGATGACGACGATAGAAACACTGCCGGAAGTTGAACCGGGGTTCAGCCCCAAGCCCAAACGTGTTGAATACCCGGATTGGAACGCCGTGGATCCCAGCCCCAGCCCCAGCCCCAGCCCGAAGCCGCCGGACCCGAGTGGCCGAGGTGGCGGTTGGGGATAAGGTGGCGAGGTCACGCTGCCGGGCAGGCAAGCCAGTATCCCGCAGAGCAAGCCGGCGCCTCGTCGGCTTGCTCTCTTTTCAGATCGCGTTAGGAGCGTCCATGCGCGCGACCCTGCCAACTCGCGGCTGGTCATTGCCTGGCATTCCAACCAGGCTGAACGCGATCTATGGATCCCAACAACGCTGAATCCCCTCCCCCCGGCGTTGCCATTCCGGATCACACCCTGATTCGCTGCATCGGGCGTGGCAGTTACGGGCAGGTTTGGCTGGCGCGGAACATCATGAACGAGTTTCGCGCGGTGAAAATCATCCAGCGGCAGGATTTTTCGAATGATGCCCCCTTCCAGCGCGAACTGAACGGCATTCGCCAGTTTGAGCCGATCTCCCGCTCGCATCCGGGCTTTGTCAACGTGCTCCACGTCGGACAGGACACGGTTCGAAACTATTTTTATTATGTGATGGAACTGGGCGACGACGTTCAGACCGGTTCGTCCTTTTTGCCGGACGCTTACGCCGTCAAGACGCTGGACCGGATGGTGCGGGCGGGCAAAAAACTTTCGGCGGACGAGGTGTTCCGGCTGGGGTTGCGCCTGAGCGACGCCCTGCACCACCTGCACGAAGCGGGTTTGGTGCATCGCGACATCAAGCCTGCCAACATCGTGTTTGTGGGCGGCCTGCCCAAGCTGGCGGACATCGGGATGGTGACCTCGGCGGACGCGGCGCAAAGCATCGTCGGCACCCTTGGCTACGTTCCCCTGGAAGGTCCGGGCACGCGGCAGGCGGACATCTACGCGTTGGGCAAAGTGCTCTACGAATGTCTCACCGGATTCGACCGCACCCGGTTTCCCGACCTGCCGACTTTTTTCGAGAGTGATCCCGAACCGGACCGGTTTCTGGAACTGAACGAAATCATCGTCAAAGCGTGTCATCAGGATGCCCGGACGCGCTACCCAACCGCGCGACAATTGCACGGGGAACTGGCCGCGGCCGAAAACGGGCAGTCCATCATCCGGCTGCGTGATTTGGAGCGGAAGTGGGCCCGGATCAAGCGCTGGAGCCGGGTCGCGGCGTTGGGGTTGCTGGTTGGCGGCGTATTTGCTTTTTTTATCAACCGGGAAATGACCCGGTCCGCCCAGGCGAAACAACGAACCGTCGGCGGGCTCGTCGGGAGCAGCATGCGAGCGGTGCAAGATGGCGATTACGGCAGAGCCCTCCAGGACAGCGCCCGCGCCATCTCACTGTTGCAGGGGGATCGAGCCGAACGGTTGAACCGGCTTCGTTATGGAATCACCCTGAGCCAGATGCCGAAACTAACCGGACTCCAGGCACTGGGAGCGGGCCTCAATTCGACGGAGTTCAAGGCGGATGGTTCAGCCATCCTCGTCGCCCGGGCCGGAGGGCGATGCGAATTGGTCAGCGTCGAATCCTGGCAACCGTTGGTCCAATTTGTCGGCCATACCAACGGGGTCATGGGCGCGGTGTTCGCGCCGGACGGCATGCGCATCGCCACGGCAGGAGCCGATGGCACCGCGCGGATCTGGGACGCCGGGAATGGCCGCGAACTTGTTTCGCTGCCGCATCCCCAAGCGGTGACTTCGGTCGCTTTCCATCCCCACACCGGTGAAATCGTCACCGGCGCGACCGACGGTTTCGTCCGGTGGTGGGATGGCAAGACGGGTGAATTGTTACAGCAACGGGCGGGTCATTCGCGACAGGTGGACTGTGTCCGGTTCAGTCACAACGGAGAGCTGCTCGCTTCCGGAGGCCGGGATAATCGCCTGGTGCTGTGGAATGCGGTGACGCGGGAACCGGCGGGCGAACCGATCCGCCATCTCTCGTGGGTGCTATGCGCCGCTTTCAGCCCGGATGACAGTCGCCTGGCCACGGGTTGTGCCGCCGATGCCTGCTACGTTTGGGCCGTGGACCTGCGGAGTTTGGTGATTCCTCCGATCCGCCACGAACGGGCGGTGCGCTGGGCGGAATTCAGCCCGGACGGCCGCCGCCTGGCCACGGCCAGTTGGGACAATACGGTGGGAGTTTGGAACGCCGGAACCGGCGAACGGGAGGAACCGATCCTGGGACACAGCGACCAGGTTCTGTGCCTCAACTTTTCACCCGACGGGCGGCGCCTCACCACCGGGTGCGCCGACGGCTCGCTGAGGGTGTGGGATTTTGCCGGCAAAGCCGTGCCCCGTCGCCGGGTGGTCGGGGTCTTGAGCGGCAACGGCGATTGCTTTGCCGTTACAAACCAGAACCGCATTGAAGTGCGCACGCTCGCAGCGCCTGATTCCCCGCGCTGCCAGATCGCGGTGGGTGGCGAATTGAAGAAAGTATTTCTCAGCGATGACGGTCGCCATGTAGCGGCGTTTTTCACAGGGCGGGGAAGTCATTTGAAATGCCAAATCTGGGATGCCCTCACCGGGCAGTCGCTTTCACCCGAGATCGGATTGAACCCAAGTGCGGCGCGCTGCTGCTTTGACCATGGGGGCGCTGCGGTCGCCATTGTGGATGATGGGTTTCTGCAAGTGGTCAACGTCAAATCCGGCAAGCCGCGATTCCCGCCGGTGGCGATTCCACCCAAGTCCCGCGAAATTACTTTTAGTCCTGATGGCCGCGCCGTGGCTTTTGCCGCTGGAGTGGAAGTTCATCTGCTCGACGCCCGGTCAGGCCGGCCGCTGTTTGGCCCGCTTAAGCATGACACCAGCGTGGGTCGTGTTCTGTTCAGCCCGGACTCCCGCCGGTTCGTCACCTGCACATCCGACGCGATGATGCGCGCCTGTTGCTCGCAGATTTGGGACAGTCACGCCGGGCAGGCGGTCGGACCGAAATTGTGGCATCGCGACGGAGTCAGAGATGCCGCGTGGTTTCCAGGCGGGAAATCGTTGGTCACCGTGAGTGAAGATGGCGTCGGAAAGATCTGGCAATCCAGCAATGGCCAGCCGATGGAGGGGGAACTCAGGCACAAGAAACAGATCGAGGATGTGGCTGTAAGCACTGACGCCCGCCTGCTGCTGACCGCGAGCCGGGACCGCACCGCGCAACTGTGGGATGCGGAATCGGGCATCCCCGTGAGTCCCCCACTCCGGCATTCCTACGAATTGAGTTTGGCCCGGTTCACGCCCGGCGGCACCCAGTTCGTGGCGCAGGAATACGGCGGGGACACCTGGGTGAACTCGCTGCCAGCCACGGACTGGCCGGTGCCGGTATTGGAAGCGTTCGCCCGGCTTTACCGTGGCCAGCCCGAAGCTTCGATCACGGGCGATCAATTTCAACTCGCGGCGAAACTGGCAGAATCGTGGCACCAGCTCAAAGCCACATATCCGGACAGCTTCACGGTGAGCCGGGAGGATTGGAGCGCCTGGCATCGAATGGAGAAGGAACACTGCAAGGTGGCCAAACTCCGGCCCGCGGAACTGTTCCACATCCATCACATGCTGCTGCTTGATCCGCAGAATCGCTCCCTGCTCGCGCGCCAGAAACAGATCGAACAGGCGTTGAGCAATGAAAGCCGGTCTCCCTGAGGCAGCCTTCGCCAGGGATGGATGTGCGTCAGGGTTGCTTGGAAGGAGTTGCGAAGGATTTATCCACGGCGGTGCCAGACCGCCAGGCGTTTGGTCAAGCCGCACAAGCCTAGCAGATAGCCGGCTGCTTCGGCGTGAGTAGCGCCGAAAATTTCGCGTCGGCATCGAGCGGGGACAGGCCACGTTCGCAGACAAGCGCAACGGCCCGGTGGAACTGTTCCGGCAGGTTGTCGGTCAAACCCAGCTTGCCGGCGGCGTGCACCGACTGCGGGGCTTGCTCCGTTTGCGCGGTGATGCGGGTCGCCCCGCCTCCAAGGTGCTCATCAAACCGGGTGAAGCCCACGACCGGCTTGGAAGCCGGTCGGCTTTGTGCGGTTCGGTTGGCTACGTAGTTGTCATACCCCATGCTATGACGCTTCTGCCTCCCCTTCGCCAGTGGTGCTCCGTGCGACGCTAAAGTTGCCTTCGCACGGAGCACATCTTGTTGAGTTTCACGACAAGCCAAGGATGGAAACTCGTGTGGAAATGACGGTTCCATTACCGAGGCTCGTGTTTGTCCATTTCAGGTTCGGTATTCAAGTCATCGATTTGACAGCCAACTCCGCTGGTCGGCATCCGATGCTGCTAAGGGATCAGGTTTTCATACACGGAAATGAAATTATCGTAGGTGTTGCCAAAGAGAACGTCCAGCCGGCCATCGCCGTCGAGATCGCCCAATGAGACTCCCACCGCATTCCATCCGGTCCCGAGGACGACTGGCCCCGACAACGAATTCTGCGTAATGCTGCCCGGCGTGCTCTGGTTGCGATAGAGCAGAAGTTGGTCGGGTAACTCCGACACCACAGCCAGGTCCGGCTTGCCATCCCCATCCAGGTCGCCCATGGCCACGGTATGCGTCGCGCCCCCCGTGCCCACTTCCACCGCTGGATCGAAGGTGATGTTCCCGGCCGTGCTGGTGTTCCGCACCAGTGAGATGTTGTAATCGAGCCAACTGCCCGTCACCAAGTCCGCCTTGCCGTCCCCATCCCAATCGCCAATCGCGACGGTGTTGCCGCCGGCTGTGACTACGACCGGCGGGGCGAGCGAGATGCTCCCGACGGAACTTGTATTGCGGAAAACTGACACCGTGTGGTCGCCACTGTTACCCACGACCAGTTCAGGCTTGCCGCCGTCCAAGTCTCC
>JANNEF010000302.1:0-5533 GCA_031378375.1 Verrucomicrobiota bacterium | reverse complement strand
ACGCGCCCCTTGATGCCGGTACGGGGCTAAAAGTACAAGTTACAATCGTGTGACAACACCAGCGCCCCGCTGCCAGACCGCACGCACGCCTTCGCTGAACGCGGCCACACCCAGCCCCATTCTGCATAGTGAGAATTGCTGATTCCGACATCAGCAGCATGGCCTTCGATGCGGATTTCACCCGCCGCGCGGAGGCTCGCGGACGGGGCGTGGTGGAAGTCTTCTCCCACCCCGGCTCGAACCTGCTGTTCACCCTGCCCGCCGCGACGAACCTCAACGCGCGCAGCCTGCGCTTCAGTCCGGACGGCCGTTACCTCGCGTTCAAGCGGGATCACGGCTCCGGCGAAGACGCGGCCCTCGAAGTCTGGGATCTTTCCGCCACCCAACGGGTCTTCTTCGCGGCGCACGGCGTGACCCACGAATGCTTCACCTTTCACCCGCTCCTGCCCCGGCTGTTGATGGCGCGGCCCGATGGGACAGTCGTGGATTGGGATCTAGTGCGGAAGGAACGGGTGGCGCGATGGCCGGTGGAGTCGGCCTACTCACTCGCCTATGCGCCGGATGGCCGCCGGTTCGCCGTCTCACGCAAGCGGTTGGTCGAAGTGCGCGACGCCGCGACCGGGGCCGTGCTGGCGGAGGCGGCTTTCACCAATCGCGTCTTTGAAGTGGCCTGGCAGCCGGCCGGCAACGCTGTCGCCGTCTGCACCGAAGATGGTTCAGTGAACCTCATCAACGCCGCAGACGGCTCGGTGCGAATCCTCGGCCGCCACAAGGCGCAGGCCATCGGGGTCGTCTTCGCCCCCGGCGGCGATTTCCTCCTCAGCCGCGGCTGGGACGGCGAACTCAATGTCTGGAATCTGCGCCGGTCACGGCGCGAAGTGACGCTTCTGCTCCGGGCCAGCAAAGTGCAGTTTGACCCCACCGGACGCCGGATTGCCGTGTGGGACGCGCGCGGCCGCCTGACGTGGCTGGACTTCAACCCCGGCGAGGAATGCCGCCCGTTCGTAGCGGAACTGGCCGGCCCGGCGCAGATGCTGCGCTTCTCGCCCGACCAGCGATGGCTGGCGATCATGACCGGCACCGACCTGACCGTCTGGGATTTAGAGCAGCCCGGTCCGCCCGCGCGCACCGCGACCAAGGCGCAGTATCCGCTGGGGTTCTCGCCGGACTCTTCCGAACTGTTCGCCTGGTTTGGCGACAAGGTTTCCCGCTGGCGCGTGCGACCGGGAACGAACGGCGGACCGCCGCAGCTGGAACCGCTGCCGGTGCTCCTGTGGGGCCAGCAGCCCACGCTCGACATGACCACCAGACCGCCCGTGATCTGGCTGCGCGACCGGGCCGGCTTGCAAACCGTGGCCCTGACCAACGCCGCTTCGGGCACGGGCACCTACTTGTCCGGCGCGGACTGGGACTCGGCCATCTCCCCCGACGGCCGCTGGCTGGCGCGGCGCGGTGACTCCAGAGTGCTGCCAGTCCTCAACCTGCGGCAGCCGCGGGAATCGTTCCTCATCACGAACTCCGCGCCGGTGCATTTCCAGGCCTTCAGCCCGGATGGCACCGACCTGGCCGTGCTGACCCGGAGCGAGTTGAAGGTCTTCGACACTCGCACCTGTACCGTGCGCGTGAGCCGCCCGGCGGAAGCCACCGCGCTGTCGCATCTGGCCTATTCACCGGACGGACGGCTGCTGCTATGCACCGAGAACGTGCGTAAGGCGTCCGTGCTCGACGCGCGCACGCTGGAGCCCCTGCTGCCCATGCCCGATTCGGCGCACCCGCTGGAGTTCACGCCCGACGGCCGCCGGCTGCTGGTGAGCGTGGACAGCCGGCGGCTGCAACTGTGGGACTGGATGGCTGTGCGGGCGAAATTCCGCGAGTTGGGCATCGACTGGCGGGACTAAGCGCGACGGGGCCGGGAGGCCGCAGATTGGGCGTGGTGAAGTTTTTTCGCTTTTCTTGAAAGAACCCATCCGCCGCCGGCTTACCAAGGATATGAAAACTATTCTTGCAATCCTCGCCATCTGCCTAGTCACTGCCGTTACTCAGGGTGCCACCCGCTTGTGGACCGGGGGCGGAGGAAACAACAATTGGAGCACGGCGGGGAACTGGTCGCCGGCCGGCACGCCGGCCAATGGAGATCGGTTGTACCTCCAGACGGCCGGAGCCACCACCGTGAATAACCTGCCGGGGCTGGTGGTGGAATATCTGCTGGTCCATGACGGCCAGACGGTGAACGGGGATTTAATCATCGCCAACAATCGGGTCGAGGGCGGCGACGGAGTGAACACCATCCGGGCCGATGTGCAGTTGATTGCCGAAACGCATTTCGTGAGCCTGAACGGCCTGCTGCTCTTCGCGGGCAACGTGGATGTCAACGGGCGGCTCCTGTGGACGGAACCGGACAGCACCGGCGTCGTGGAGTTCGGAGATAGCATCGGTGGAAATCTCACCGGCAACGGTACCGTCCTGGTGACAGGCCCGGGCACTACCTACCTTTCCGGCACTGTTGGTAACGGCTTTACAGGGACGATGTATGTCGGCGGTACGCTCGGGTGCAGAAAGGTCAACGGGACGGATGCGATCACAGGGCGATTGGAAATCGGGTCGGGTGGCGTGGTGAGCTTGTATCGAACCGGCCAAGTTGGCTCCCTGGCGACCATCGTCGTGAACTCGGGCGGTGAGTTAGTCGCCTCCACCGTCACGAATGTAATTCCTCATCTGGAGCTGGTAAACGACGCGATAGCGAGGGTCAGCGCCGGCGGACAACTTGCCATTTCCAGCAACTTGACCGTGCGCGCGACCAACGGCACCGCGATCATCAAAGGCGAACTGGCCGTGCTGGTGACCGTTCTGCTCGATGTCAGCGGCAGCGCCTCGCCGCAACTCGACATCGTGGCCAACATTTCCGGCGACCGGATCACCAAGGTCGGCACGGGCCGGGCCATCTTCCGCGGCACGAACACCTTCACCGGGACGCTGTTCGTGAACGAAGGCACCATCGAGGCTCAAAGCGACACCGCCTTCGGCAGCACCCTCGGCAGCACGGTCCTCAACAACGGAGCCATCATCCTGCGCGGCGCAGCCATCGGCGGCGAGCGCATGACGGTCAATGGCTCGGACTACCAGTTTACCGGCGCGTATGGCTCGCTGCTCTTCGGTTACAACAACAGTTCCTGGGCGGGCGCCATCACGCTCCTCACCAATCTCGTCGTGTATTCCGGCGACACCACCATTCTCTCCGGCGTCATCAGCGGGCCAGGCGGCCTGGACACGTTTTACGACACGGTGCGGTTGAGCGGTTCTTCGGGGAACACGTATTCCGGGACGACGCGCGTGATCGGCGGCACGTTGGAGTTGCAAAAGACAAGCGGTGACGCGGTGGCGGGCCCGCTGATCATCGGTGACGGCATCGGCGGGGCCGGCAGCGATGTCGTGCGCCTGCTCGACTTCACCGTCATCGGCACGGTGCCGGTGACGGTGACGGGTTCCGGCTTGCTCGATTTGAACAATCGCGATGAGAACATCGGCGAGTTGATCCTGGAGGGCGGCGTGGTGACGATGGGCAGCGGCACCTTGACGGTCCTCTCCGATGTGACCACGATCGCCTCTGCCAGCACCGCCACCATCAGTGGCAATCTGAACCTCGGCGGAGCGACACGCATCTTCGACGTGGCAAACGGCTCGCCTGATTGCGATCTGACTATCTCGGCGGTGATCAGCAATGGCGGCATCACCAAGACCGGCGCGGGCCGGCTGTGCGCCAGTGGCAACAGCACTTACACCGGACTCATCACCGTCGGCGCCGGGTTCCTGCGCGTGGACAGCGACAACGGGCTTGGCAGTGCGAGCGGCGGCACGACCGTGGGCAACGGTGCCACGCTCACTTACGTCGCTGCACTGAACAGTGTGCCGGAACATGTGACGTTGAACGGCCACGGCGTCGGCAAGACGAACGGCGCCTTGAACGCCTCGGGCACGGTCACCCAGTTCGGCTCCGTCACGTTGCAATCAGCCGCGACCATCCGGACGGAGTCCGGCGCGCAATTCTCCATCCCCAGTGTCATCGATGGCACGGGTGACTTGACGAAAGCCGGTCCGGGCACGCTGACCTTCAACGGCGTCAATGCGAACACCTATCTGGGCGAGACGTTCGTGGACGAAGGCTGGTTGCAGTTGGGCAAAGTCGGGCAGGTCTCCATCCCGGGCCCGGTGGCCATCGGTAGCGGCCCCCCGGAAAGACTCAGCGCTCGGCTGCGTTACCTGGCCGGTGCCAGCTTCGCCGTTGCCGGCGGCTTCACCGTGAACGAGGCCAGCTTGCTGGACCTCAATGGCCAGTCCGAAAGTTTCTCGCTGCCGGGAGTTCCGCTGACCCTCAATGACGGCGGCGATGTGCAAACGGGCGCGGGCCTGCTCACCCTGAAAGCAGGCAGCACGGTGGTGGTCAATCCTGGCACGGTCGGGTCGTCGAGCATCACCGGTCGGCTGGGACTGGATGCGAGCCTGGCCCTGGGGGACAACCAGACCTTCAACGTCGGCAGCGGTGGCGCTGGCATCCCACTAACCATTAGCGCCTCGATGGAAGCCACCACGGCGCGGGCGGCCAACGTGGTCAAAACTGGCTCGGGCGAAATGTGGTTGAACGGTGCCAATACCTTTGCCGGATCATTGTCCGTGAACGACGGGCGCATGACGCTGGGCAGCAGCACGGCGGCCGGCGCGGTCGGTGGCGGCGTGTTCGTGAACAATGGCGGCGTGCTCGCGCTGGCGGGCAGCCTCGCCATCAACAGCGAAACTCTTACTCTGAACAGCACCGCGCCCGTGCCCCTCATTGTCCTGAGTGGGGCGAGCTATTGGAACGGCGGCGTCTCGCTGGCGCGCGCTACGACGATCCAGGTCGATGCCGGCGCCTCGCTGGAGGTTTACAGCAGCTTCGGCGGCTCCGGCGCCTTGACCAAGACCGGCCCCGGCGGTCTCCAACTGGACGGCGGTGTGGGCAGCTCCAACACCAACACGACGATGGTGAGCGAAGGCTTCCTCGTCCTCAACACCACGCCTTCCGTCCAGGCGATCATCGGCCCGCTGATCATCGGCGACGGCATCGGCGGGGCGGACGCGGACGTGGTGCGACTGCTGCGCAATTATCAGATTGGCAACAATGTTTCCGTCACCATCAACTTCTCCGGCCTGCTCGACCTCAACGGTGTTACAGACGGCTTCAGGGCACTTTCCGGCAGCGGCCATCTGGAATTGAACGGTGGCCTCATCGCGGTCAATTACCCGGATGCGACCAGCACCTTCGACGGCGTGATCAGCGGCGCGGGAATTTTCTACAAAGAAGGCTCGGGCACGCTGACCTTGAACGGCAACAACACCTTATACCAACTACGTTAATTGACTGGTAGAAGTTAGGCGGCGAAGGTAGCCTTTGGGCATGGCCAGACCCCGAGCAAAATTAGATCGTTGCGGTGAGGCGGACCTCGTCACCCGCCGCCTCCACACCGAACCTCCCGGAGCGCGGCGCGAGCGTTTGCTGGCC
>JANNEF010000286.1:0-9924 GCA_031378375.1 Verrucomicrobiota bacterium | reverse complement strand
GCGGAATGTGACCAGCGGGTCGCCCGTTTTCGGGTCACGCAGGGAGCCGGGCCAGGTCCAAAATTCCCGCGGGATGGTGATGGTCTCGAATCCGGGGCCGCCAGCCTTGCCCGTCTGAAGCTTGTTCCACTCGCCGGTGATGAAAACGTAACTGCGCTCGCTGCCGTTGACTTCCACGTAGTCGAGACTGCGCCAGCTTTCGTTGCGACCGCTGGCGAGCTTGGAACTTTCCAGCACGCCCGTCGCGCCGCTGGCGAACTCCGCGAGGATGGCCACCCAATCATCCAGATCGTTCGGCGCACCGCCGCGCACGGGATGCCACTGCTTGAGATTCGCCACGAGCCGTTTCATCGGGCCGACGAGCAGATGCGCGAAATCAATCCGGTGCGACAGCATGTCGCCCAGTTCGCCGGTGCCGGCGAGCTTATTCACCTGCCGCCAGCCGAGGTTGCGCGTGCCCCAGTCCTGCAACCGGCACGAGCGATAATGATACGGTTGGCCGAGGTCGCCGCGCTGGACGAGATGCGCGAGGTAACGCATCGCCGGCACGAAGCGGTAGGTGAACGCCGTCATGTGGCGCACGCCGGCTTGGTCGGCGGCATCGGCCATCGCCTTCGCGTCGGCGTGATTTAGCGCGAGCGGTTTCTCGCAGAGGACGTGCTTGCCCGCCGTGATCGCCGCCAGCGCCGCCGGCGGATGCACGAAATTCGGCGTGGCGATGATGACCGCCTGCACGTCGTCGCGCTTCACGATGTCCAGGTAGTTCGTGGAGGTGACGGCGATGCCGGTCTGCTGCCGGGCGCGTTCGAGCGTGGCGGGATCGTTGTCGCACAGCGCGACGACTTTCGTGTCCGGGCAAAGCGCGAGGCCGGGCAGATGGTTTTGCAGCGTGATGCCGCCGCAGCCGATGATGGCGAAGTTAAGCGGGGGCACAGTGTAGGTGCTGCGGCGTGGAGATGACGTTGACGTGGAAGCCCTCACCGCGCGGGACCACTTCGTAGCTCAGGATGAATCGCTTCACGTCTGGAAAAAGATTTTCTTTTTCCCGGACGAGGTCTTGGAGGTACGGTTGTATGCTGTCATGCAATTGTGAAACGATGCGGGTTGATTCAGCTTCACGCTCGGCTTCTGACAAGAGGCTTAGATTCCAAGCGATGGCGGCCAAACCGATGGACCGTTTGATATCGTCGAATCGGTCCTCTGGCAGCAGATACGGGCGGGCCAGTTCAACCAGCAGTTCGGACATTTTTTCCTCCCCCGCGAGATTCTCAACCACGATGGCATTCTTCCCAAGATCGGACTGGCGGAAGCTATCGGCGAAGCGGGCGGCCTCTGTCGTTTCCAGCCGCCGGAATTTTTTCAACCGTGATGCTTTGCCCATAAGAATTGAGCGTGGTTGGGCGGCGCGAGAAATCCGCGCACGCCGAAACGCTCACACATCCAGCTTCATCCACGCCGCGTTCTTCTTCGACGACTTCACCACCGCCTCGATGAAGGCCATGCCGCGGATGCCGTCCTCGATCTTCGGATAGTCCAGCGCGAAGTCGTCCTTCGCGAGCTTGCGTCCATCGAGCCGGGCGCGGATGTGATTGGCGAAGTTCTTGTAAACGTTCGCGAACGCCTCCAGATAACCCTCCGGATGCGCCGGCGGCGTGCGCCCGGCGGCCTTCGCGGCGGCGCACAAATAACCGTTGGCCGCGCGATAAACCTGCATCGGCTGATCCAGCCACTTCACCAGCATCGTGTTCGGCTCGTTCTGATGCCACTCGATGCCGCCCTTCTCGCCATAGACGCGGATGTTCAAATTATTCTCCTCGCCCACACTGATCTGCGAACAATGCAACACGCCCTTCGCGCCGCCCTTGAAGCGCAGCAACACATTGCCGTCATCGTCCAGCTTGCGTCCCTTGACGAACGACGTGAGGTCCGCCGCCAGTTCCTCGATCTGGAGGCCCGAGATATACTCCGCGAGATTCTCTGCGTGCGTGCCGATGTCCCCGATGCTGCCGGCCGCGCCGCTGCGCTTGGGATCGGTGCGCCAGCCGGCCTGCTTCTGGCCGGTGGCTTCCAGCCGCGTGGCCAACCAGCCCTGCGGATACTCGACCACCACCTTGCGAATCTTGCCCAGCTTGCCCGTGCGCACCATGTCCCGCGCCTCCTTCACCAGCGGATAACCGGTGTAATTATGCGTCAGCCCGTAGAGCAGGCCCGTCTGCTTCACGATCTCCGCCAACTTCTTCGCCTCGGCGAGATTAAACGTGGCCGGCTTGTCGCTCAGGACATGAAAACCATTGGTCAACGCCAGCTTCGCCGGCGGGAAGTGCATGTGATTCGGCGTGACGATGGCGATGAAATCCATGCGCTCGCCGGCGGGCAACCGGCGCTCGCCCTGGATCATCTCCTGGAACGTGCCGTAACAACGCCCGGGCGGCAGGAACAAATCCGCGCCGCTCGCGCGCGACCGTTCCGGGTCCGACGAGAACGCGCCGCATACCAGTTCGATCTGCTGGTCCATCGCCGCCGCGATGCGATGCACCGCGCCGATGAACGCCCCGCGCCCGCCGCCGACCATGCCGTAACGAATTTTCCTGCTCATAAAGTGGGTGTCTGAAATGTCGAGTTGTTGCTTTGCCAAAAGTGTTTGTGCCGTCTCAGTGCCTTGATCCACGCCGCTGGGAGCCGTTTCGCATCCGCCGTGTGACCGGGAAGATTGTAAAGTTTCCGCCGGGTTGGGGGCAATGGTTTTTTCGACCAACGGCTTCGGCGCTGGCGCGAAGTCCGTGCTTGTTCCCGGCTCCGCGCCGCGGGTAACGTCGGGAGCGTCGCGGGCAGACGCGAAAACGGTATGAGCGACTCACCGAATGACGGGCGTGCCGACGGCCAGCCACCGCTCCCACCAGACCCGGACCCGGAGTACGAAACCGACGATGAAGAGATGCGGCAACTCCTGAAGGAGGTCAAGGCTGTCATCCGTATTCTCGAACAAGACCGCGCGCGTTTCATCGCCGAGGGCGTGGACGTGGACGGAAGAATCGCCTCGCTTCGAGCAGGGATGAAGACATTCATCGAAGCCGACATGGCCAAGCAGGAAGCCGACGAGCAACTCCTCCAATCCACCGCCGATCTGGCGGACGCCGAGCGGGCGGTGTTCCAGTTCCTGGCCCCGTTGGTCGAGGAGAAGCACGCGGAGAAACCCTTCGACCCGGTGTTGCAGGAGATGAAGGAACAGGTGGACGAGTGGCGCAAGCAGATGCCGAAGGAGGACTGACAGCCACGCACCAATGCGACCACCCGCCCGACGTGGCCGCGGTACCTGTCCGGGAGGCTGGCCATTCTGTCGGGGATCTCTGGGCGCGGGGGCGGGCCGTCGGCGAGGTTTCTTCCGACTGGAATTTTTCTGCCGATGGCGTATGTAGTCTGGCGTCCGCTTGCCCCGTTCGCTTCATCCCGGCTTGAATGATGGTCGCAGTCGCAGTGTGCGAAGGCGGGAACGGGTGGCGGGCGGCGGTCAGAAAAGATTTATGCGTATCAAGTGTTTCAGAGTGTGTTGCTCGTGGCTGGCCCTGCTCGCGCTGGCGGGTCTTCCGCTGAATGCCCCGGCGCAATCCGCCGAGGTGTTTCTCTTCGGCCTGACCAATTCGTGGAAGTACAATCAGACCACGTCCTACGACGGCTCGAACTGGACCGCCCGGACGTTCGATGATGCACTCCTGCCGAGTGGCCGGGGGGTGTTGGCGCAGGAAACCAACAGCACGTTCGTCACGAGCCGGACCAACACGGTGCTCACGATTGGCCGGAACACGTACTATTTCCGCACGCACTTTAATTTTCCCGGCCCCATCGCCGGCGCATCGCTCACGTTCTCCAACGTGGTGGATGATGGCGCGGTGTTTTACCTCAATGGCCGCGAGATCAACCGCCTGTTCATGCCCGCGGCGCCGACGGCGGTTGCCTACAGCACTGCTGCGACGTCGCATGAGGCCACGGCGTTTGAAGTGTTCACGCTCTCCGGGCCGGTGGTGGAAACCAACCTGTTGGTCGGCGACAACGTGCTCGCGGTGGAGGTGCATCAGGCCACGACGGGCAGTTCGGACATCGCGTTTGGGCTGGCCTTGAGCGCCGTCATCATTGATCCCAGTCCACCGCCGACGTTGCGGATGCCGCAGACGCCCCCCGCCTTTGGCTACAGCCTCACGAACGCTTTCGGCAATGTGGCTTTCACCGATCCGGTGGCCATTGTATCGCCGCCGGGGGAAACCAACCGGTTGTTCATCGTGGAACAGGCGGGCCGCGTCGCTGTCATCACCAATCTCGCCGCGCCCACGCGCAGTGTGTTCCTCGACCTTTCGAGCCGCACAGTGGCCGGCGGCGAGAACGGTTTGCTCGGCCTTGCGTTTCATCCCGGCTACGCCAGCAACGGGAATTTCTACGTCTTCTACTCGGTGAACTCGACGACGCCTGGCATTGCCACCAATGCGCTGCACGAACGGGTTTCGCGCTTCCAGGTTTCCGCGACCAACGCGAACGTTGCCGACATCAACGAACTCGTTCTCATCGACCAGCGTGACGAGGCCGGCAACCACAATGGCGGCGACCTGCACTTCGGCCCGGATGGTTATCTTTACGTTTCCCTCGGCGATGAGGGCGATCAGAATGACAGCCGCAACAATAGTCAGCGCATCAACAAGGATTTCTTTTCCTCCATTCTGCGCCTTGACGTGGACAACCGGCCCGGCAGCCTCGCGCCCAATCCGCACCCATCCAACACCAACAATCCGACCGCGACGCTCAACTACCGCATCCCGGCGGACAACCCGTTCATCGGCGCGACGAGTTTCCTCGGTGTGGCGGTGACGCCCGCCAGCGTGCGCACGGAGATTTACGCCGTGGGGATGCGCAATCCGTGGCGCATGTCCTTCGATCCGGCGACCGGCTTCCTTTACTGCGGCGACGTGGGTGGCGGGGCGTGGGAGGAAATTGACATCATCGTCAAAGGCGGGAACTACGGCTGGGCTTATCGCGAAGGCGCGCACGCCGGACCCAAGTCCGGCCAGGCGCCTGGCGGCTTCACTTCCATCAATCCCATCCAGGAATACGCCCACGGCTCCGCGACCAACGAGGGCTTTTCCGTCACCGGCGGCGTGGTTTATCGCGGCAATGCCATCCCCGGACTTTTGGGCGCGTATGTTTTCGCCGACTACGTGAGCGGCAACGTCTGGATGCTGCGCTACGACGGCACGAACACCGTGCCCTTCACGCGCATCACCGGCGACAACGGCATCGCCGGCTTTGGCGTGGACCCGCGCAACGGCGACGTGCTCACGGCGGACCAGAGCGAGGACCGCATCAAGCGCCTGGTTTACGGCACGACCGGCGCACCGGGCACCGGGCTGCCGCCGACGCTCTACGATACCGGCGCGTTCACAAATCTGACGACGCTCACGAACCAGACCGGCACCCTGACGGCGAACACCGGCGTGACGCCTTACGACCTCAATGTTCCGTTCTGGTCCGACAACGCGCACAAAAGCCGCTGGGTTTTCCGGCCCGACACCAACCCGACAATCGGCTTCAACCGTGACGCCAACTGGTCGTTCCCCACCGGCGTCGTCTGGGTGAAACATTTCGATCTCGAATTGACCAACGGCGTGCCGTCCTCTGCGCGCCGCCTGGAAACCCGTCTGCTCGTGAAGAACAACAACGGCGTCTATGGCGTCACCTATCGCTGGGGCAACTCGCTCACCAACGCGACGCTCGTGCCGGAGGAGGGCATGGACGAAACTTTCAGCATTTACGACGGGGCCACGCCGCGCACGCAGGTCTGGCGTTACCCAAGCCGCAGTGAATGTCTGACGTGCCACACGCCGGCGGGTGGCTTCGCGCTGGGTTTCAACACCGCGCAACTCAACCGCGACTTCGATTACGGCGCGGGGCCGACCAACCAGATCGCCGCCCTGAGCCGCGCCGGTTACTTCAGCGCACCCGTCACCAACTTGAACCTGCTGCCCGCGCTCGCCCACGCCACCAACGCCGCGTGGAGCCGCGAATGGCGCGTGCGCTCGTATCTTGCGGCCAATTGCGTTGCCTGCCATCAGCCCGGCGGCGGCGCCGTGGGTTTCTGGGACGCGCGCTCCCACAATCCGCTGTCCGCCGCCGGCCTCATCCGCGGTGCGCTCAACAACAATGGGGGCAACCCCACCAACCGCGTCGTCACGCCCGCTTCGCTGGCGCACTCGATGTTGCTCACGCGCATCTCGACACGCGGGGCCGGGCAGATGCCCCCGCTCGCGTCGAGTCTGCTCGACACGCAAGCCATCGCGCTGGTCAGTGCCTGGATCACCAACGATCTGGCCGGCTACCAGAGCTTCGCCGAGTGGCAGGTTGCGCGGTTCGGCTCCACCAATAATGTCAACGCCGGCGCGAACGCCGACCCTGACTTCGACGGCGCGAAAAACTTTTTGGAATGGTTGACCGGCACCAACCCGCAATTGGGCGGGGACGCCTGGACCAATGGAGTGAGTCGCGGCGCGCAGTCGGTGCAAATCCTCATCCCCCAAATCGCCAACCGGGGCTTTGAAGTCCAACGCGCGGCGGATCTGTCCGTGCCGGTGTCGTGGCAGCCGCTGGATGTCTTTGCCAACCGCCCGTTCTATTCCGTCACGAACCGGCCGCACGTCGTGGAAGACACGCTCACCAATACTCCGAGCCAGTTCTACCGCGTGCGCGTCTTCGAGCCATAGCGGTTCGGTACTTTGGACGTCGCCGCCGTCACAGTGCCATCCGGAGGAATTCAATCTTGCGGATGAAACCCGCGTCGCTTTCCGTGATGAGCACGTTTCCCTGCGGGTCCATCGTGACACTGCGAACTTCGCTGACCTTGTCGCCCGGCGCATGGAACCAATCGCCGTCACCCGCGTGTGCGCCGGGTTGGCCTGAGACGAACACGCGCAGCACGCCCGCAGCGTCCACGTAAAGAATCTGGCTGCCGGCGTGCGTGGCCAGCAGGTAGCCGCCGGTCGGCACGAGCCAGACGCCGCGCACTTCGTTCAGGCCGTTCGTAAGGGCGAGGGTGCCTTCCACCGGGCTGGTCGTGGCGCCGCTGCCGAAAAGTTTGGTCCGGTTCCCGTTGCTGGCGGTCACGCGATAAACTTCGTGGTCGCCGCGGTCAGTGGCGATGATGTTGCCCTGCGCGTTGACGACGATGTTGCCGAGTTCGTTGAACTGGCTGTTGCGCGTGGAGACGGTGCCGTTGGTCCACCGCTTGAGGTCGCTTCCAGAGCAGAAGTACACGAGCCTTTCGTCGTCCTTCACCCACAACCCGCGTCCGTGAGTGATGCCGCCGGAGACGGTGAACATGGTCGTCATCATGCCGTTGGTGCCGAGCCGGCGGACTTTGTCGTTGTCGGTGTCCAGGATGTAAACCGTGCCGTCGCCGCGCACCCACAGTCCGTTGGGGGAATTGAGCTGAAGGCTGGTGCCGGCGGCCGGCCCGTTGCCGTTGTCGCCGCCGACGTGGGTGCCAGCGACGGTATGGATGCGCCCGTCCGGGGTGACCTTCAGAATCGAGTGACTGTTCTTGTCGGCGATGAAGACGTTTCCGGCGGGGTCGGCCATGGCGAAGTGCGGACGGGAAAGGTTGGCGTTCGTGGCGAAGCCGCCCTCGAATCGCGGCTCCCAGTAATTCAAGTCGTCCTCGGTGAACTGGCCCTTGCCCGCGATGGTGCTGATTCGTCCGTACGACTTGAGCAGATTGGTGTAACCCTGCGGCGCGTTCGTCGAGACGTTCACCGAGAGCAGTCGGCGAAACTCGTTGCCCGGCGCCGACGTGAGGCTGGCCCGCCCTGCCGTGTTGGTGCTGTAAAAATTCTGCCGCGCCTGCCACGGGCCGCTGATTTTTTGCGCGGTCTCGACCGTGATGACGGCGTTGGTGGCGGCGTTGGTCCAGGTGAGTTGGCCGCCACGCTCCACCGTGGCGATGCGGAAGTCCGCTGCAATCGCCGGAAGGGGCAGCCAGATCAAGGCCAGCAGGGCAAGGCAACGGTTCATTCAGTTGGCGGAACAATCGCACACCTGGCGCGCTTCTCATAGCGGACCGCGCGTGGAAAGGTCTCTCACCACCCGCGCGCCTTGCCTTCCACGCGCGGGTCATGCGCGCCGGTGAAAAGTTTTCCCTCCCCGCCCCGGGCCACCGCTTGCGCCGCGCCGATTGAATCCACCAACGCCAGTTTGTGTCCGCGTTTCTCCAAGTCGCGGCGAATCACTTCGCTCACTCGCCTCTCGATCTTGAGTTCGTCCGGCCTCCATTGATGGTGGAAGCGCGGTTGCGCCAGCGCGCCGGTCAACGGCATCCCGAAATCAATCATGCCCACAATCGCCAGCACTGTCTGGCTGATGATCGTCGGGCCGCCCGCCGCGCCCACGGACAGGATGGGCCGTCCGTCCTTCAGCACGATGGTGGGGCTCATGCTCGACAGTGGTCGCTTGCCCGGCGCGACGGCATTGGCATCCGCGCCAGGCAAGCCGAAATAATTCGCGACGCCCGGCTGGATGGCGAAGTCGTCCATCTGGTTGTTCAACACGATGCCGGTGCCCGGCACCACGACCTTGGCACCGAACGACGTGTTCACCGTGGCGGTGCAGGCGACCCAGTTGCCCTCCGCGTCGGCGGTGGAAAAGTGCGTGGTGTGTTTGCCGAAAATATTCTGCTGCGCGTCGTCAGGCGTGCCGTGACCGGCGATGGGCGTGGCGCGGTCGAGGCGGATTTGCCGCGCCAGTTTCGCCGCGTATTCCCGGGAGGCAAGGCCGCGCGGCACGGCGGCGAAGTCCGGGTCGCCCAGCCAGTGGGCGCGGTCGGCGAAGGCCAGCTTCATCGCCTCGGTGACGACGTGGATGAAGTCGGCGGAGCCGGCGCCCATTGCCTTGAGATCGAAGGCCTCGAGGATGTTCAGAATCTGCGCAACATGGACACCGCCGGAACTGGGCGGCGGAAACCCGATGACGTCGTGGCCCCGATACGTCGTGCGTAGCGGTTCGCGCGACTTGAACTGGTAGCCGGCGAAATCCTTCGCAGTCATCACGCCGCCGTGACGCTGCATCCATTCCCCGGCGGCGTGCGCGAACGGCCCGCGATAAAACCAGTCCGTGCCCTCGGCGGCGATGGCGCGGTAACTCCGGGCGAGATCGGGCTGCTTGAGAATTTCACCCGCTCGCATCGCTCGCCCATCCGCGCGCAGAAACACGGCGCGGGCTTCGGAAAAAGTTTTCAAATCCTCCGCAGACGCCGCAAGGCGCTGGGCGTAGTGACGGCTGATTGTGAAACCCTTCTCCGCGATTTGAGCGGCGGCCAGCAGATGCGTCTTCAGCGGAAGCTTGCCGTGCTGTTTGAGCGCGTGGTCGTAAACCGCCAGCGAACCCGGCACGCCCGCCGCCAGCGCGCCCGTCTGGCTCAGGCGCGTGTCCGCCTTGCCGTCATGGATGAACATGTCGCGGGTCGCCGCCGCCGGCGCGGTCTCGCGTCCGTCTAGGGCGGCGAACGATCCGTCCGCGAGACGGACCACTATGAAGCAGCCGCCGCCGAGGCCGGAGTTGTGGCCGTCCACGACGCCGAGCGTGAGCGCGGCGGCGACGGCGGCGTCAATCGCGTTGCCGCCGCGCTTCATCGCTTCCACTGCGGCGTCGGTCGCCAGCGGATGCACGGTGGCGGCGATGCCGTGGCGGCCCGTGGCGGCGTGGCCGGGGCTGGCAGCGAAACAGAACCACGCCAGCAGCAGGCAGGCCGCGAGATGCGTGGCGCGTGGTGCGTGAAGAGCCTGTTTGGAAAGTGGCGCCGGCGCCCTCGCCGGCGAAAGTCCTGCGGGCGCCCCGCCCGCAGAAAGAACGGCGGGCGAGGCGCCCGCCAGACCCAGGCAGGCGTGGGCGCCTGCC
>JANNEF010000278.1:0-10392 GCA_031378375.1 Verrucomicrobiota bacterium | reverse complement strand
GTGCTCCAAGCCCGGCTCAAAAAGGCCGGTGCCGCCTGGCTGCCCGAACACGCCGACCAGATCGCCCACCTGCGCGTCCTCCGCGCCAACGACCAATGGCTCTCCCTCTGGAATTAACCTCACCCACTTTTAATCACACCCGCCTGACCGGGTAATGGATTTTAGGTCGTGACATTGCCCCGCCAGCGGGCGTAACCTTCCACGGTGAAGCCAGTCAGAAAACCCCGTCGTGCAAACGACTGTGCAAACAGCCGTGCATGCCCGGCGGCTTAATAATAATGTTCGACACAAAGCCCATTTGAATACGCAGGCAAAGTACTCTTATGAAATCAGAAATCCTCCTCGTTCTAGTGATAGTTTGCAGTCTCTTGTGCAGCTGCGGACAAGAATCCCTACCGGATTACTATCTTTCAGGCCAGACACCGCCCAGGAGGTACACAACACTGGGAAAAGTTTCCGCGAGTGCCTGGCTGGATGAGCCCGAAGGAGGAATCCAGAAGATGTGCAAGAATGCAAAAAAGATGGGCGCACATGCCGTAATCAACATTACCCAGAAGAAGCGATGGGATCGGTTGTCGAATCAGGAAGTCAACGACATGGAGGGTGATGCTGTGAAGTGGGCACAATGATTCGCTGATGGACCCGCTTCAATTCACACTTTCCGTTACTGGGATTATTATCTCAGGCTTGACTGGTGGTCTTGCTGGAGCCGCAATCAATCACTGGCTAACGATTAGTCGAGATCGACGCCAACGCCTACACGCTTTCCGGAGCTTTCTTCGGTCGGTGCTTTTTGAGCTGCAGGCTATTGACTTGAAGAGTCTCCACCAGGGGCAATTGTTTCAGAGGCATCAAGCGACGGTGCAGGCCATCAGACCTGAGTGCGCCAGAGTCCTTGAAGACGTTTCTTGTCGGCGACGGACCAACTTTGAAGATACTTGGCTGGCCTATTGCGGATTGAGACAGCAGGACGTTGAGCCGTACGATCACTACGACCCCCAAACCAGCCGCGAGGCGATCTTATTCCTCAATTACGCCCGAGGGTTCGAGCGCGTCAGATGCCTACTGAACGAGATGATCGACCATGCCAAGTATCAGTGGAGGTTTGCGCGTCTCGCCGCTCTCACACTTTCTTTGCTCCTATTAGCAGCCAATCTCCACTCTCGCGAGGATGGCCACTCGTCGATTTACGAACACAGGTCATACGGTTGGCCATTCAAGTGGCTTGGCGTTGCGTATCCGCACCCTTCCGGGATAGCTCCCGTACGGTTTTCGATTCATCTTTGGCCCTTGGGCGGAGAGCTTCTTTCGCTGGTTGTCGTCGCTGGGGCATACGGTCTAGCCAGATTTTCGGGCACAGGTAAGCCGAGAGAGCACAGGATGCCAATTGAAGACGCAGCCTCGTGAGAAACATGGATAAGAGCGAAGCCCTGTGTTTATTGGGGATTTTGAATGGAGTGTTTTTTGAAGGCCGCGACGCAGGCAACACAAAAAGGCCGGACATGGTTCCCACAAAAAAATCCCACGCGGCCTGGTAAGCGGATTAAGTTGTGGAACCGGAGTCGGGCCGCATTCCTGTTACTCACTCGCCGTCACAGGTTCCGCTGCATCGTGAGCGGATCGCGTCGTCGGGGGCCGAAGGCCTTTACTTCATCGCTTTGAGCCGGCGCAGAAGGAACAGGTCGGCCTGATCTTTTTCACGGTAAGTCTCCTTGCTCGCGATGAGGCTGTCCAATCCGAGGTACGGGATGCGCACGCCATCCACCACGGTTGCCAAGGCTGTGGGCAGCGCGTCCGTGTACGAGACCTTCCACGCGTGAGTGCTGACGTCCACTTCCACTTCATCGGCGATTTTCACCACGACATTGTCCAGCAGGTCGCGCGGCGTCAATTCGGCGGCGGCGTGATCCTCCATTCCGGCCAGCGCGGTGATGACGCGCTGGCAATTTGGTTCGGAGGTTTCGACGAGGATGTCCACGTCTTCGGTGGTGCGCACCGCGCCGTGAAGGATGCAGGCATGACCGCCAATGATCAGATATTTGGCTCCCTGCCCGTTGAGCAAGGAGCAGACGCGCACCAGCGGATCGGTGTCAGGCATGGCAACTCACCAAAGGCGCGGGTTTTTCTGGCTGCGCCGCCACGCTTCGTAGTCGGCGTAGGTTTTGGCTTTGAAGACGAACCCGCGTGGCCGTGGATAGGGGTTCAAACGGTCGGCTTGCTGTTGCAGCGCGTGCGCCCGGCGCAAACATTCCTCCGGCGTCGAGGGTTGCTTTCTTGTGCCAACGATTTTGATTTTGCCCGGACCAATCATCGCCGCAAACACAGCACACCGCGCTCAACTCACGCCCGCCATGCCGAGCAGGAACATGATGTTGCTCTGGGTCTTTTTCAGCTTGCCCAGCAGCAGTTCCATCGCCTCGACGGGCGGCACGCCGGTGAGCGCGCGGCGGAGGATGACGACCTTGTTGTATTCGTCGGGATGGTAGAGCAGTTCCTCTTTGCGCGTGCCGGACAGCTCGATGTTGATCGAGGGGAAGATGCGGCGGTCCACGAGGTGCCGGTCGAGGTGGACTTCCATGTTGCCGGTGCCCTTGAATTCCTCGAAGATGACTTCGTCCATGCGGCTGCCGGTGTCCACGAGCGCGGTGGCCATGATGGTGAGGGAACCGCCCTCCTCGATGTTGCGCGCGGCGCCGAAGAAACGCTTGGGCTTGTGCAGCGCGTTGGCGTCCACGCCACCGGAGAGAATCTTGCCGGAGTGCGGTTGCACGGTGTTGTAGGCGCGGGCGAGGCGGGTGATGGAGTCGAGCAGGATGACGACATCCCGCTTGTGTTCGACCATGCGCTTGGCTTTTTCGATGACCATCTCGGCGACCTGCACATGCCGTTCGGGCGGTTCGTCGAAGGTCGAGGAAATGACCTCGGCAGGTTTGCAACTGCGCTCCATGTCGGTGACTTCCTCGGGGCGTTCGTCAATGAGCAGGATGAAGCAGTAGGCCTCGGGATTGTTCTTGAGGATGGCGTTGGCCAACTTCTGCATCAGCACGGTCTTGCCGGTGCGCGGCGGCGCGACGATGAGTCCGCGGGTGCCCTTGCCGATGGGACAGACAAGGTCAAGCACGCGGGTGGAGAGTTCGTCCTGCGCGGTTTCGAGCAGATACCGCTTGTTCGGGAACAGCGGCGTGAGATTGTCAAAATGCGTCTTGTCCTTGGCCTTGTCCGGTTCCTCCTGATCCACCGCCTCCACCTTGAGCAGCGCGAAAAACCGCTCTTTCTCCTTGGGCGGGCGGATCTGGCCGGCGACCAGGTTGCCGGTCTGCAAGTCGAACCGGCGAATCTGCGACGGCGACACGTAAATGTCCTCCGGGCACGGCAGATAATTGAAACTCTGGGAGCGCAGGAAACCAAAGCCCTCGCTCAACACTTCCAGCACGCCCTCGGAGAACAGGATGCCGCTGCGTTCGGCGTTCTTCTGAAGGATGTGGAAGATGACCTCGTGCTTGCGCATCGTGCCAAAGTTTTCAATGCCCATCTCCTTGGCCATCGCGTTCAGCTCGTTCATGGACATCGCCTGAAGCTTGGCGATGTTGACGGTCATGCCGGGGACGCCGGGTTCGGCGTTCTTGGCGGGTGGCTCGGCGTCGGATTCATCCACCGGTTTGGTGGGCGGCTCCAGTTCCATCGAGCCGGATCGTTTGCCGCTTCGTTCTTCGGCAGCTTCGGCGGCGACCGCCTGCTTGGCGGCGGCTTCCTGCATCAGTTCAATGTCGGACTTGGTCTTTACCGGCGCCTTGGTCTTGGCGGGCTTTCTGGGCTTGGACATAGGTTGATTTGTAGATTTCAAATTTCAGGCGCGAGCAACTGGCTAGGCGAACAAGACTGGGTAGGACGCGGCCAGCACGGTGTTGGGGTTGCCGGGGGTAAGTTTCGCCACACCAGCAGCCGGAGATCGAGACGGGTTTATTCCACTCTGATTAGTACGGCAAGGGAAATCGCGCGGTCAATTCGTGGACACGTTGCCGGACTACGCGCGCGGCGTCAACATTCTTGATGTCGAGCAGCACCTCGCTGATCATGTCGGCGATGGCGGCCATCTCCGGTTCCTTCATCCCGCGTGTGGTCACGGCGGGGGTTCCCAGCCGGATGCCGCTGGCCTGGAACGGCGAGCGCGTCTCGAAGGGAATGGTGTTCTTGTTCACCGTGACACCGGCGGCGTCGAGGGCGATCTGGCAGTCCTTGCCCGTCAATCCCCGCGCCCCAACATCCACGAGCATGAGATGATTGTCGGTGCCGCCGCTGACCAGCCGGTAGCCGTTGCGCTTCATCCCTTCCGCCAGCGCGCGGGCGTTCTTCACGATCTGCTGTTGATAGGTTTTGAAACCCGGCTGCAGCGCTTCCAGGAAGCAGACCGCCTTGGCCGCGATGACGTGCATGAGCGGGCCGCCCTGGATGCCGGGGAACGTCTGCGAATCAATTTCCTTCGCGTACTTTTCCCGACAGAGGATCAGGCCACCGCGCGGGCCGCGCAACGTCTTGTGCGTCGTGCTCGTCACGAAGTCCGCATGTGGCACCGGGCTGGGATGGATGCCTGCCGCGACCAGGCCGGCGATGTGTGCGATGTCCGCCAGTAACAATGCCCCGATGTCGCGGGCGATTTCACCCAACCGCTCGAAATCAATGACGCGAGGATACGCGCTCGCACCCACGGTGATCATTTTCGGCTGATGCTCGCGCGCCATCCGGGCCAGCAAATCATAATCAATCCGCTCGTCCTCCTTGCGCACGCCGTAATGGACAATCTCGAAAAACTTCCCGGAGAAGTTCGCCTTGTTGCCATGCGTCAGATGCCCGCCGTGGCTGAGGTCCATCGTGAGCAGCTTGCTGCCGGGTTTGAGCATCGCGAAATAGACGGCCATGTTTGCGCCGCTGCCGGAGTGCGGCTGGACGTTGGCATGCTCGGCGCCGAAAAGTTTCTTCGCGCGGTCAATCGCCAGCGTCTCCGCGTCGTCCACATTCTCACAGCCGCCATACCAGCGCTTGCCCGGATAACCTTCGGCGTATTTGTTCGTGAGTACGGAGCCTTGCGCCTCCATCACGGCCGGGCTGGTGAAATTTTCGCTGGCGATCAACTCGATGTTTTCCTGCTGACGATGCGTCTCGCGATCGATGATGCCGGCGATTTCCGGATCCACGGTGCTCAACTTCAAATCCATGAGCGGCGCACCGCTCTCCATCTTGTCCACGCGCCGCTCGTGCCGTCCGCCCTCGAAACGCGCGGCCATGAAGGCGTCCACAATCTTCTTCGCCGTCTCCGGGGTGGTGGCGTTGCTGCCGAGGCACAGCACGTTCGCGTCGTTGTGCTGGCGGGCCAGTTGCGCCGTCTGTTCATCCGAGACCAGCGCGGCGCGAGCGCCGGGCACCTTGTTCGCCGCGATGCTCATGCCGATGCCGGATTTGCATACCAGCAACCCCAACTCGTGGTGATGTTCCGCCACGCTGCGCGCGACCGCCTGCGCGTAGTCGGGGTAGTCCGCCGGATCCTTGGACTGGGTGCCGAAGTCCGTAACCGCGATGCCGCTCTTGTGCAAATGCTCCTTGAGCAACTCCTTCAACTCGAATCCGCCGTGGTCCGCGCCCAGCGCGATGGTTGTGCGCGCGGATGCGTGCCGTCCCGCGCCGGGGATGACGATTGTGTGATCGATGAACTTCATCATCGAAGCGATCCCCTGTTCGATCTGATCCCGGCAACTCAAATAAACCTCGTAGGATCCTCCAATCGGGTCGCTGATGTCGTTCTCGTAACTGTCCAGCGTTTCGTCAAACTCCCGCAGCAGGAACGTTTTCTCCGCCGCCTGCGGATACAACAGCGTGATCGCGTCCACATGGCTGTGCGTCATGCCAAAAATGTAGTCCGCCTGCTGCACCAACTCCGCGGACAACATCCGGCTGCGCTGGTGCAGGATGTCTATGTCCAGCTCGCGCAGCGCCCGCACGGCGTACTCGCTGGGTGCCAGCCCCTCGACCGCGCCGACGCCCGCCGAGAGCACACGAAAGTCGCCGCGCCCCTTGACCGCGTGGCGGAAAAGTCCCTCGGCCATCGGACTGCGACAGATGTTGCCGGTGCAAACGAATAAAATTGTTTTCATTCCACTAAAACAGGGCGGCTAAATTGAGCGCGTGCCGTCGAATCGTCAACGGCGAAATCAGACGTGGCGAAATCAGACGTCACAAGTTCTCTGTTGTAAACGCGGGCACGTACGCCCAGACTTTCACCGCCCGAAAATGAAACCCGCGACTCTCGGTGCCAAACTGAAATTGCTGTTGATCGAGGACAGCCCCGGCGACGCGCGCCTGCTGCGCGAGTATCTCGCCGAGGCGGCCGGCGACCCGTTCGAGTTAACCCACGTGGATACCCTGGCGACCGGGCTGGAGCACCTGGCCCAGGGCGGCTTTGCGCTGGTCCTGCTCGACCTGTCACTGCCAGATTGTTTCGGGTTCGATACGTTCACCAAGGCTCACACCGCCGCGCCCGAGGTGCCAATCATCGTGTTGAGCGGACGCGACGACGAGGCGCTCGCCATCAAGACTGTCCACGAAGGCGCGCAGGATTATCTGGTGAAAGGCCAGGCGGACAGCCGACTCCTGGTGCGGGCGGTGCTTTATGCCATCGAGCGCAAGCACGCCGAGGAAGCGTTATCCAAGGAACGCGATCTCCTGCACACATTGCTGAACAACCTGCCGGACCGGATTTATTTCAAGGATCGCAAAAGCCGCTTCATCCGCATCAGCCGCGCGGTGATGGAACAGTTCAAAATCTCGCACCCACGCGAGGCGATGGGCAAGACGGACCTGGATTTCTTCGCGCCCGAACACGCCCAGGCCGCGCTCGACGACGAGAAACGCGTCATGCAAACGGGGCAGCCCATTCTCGGCAAGATCGAACGCGAAATCCTCGCCGATGGCAATGTCACCTACGCGCTGACTTCCAAGATGCCGCTGAAGGACAAGCAGGGAAGGATTGTCGGCAACTTCGGCATTTCGCGCGACATCACGGACATTCAGCGCATCAAGGACACCCTGGCCGTCGAGCGCAACCTGCTCCGCAGTCTCATTGATAACCTGCCCGATTACATCTACGTCCAGGACGCCGAGGGCCGCTACAAGGTGGACAACATCGCGCACCGGCGGCTGTTGGGCGTCACGTCGGATGACGAGGTCGTTGGCAAGACGGTGTTCGACTTTTTCCCGCCTGAACTGGCCGGGCAGTATTCCCGCGACGATCAGGAGATCCTCCGTTCCGGCCATGCCCTGCTCAACCGCGAGGAACCGGTGCTCGACCATGCGGGCAACCGCCGCTGGAATTCCACCACCAAGGTTCCGCTGCGCAACGACGACGGGCAGGTCACCGGCTTGGTCTGCATCAGCCGCGACATCACCGAACGCAAGCTGGCGGAGGAACAGTTGCAACGGACCAACGACGAGTTGGAGCGCAAAAAGGAACAACTCCAGAGCACGCTGGGCGATTTGCAACATTCCCACGAGGAACTCAAGGCCGCGCAGTTCCAACTCATTCAGGCCGAAAAGATGCAATCCGTCGGCCGCCTCGCCGCCGGCGTCGCGCACGAAGTCAAGAACCCGCTGGGCATCCTCAGCATGGGCATCGAGTATCTTTCCAAGACCCTCGCGCCCACGGACAAGAACGTGCCCGCCATCCTCGCCGACATGCTCGACGCGCTCAAACGGGCCGATGCGATCATCATGGGGCTGCTCGATTTTTCGGTGCCCCGCGCCCTGGCTTCACAACCCGAGGACATGAGCGCCATCGTCGAGCAATCGGTCGCGCTGGTCCGGCATGAAATCACGGCCAAAGCCATCACGATCGAGCGCGACCTGGCGGAAAACCTGCCGCCCGTTTACCTCGACAAGCAAAAGGTCACGCAGGTCTTCGTCAACCTCCTCACCAACGCCATCCACGCGATGCCCGAGCGCGGCACGCTCACGCTGCGCACCTACCTCCGGCAGTTGCAGCCCGGCGAGATCGAGCGCGACGACGGCTCGCGCCTCGCCGGCAAATTCCGATCCGGCGACCACGTGCTCGTCACCGAAGTGATCGACACGGGCAGCGGCATCCCGGAGGAAAAACTGGCGCATATCTTCGATCCGTTCTTCACCACCAAACCGACCGGCAAAGGCACGGGCCTGGGTCTGACCGTCACCAAGCGCATCGTCGAGTTGCACGGTGGGAGCATTGACGTCCGCAACCGCAAGGAAGGCGGCGTGATCGCGACGATCCTGTTCAAGGTGCGAGCGGGAGGAGAGCCCGCCGCCGTGACCCCGCGGCAGCCATGGGGAACGTGAAGTTGGCCTCGTTGAGCGGTTCCGCCATCGCTTCGCCCGGAGAGATTCATTGACGCCGCCGGCCAAACTGGTATCCAAGGAAAAGACCGGCATGGAAAAGAAAAAAATATTAATCGTTGATGACGAGTCCAGCTTCACCCGCATGGTGAAGTTGAACCTCGAAAAAACCGGCGCCTTTGAAGTGCGCGAAGAGAACAAGGCCAGCTACGCCCTGTCCGCCGCCCGTGAATTCAAGCCCGACCTCATCCTCCTGGATGTCATCATGCCCTCCATGGACGGCGGCGACGTGGCGGCGCACATCAAGAACGACCGGCACCTGCGCGACACGCCGGTGATTTTCCTGACGGCGACGGTTTCTCCGCGCGACCCGCTCAGCGGCCGCGTCAACCGCGCCGGCGAACTGTTTCTCGCCAAGCCGATCGGCGTGGACGCGTTGATCAAGTGCATCAACGAAAACGTGCGCCCGCCCGCCGATCCGGAAGCCTCCAAGTAGCCGTCGCCAAATCTGTTCATCAAAAAACGGGCAGGATGACTGGCAATCCGCGCGCCCGCCTCGGCTATCGGTGGGGTGGCGACTGCCAGTGCGGATGCTCCGGCAGGCAGGCGTCAAATTCCTTCACCAACGCGGCTTCGTAGTCGCCCGGATCACGGGGTTATGGGGAGGGTGGATATATCTCCCATCCCCGCTCCACCACTAGCAACTGATTATTGACTGATAATCACCGCCCCGCTCACGCCGCCTGCAACGTGAGCACCACGCTGGGCGCGCCCTCGCCCACACCGTTGAGTGGCACGATTTTCAACTTCACCGTCGCGCCGGCGGGCACGCCCGTCAGTTCCGCCTCGCTTTCGTCCACCGTGTCGGCCACCACGAAATCCGCGTCCGTGCCCACCACCTGCTTGAGCACCTTGTAACGCGCCGCCCGTGTCGCGTCCTCCCAGTCAATCGAGATCACGCCCGGCTGCGCCGAGGCCGTCACCGCCTCCACCCGCTCCGGCACGCGCAGGTCGCCGGGGATGCGGTCAAAGAACTTGAGCCAGCGCGGGTCCAGCGGCGTGAGGAGCGTCTCCAGTTCTCGGCGCAAGTCCGCCAGCTTTTTATCCAGCAACTTGAGGGCGGCATCGCGCGCGTTTTTTTTTGTGCGCGTGTCGAACTTGCAATCACTCACGCTCGTCACCGCGCTCCGCAGCGGCGCGCAGAGCGTGGTCGCGTAGGCGGAAGTATAATTCTTCGACGCGTTCTGCTGTTCCGGGTAATCGGTGAAATGGAGCGTCAAGTTGTCCAGCAACTGACAGCGGCCCGCGTCGGTGTCCGGCAACTTCAGCGAACCGTCCAGGAAACCCAGCGGCGTCCAGAGCGGAGACCAGGTATCGCCGAGAAAGCCCGTGAGATAATTGCGGACGCCCGACAGAAATTTATCCGCGTCGGCGCGCTTCTCCCGCACCGTGATGTAAGCCGACGTCTTGCCCAGGCGCGCGAGGTTGAAAGTGCGATGCTTCGCCTTGGCGTCGAGAAACACCGGTTCGTAATTGGCCTTGGTGACGTGGAGCAGGCCGACCGCCACGCCGTGTGTCTCGAGACCCTTGAGAGCTTTTTCCCCGTTCTTGAAATATGTTTCGTAATTATTCATACGATGAAAGCCATAGCGGCTTCCATGCCAGCGGATGTTTGTGGTGAAGACAGGCGGGAGGCGACGCAAACCTGTCCAAAAACGGGACAGGAAATGGACGCCGCGTCTCAAACCAGGACATCCGCCGCGCGGGAAACGATCGAATTTCCAAAAATGTGGCCGATCCGAGCGCGGGGAATGATCGGGATTTTCAAAATGTGATCGATCCGCGCGCGGGAACTGATCGAATTGTGCCATCCGCAGCCATTCCCCGCAGCGGGAATGCTCGCATTTCTTCTGCCGCGAACATTTCCGGCGCGGTGACGGGACAAGCCGGCGGACCCGCGCCCGTTCTCAGTCCCGGAACAGGGGAAAAATACCCCAAGAATCCAGGCCAGACGCAACCGATTAGCGGTAGGGACGG
>JANNEF010000263.1:0-5969 GCA_031378375.1 Verrucomicrobiota bacterium | reverse complement strand
GCGGTGTTGCAGGCCGAACTGCAACGCTTCTGGCGAGACGCCCGCCGCGTGCACTCCCTCGTCTTCGATTGGCTGCTGCTTCAAGCAAACACTTCTTCCAGAGCCGTTATACTACTCTATTAACGTAGTTGGTATAACTTGTGATCGGTCAGCAGCACGAAACACCGCCCCCATGATGCCGATTCTTCCATGCGGAACACCTCCGTGATGCGCGTGGCCAGCGCCCTCCGTCCCGGCACGCGCAGGCGCACCAGCATCAAACGTGATGCGTTCCCGGCGCGAAACGCCGGAGATCCGAGAAGTCGAGGTCTTGCGTGATGAGAAACCGTCCGCCGCTTTGTGCGGCCCGCCACACGTTCGGGTCGCTCTCGCCGGCGATGTCCTCCAACCGCACGTTGTCCGCGTCGTGACCGAGCGCGGCCATCTCCTGCACCAGCGATTCCTGGAGGTTCTCGTCCAGCTTCAGCTTCATGCGGTCGCCGGGGCGGGTGGCACGGGCATGTCTTCCTCCGCCGACGCCGCGGCAAACGCGATGACGGCCCGCATCGCTTCACGCGGCACGGTCGGAAAGTCCGCCAGAATCTCGTCCACCGACGCGCCCTCGGCCAGGCTGGCGAGCAACGTGCGAACCGTCACCCGCGTGCCCTTCACCACCATTTCCCCACCGCACACATCCCGTCGCCGCTCGAAGAACTCAGCGTAGTTGAAGTTCATGCCGCCCACTTTACGCACCCGCCGCCCCGCCCGCAACGCTCCGCTTGCACGGGCCGGAGCAGACGAAGTGCGGGCTGGGCCGGGCCAAAGCAGGAAGACCGGGTGGTTTCGTATGCCACAGCCCGCGCGTTTGCCTTTCCGTCGCGCCGAAGGGTGATTGTGGACAGTGGCATCCAGGCAGACGCATACCCCTCACGGCGCAATCAGCTTCACCAGCGGAAAGTAGGTGCGGTAACGCGCGGCGTCGCGCGTCACCAGCGTCAAGCCCTCCACCTCGGCGTGCGCGCCGATGTAGAAATCGGGCAACGGCGATGACCTCGCTCCGCCCGCGCGTCGGTATTGCACGAATGCTTGCGCCGCGCGCCAGCCCGCCGCGTAAGGCAGAGACAACCTTTGGAAGACTGCCGGGGCCAGCCACTGTTCCAGCGCCTCGCGGGTCGCGAAAGCGGGAGCGATCTCGGCGTAAATGATCGGATTGACGAGGATCGGTCCCTGCGCCTCGACTTCACGGAACCGCGCCTCCGCCCACGGCAGCCACGCCGCGTCCGCCGTGGCAATGTCGAGCAGCACATTGCTGTCGAACAGAAACCCGCTCATGTTTCTTCGCGGGTCAGCGCCATCACCTCAGCGGTGGTCACATCGGGTCGGGCCGCTCCGCGCGCGCTCTCCAACCACGCCTCCGCCTGCGGCCCCGTGCCCCGCTGGAAGCGATACGTTTCCAACCACTCGGCCACCTGCTCGACTTCAGGCAGCGGCAGCCGTTCAATGGCCGCCTCAATCTCTGCGACAGTGCTCATGGCAACGAAGTTAAACGGCTTTGCTTGTGCGTGCAATACCGGAGGCCGAAGCAGACGAAACGGGGCCGGGCCGGGCCAAAACAGGATGCCCGGGCGGTTGCGGACGCCGCCGGCGGTGCGACTTCTTTCCCGTCGCGCCGACGGTCGCCCGCCGACACTGAACATAATGTTTGGCCAGTCCGGCAGATTCCGCCTCGTCCACCAGCCCGCACAGCCGGCAAAAACCTGCTTCACGCCCGCCGCACCCGGTAAAAATATTCCAACAAGCAGCCGAACATACCTTTTCAAACGATCTGAAACAGGGCGCAGGAGCTTTTTCAGCGTTCCAGATGATCTGAAAGCCTGCGAAAGTTCTTTCGCACCATTTCAGATTGAAAATTCTGCCGGTTCAGTCTCGCATCAGCGTTTCAGATTGAAAATTTTGCCACATCGGCACGCACTCGCCTGTTTCAGACGATCTGAAAACCCACATTCGCCCTTCCCGTTCCGCCCGGAGCACCCGGAATAGGACCGAAGACGTTGCCTCATTCATCGGGAAAGAAATGCCGGGGGTGAGGGCGTGCGTGTGGTTTGACCCCGCTCCCGGCATCGGAACAACGCTGTCGGATTGACCGGACACGCGGTGAGAGGCAGAGTCGGCACGATGGCTGAGACCAAGAAAGCGAACAATCAGGAAAATATAAGAAGCCAACAGAGCAATGACGATTTCGGGCAGGTCGTCGCTGTTAGCGAGCGCGTCGGAGACTACTGCCTGGCCGGCGACTTGGCGGCGAATTGCTACACAGAGCCAATCAGTACCACAAATGCGGATTTCATCCTGACTGTTTCCGCGTGGGGAGAGACGCGCCGCCTCCTGGAAGAAATGGGCTTCGTAATCCAAGAACGGCTACATTCGTTACTCCTCAGTCGGCCGACCAGCCAGTGGCGAATTCGGGTCAGCAACGATCCGTGCTACGCGGATTTTCCGAAGGGGTCGAAGGCTTTCGAAGTGCTGGGCTGTAGCAGCGTGCGAGTTGTCCGCCTTGAGGATCTTGTTAAGGTTACCACAAACGCATGGAGCGATCCCCAGCGTCCACGCGGCGAGCGAGCAAAGGCTGAGTTCAATCTCTTTAGGATTGGTGAAAGGTATCCCGGATTGCGGCCCAAGATGCCGGAAGCGTTCCGAGATGATGGGTTTGATGTTGTGGAAAGACAAAAGATGTGGCGGTTTAAGGTCAAGCGGGCGGAGTGGCTCGTTTGGCTCGACGGTGACGATGAACATTCAATCTGGAGGCAACTGACCTCGCTACTGTCGGATTACTCGCTGTTCCGGACCGTGAACGAGCTGCGCCTTCAGGCAACCCAGTGCCCCGTTGAAGGTGTCGGCTTCAACGAGCCAGTAATGCGACTGCTGGACCGTGGCTTCGTAGCGACTCAGGCCATGGGCATTCGCCGCCTCCTGGATAAGAGGAAGGACGTAATTTCACTGCGGCGGCTTGTAGATGACTTGGAACACAACCTCAGACTGATGACGCGAGAGGTTTATCTAGCCATCCGGAGGCTGCCTTACGACGCGGCAGCCGCCAGAGTTTCGTGGGAGCAGAAGATGATTGCCACAGGGCAGTTCGAAAAGGTCAAAGGCATCGCTACAGAGGGTTCTGCGGCTTGGCGTGAATCGGAAAGGGCGCACGAACGCTTTGACGAACTTTCCGAAACTACTCCGACTTCTCGATCGCGGGTTGATGTGGTTTCGCCAAGCAGGTTCAAGGAGTTGGGTGCAAAATTAGACGGTTGCGAGGACATGTTGATGTTCGCCACCAAGTATATCGCTCATGCTGCGGATCCAGGTAGCCGCCTCGACCTGACGGATGTTCAAACAGGCATGACGCTGCGCCGCTTGGAGGCGTGTCTCAAGGTGCTCGTCCAAGTTACGGAGTTTGTCAGTCCCTTGCTTCAGTCAGATTCTTCGGTTGGAGTTGCAAAGCCGCAGTTTGATGTCGCCGAGAACTTGGATAAATCATGGGTGGCACCCGCTCAGTTGGATGATGTGCGCGGTCTGTTCGGGCGGAATTGTGAAGCCATTGAGCAGTGGCGCTCAGAACGGCTGTGGTGACTGGGATACCGGTGCCGCAACCCCAGTTGGATTTGGTCACCAGCACAAGCCCAAGCTTTGCTCCAAGCCGCCTCAGGCCTAGCGAGGCGGTTCCGCGCGCGAAAATCAGCGGGGAATCAGCATTGCACCGGCGGGCGATTCATGCGTAAGCTGTAGCCAGAATCCTCCATAAACCATGGTTTTCCTTGATACGCCCGGAGCAAACTGGTAGGCGAATATGCGATCATCAGGGTTGAGGAAGAACCCGATGCCCTGAACCAGCCATGAAACCGACAATGCTGCCAAAAGTGCCCGACGCCAGGGCGGGTGTGATCGCAATGGCTCTCGCCGCGCTTTTGATCATTGGCTGCTCTGACAGTGAAGCTCGTTCCCAGCCAAACCCGCGTACGAGCAACTCGACCAACGCACAGCAACAAACAAAGGGCACAGACACCAACGCCGCTGCCGCGAGCAAGAGGGACTTCACACCGCCGCCATTGGAATCGCGCGAAGATAACACCAACACCACTTCCGCCAGCAAGACCAACCTGAACCCGCAACAAATCGCCGAGTTGAAAACCAAGGCCGAGAAAGGCGACGCGGCAGCGCAGTACGAGTTAGCTCAGGTGTATTTCAACGCGGGCGTCCCCGCAGATGAAACTGAAGCATATAAGTGGTTTACCCGTGCCGCCGAGAGTGGTCATGCGAAAGCAGCCTACAAGCTTGCGCACGCCTACAAGAGCGGTTGGGGTAAGCTTGGGACGAATACAAACCTCGCTTTGCGCTGGCTGAAGGCCGCCGCCGAACGCGGCCACCTCCCCGCACAAACTTCTTTGGCTACCTCCTACCGCTACGACGCAGGCGACGTTGCCTTCTTTCTCCTCTCTTGGGGCACGGGCAAAGATTTGTCGGAGGCAGTGAAATGGTATCGGAACGCAGCGGAACAGGGTGACGCGGGAGCACAAGAAGCTCTTGGTGAAATGTACCTGCATGGCGAGGGCGTTCCCACCAACATCAGTGAAGGTCTGCGATTGCTTGAGCAGGCTATTGCCGGTTACGAGCCACAAGTTCAGAGAAAGGAGTCCGTTGCTGAATTTTTCATTGCTTCAATTTGTTCAAGACTCGGTGACTACTTCTTCAAGGGGCAGTTACTTCCGAAGAACATCACCAACGCCATCCACTATTACGAGAAGGCCGCAAACGCGCCGGCGTGGACCGACCTTGCCGGCGAAGCCCAATCCCAACTTGGCTACATCCACGCCACGGAGACCAAGAACTTCGCTGAGGCAGCGAAGTGGTATCGGAAACGCGCTGAAGCGGGCGAACCGACCGCACAATACAACCTGGCGATATGCCTATACAACGGTGAGGGCATCGAGCGGAACCGAAACGAAGCGGCAAAGTGGTTTCGCGCCTCTGCCGAACAAGGCAACGTGGATGCACAGTGGAGATTGGGTATGACGTACCGCAATGGAGAAGGCGTGCCGCGTGATTACGGCGAAGCAGTCAAATGGATACGGAAGGCTGCCGAGCAAGGCGATTACAGTGCCCAAAATAATCTGGGTGTGGCTTACAACACGGGTGAGGGAGTTCCGAGAGATTACGTTGAGGCCTACAAATGGTACAATCTGGCCGCCGCAAGTGGGGAGAATGCGGAGCTACGTGAGACTTCGCGCAGGAATCTCGACATCATCACGCGGTTAATGACGCCCGAGCAAATCGCCGAAGCGCAGCGCCGCTCGTCGGCCTTTGTAGCCCGCAAAGAAACAGAGAAGCTACCACCAAACCGCGCAACCCATACGCCATCCAACGACGAACCCGAACACCCTCAAGCCACCGGCACCGCCTTCTTCATCACCGATGACGGCTACTTGCTCACCAGCGCCCATGTGGTCAGCCCGACCGAGCAAACCACCGGCGGAAAATTTTCTAATGCGCGTCCGGTGATGCGGATTGAAGTCACTGTCGCCGGCAAGACTTACCGCGCCAAGCTCGTGAAGGCAGACAAGGCCAACGACGCGGTGGTGCTCAAAATCACCGGCAACTTCAGAGCCTTGCCGCTCGCTCCCAGCCGGGCCGCGAAACTCGGCGAAACTATCTGCACCCTCGGCTTTCCCAACACGGACATTCAGGGCACGGAACCCAAATTCACCACGGGCGAGGTCAACAGCCTGGCCGGTATTCAAGATGACCCGCGCCACTTCCAAATCAGCGTGCCCGTCCAACCTGGTAACTCCGGCGGCCCGCTGCTAGTGTAGTGTCTCACAAAACACTTTACTAAGTGGACGAAGTTGTGCCAGGCTTTCGACATGGCTCGCCCCAAACTGCCACTGCACCTGTCCGCAGAGCAACGAACGGAACTTCAACGCTTGGCCCGAGCACCGGGC
>JANNEF010000260.1:0-18226 GCA_031378375.1 Verrucomicrobiota bacterium | reverse complement strand
TTAACGAGCGTGAGCGTAGTGGACGGCGGGGGGAAATCAAGCGGGGAAGAAAAACCCGGGCGGACGACTCCAAACTCCGTGGTAGGGTCGGCGCGCCGCGCCGACCGCGCCGCGTCCAGCGGCGCAACGTGTACGCACAATGGCCCGCGCTCGGACGTTCGTTCCGCCCGCTGAACGCGGGCGGGGACATCGCGGCGCGATGTCCCTACCGGGCTTGCCCTTTCTCTCGCTGTTTTCAGATGCGTCTGCCTTGGAAGAAAGATTTGCAGCCGGCGCTTGATTTCATTGGCCGGAGTGGTGTAAACATTGGCCCCGCGTCGTTGCGGCCATAACGGCTCGCACGGCGGGCAAACCACCGAGTTTGACGAACCGTAACGATAAACAGAACAGAACAGAACAGACACGATATGAAGAAGAATCAACACAGTTTCATGGCGGCCCTCGCACTGGGCGGCTTGGTGGCCTTCGGCCCGGGCACGCAGGCTCAGGAGAAAAAGGTGGAGGTCAAACCCGCTGCGCCAGCAACGCCGCCGACAACGCCGCCCGCGCGTCCCGCGCCGCCGCGTGACCGCACGGCCCAGGTGGCGGAGTTCCTCAAACTGGACGACGCGCAGAAGGCCAAGGCCAAGCCCATCCTGGACGAGGAGAACACCAAGATGCTCGCATTGCGCCAGGACAAGGCCGTCACCCGCGAAGACCGCATGGTCAAGTACAAGGAAATCCGCGAGGCCACCAACGAGAAGATGAAGCCGTTGCTGACACCGGAACAAGTGGAGAAATGGGCGCGGATGCGCGGCCTCGGCCCGAAGCCGGCCCCGCCTTCGCCTCCGGCTCCCCCGACGCCGCCAACGCCCGCACCCGCCAAGTAAGCGGACGCGCTCACGCTCCTTCACCCAGGGACGGCTCACCAGCCGTCCCTGTTTTTTTGCGCGGTGAGCCGGCTGCTTGCGGTAGGGCCATCGCGCTGTGATGGCCCAGCCCGCGTTCAGCGGGCGGAACGAACTGAAGTGGAGTGGCGCGGTGGTCTTGCCCTACTTCTTCTTGAACTTGAGCGCGGCGGAGTTGAGGCAGTAACGCAGTCCCGTCGGCGCCGGGCCATCGTCGAAGACATGGCCGAGGTGCGCGTCGCAGCGGCGGCAGAGGACTTCGGTGCGTTTCGAGAACAGGCTGTTGTCCTCCTCGGTCGCGACGGCCTCCGGCGAGACGGGCTGCCAGTAGCTCGGCCAGCCGGTGCCGGAGTCGAACTTCGTCGCCGAACTGAACAACTCCTGGCCGCAACAGACACACACGTAGCTGCCGGTGTCATGGTTGTTCCAAAACTCGCCGGTGAAGGCGCGTTCGGTGCCCTTCTTGCGGGTGACCCGGAATTGCTCCGGCGTGAGTTGCTGCCGCCATTCGGCGTCGGTCTTGATGATTTTGTTGGTCATGGTCAGTTGGGGATCGGAGGAGTTGGTCGCGGCAACTTTCTGGCCCGGCGCGGGCGACGAGCCGCACGCGGCCAGGAGGGTGGAGATGAAGATGGCAAGGAGCGCGGTTTTCATAAATGTTACTTCGGCTGAGTGTAGCGCGGCGCGGTGGAGTCGCAAGAAAATGCCGATCCCAGCCGTGGTTGCGCGCTAAAAAAATCTTCCACACCCCTATTGAATTCCCGGAGGGTCTTCCTATAGTGCTCGCCTTTGAAACCGCTGAAATGAACGAACCTGCCGTTGCCACGCCCGCCTGGGACATCCACGCGGCGCGAAATCTTTACAACATCCACCGTTGGGGCGCGAAATACTTCGACATCAACGACGCGGGCCGCGTGGTGGCGACCCCCTTGCAAGAGGCCGGCGCGACGGTGGATCTCAACGACGTGATCGAGGAGGCGCGCGCGCGGGGCTTGAAGTTTCCGCTGCTGATTCGTTTCCAGGACATTCTGCGGCACCGCGTGGAGGCCATCAACCTGGCCTTCCGCAGTTCGATCAAGGAGTTCAATTTTCAGGGCGGCTATCGCGGCGTGTTTCCGATCAAGGTCAACCAGCTCCGCGAGGTGGTGGAGGAAATCCTCGACGCGGGCAAACCGTTCAACTTCGGCCTCGAAGTCGGCAGCAAGCCGGAGCTGTTCGCCGGGCTGGCGCTGCAAAGCCAGGTCGGCAGCCTGATTATCTGCAATGGTTACAAGGACGCCGCGTTCATCAAGCTCGCGCTGATGGGCATCAAGCTCGGCAAGCGCGTCATCATGGTGGTCGAGAAACTGGAGGAGTTGAAAAACATCATCACCATCTCCCGGCAACTGGGCGTCGAGCCGCTCATCGGCATCCGCGCGCGGCTCCTCAGCAAGGGCGCCGGCAAATGGGCCGAGAGCGGCGGCGAGAACGCCAAGTTCGGCCTGAGCACCGCCGAGTTGCTGACCGCCACGGAATTGCTCCGGACCGAGAACCTCGGCCATTGTTTCAAGCTGCTGCACTTCCACATCGGCTCGCAGGTGCCGGACATCCTCACGGTGAAGAAAGCCGTGCAGGAGGCATCGCGCTTTTACGCCAAACTCTACAAGATGGGTTTCGCCATCGAGTATCTCGACGTCGGCGGCGGCCTGGGGGTGGATTACGACGGCAGCCGCTCGGCCTTCGACAGTTCGACCAACTACTCGCTTCAGGAATACACCAACGACATCGTTTACTACATCGCCGACGTGTGCAACGCGGAGAACGTGCCGCACCCGGACATCGTCAGCGAAAGCGGTCGCGCCATCGTCGCGCATCACAGCGTGCTGATTGTGGAGGTGTTCGGGACGATTGAGAAAAACCGGCCCAACCCCGGGCTCACCTATCACGAGAAGGACCACGCGCTCGTCAAGGAGTTGCTCGACATCCGCAAAAACCTGCACAAGCTCAACAAGCTCGAAGGCTGGCACGACGCGCTGGAGCGCAAGGACGACGCGCACAACATGTTCACGCTCGGCCTCATGGAGTTGCCCGACAAGGCGAAGATCGAGACGCTCTACTGGGAAATCTCCGAAGCTGTTGTGCAAAGTTTTCGCGGGCAGGCCTACATCCCGGAGGAAATTCGCAAACTCGAAGACAGCCTGGGCGACCAGTATCTGTGCAACTTCTCCGTCTTCCAATCCCTGCTCGACCACTGGGCGCTCGGTCAACTGTTCCCGATCATGCCCGTCACCCGGCTCAACGAGCGGCCCACTTGTGAAGCGACGCTGGTGGACATCACCTGCGACTCGGACGGGCAGATCAACAAGTTCATTGACCTGCGCGACGTGCGCGACACGCTGCCGCTGCATCCGCTTCTTCCCAACGGCAACGGTTACGAGCCTTACTACCTCGGCTTCTTCCTGATGGGCGCCTACCAGGACATCATGGGCGACCTGCACAACTTGTTTGGGCGCGTCAACGAAGTCCATGTCTTCCTCGAACCCGATGAGCCTTCCGGTTACTACGTCGAGGAAATCATCGAGGGCAACACCGTCGTCCAGTCCCTCGCCGCCGTACAATATGACGAAAACGAATTGAAGCGGCAGATGAAGGCGCAAATCGACGAGGCGATCAAATCCGATCGCATGAAACCCAGCGAAGGCATGCGCCTGCTGGACGAATACGAGCGCGGCTTGAAGGATTACACCTATCTCACGATTTGAGTGACGAATTTGATTCCTTCTCCCGGTAACCTTGCCGCCAGAACGCCCGGCGGCCATTCGCCATTGGTCCTTCGTCATTTTCCCCGTGCCTGATTCGGTCCCCAACGTCGCACTGCTCTCCTCGCTGGGCCGGCTCGTGCGCGGGCTCTCCGCGCTGTTCTGGGGATTACCGATGGCGCTGGTCGTCTGCGTGCAGACCGCCAAAGGCGAGTGGCTCCGTCCGCTCGGTATCGTGCCTCCGCTGGCCATGACGGCCCTGTTGCTCTACGGCGTGGGTCTGTTGGGCGACTTTCAGAAGCAGGAGCGAGTCTGGCACGCTGCGCTGGACCGCGCCCGTGCTTGCGCCCTCGTCAACGTCGGTCTCGCGCCGTTTCTCTACTGGTGGGGGCGGTTGCCCAACCATCCGTTTTACACGCTGATGATCGAGGTGATGATCGTCACCGGCTTGCTATTTTTTCTGCTGCTCAACCCGGTCTTGTGGCGACTCGCGGCCATGTTGCCAGATGAAACGCTGCGGTTGGAAACCAAACTCTTCACCACCATCAATCGCTATCTGCTGTTCCTGATCCTGCTGCTGCTCACCGCCTATTTTGTCATGGTCCGGATTGCCCCCCTGCCCCAGCCCCTAATCTACCTGTTCATGTTGATGGAACGCGGCGGCCTGTGGCTGCTGACGTTCTTGATTCTACTGCCGGTGGCCATGACGATGGCGCTGATCTGGAAGATGAAGGAAGTCGTCCTCGCCGGTGTCTTCGGGCCAGGCCGCTGACGCCAACAAAACAGTCATGGTGATTGGATCTGGCTGCTTCCGCCTGCCTCAGGGAGCTTCCTCGATCACGCTGTAGAACGCGCGACTGGCCGGCGGCACGGGATCGGTGAGCGTAACAACTGAATTGGTTGTCGCGATCAGTGCGCCACTCACCGGCGACCAGAATCCGGCGGCCAGATCCTCGCAACGCCACAGCGTGTAGCTAGCGCCGGCGGCTTGGGGAACCGAAGCGGAGAAGTGACCGCTGATCCACTGCGGCGACGCGATGCGAGGGCCAGTGGTCGTGTTGTACCCAGCGAGCCAGAATTCAAGCCGGTCGCGATATTTCTGTTGTTCTGCGGTGAGTGCGGCAGCGAGCAGGTTCGCAGCTTCGTACGGGTCGGCTTGCAGGTCGTAAAACTCGTCGTGACCATCTTTGAAACGAATGAGTTTGTAGCGCTCATCGCGAAGGGCGCGTCCGCCGGACGTCGGCGTGGTGGTATCGAACACTTCGGCGTAGAGACGTGACGGCGCGTAAGCCTCGTTGTGCAGAACCGAGCTGAAACCGCGCGCATCGAGCGTCACGTTCGTCGGCACCGTGGCGGATGTCGAGATGCCAGCGAGTTCGAGAATGGTGGCGAAGAGGTCCACCGCATGAACCAGCGCGTCCGAGACGCGGTTGGTCTGCACCACGTCCGGCCCGGCGATAATCAGTGGCACGCGGATGCCTCCCTCGTAGAGAGTGCCCTTGCCGCGCCCGGATGGAAACGGCGGCTGAAGCACGTTCGCAGGCGTGCCGTTGTCACCCATGAAGATGACATGCGTGGTGGCACGGTCCACGGCGTTAAGCAGCCGTCCGATTTCCGTGTCCATGGCCTCGACGCCAGCTTCGTAGTAGGGACGGGGATTGGCGTTGATGTTCCCCTGCGTGCCCGGGAGCGTGGCGTAGTGCGGCGCGAGGTTGGTTGGTGGTTTGTGGTATGGCGCATGGGGTGCGTTGAAGGCAACCCACGCGAACCACGGGGCCGTCCCGCGCCCTTGAATCCACGCGATGGCGTCGGTGACCACGTCCGAGGTCGCATAGTTGGTGTAGCCCCCGGTGGTGCTGCCATTCACCGTCTTGTTCCAATTGGAATAGTTCGTCAGCGCGCCCAGCAAGTTGCCGGCGTAATGCGGCCAGTTGCCGATGGCGTTGGGGCTGTTCCGCTGATTGTTCAGATGCCACTTGCCAAAGTGTGCAAGCTGATAACCGAGACCGGCATTGGCCGCGAACGCCTCCGGCAGTGTGAACTCCGCCGCCGTGAGCACCGGAGATCCGGCTCCTTCGATCACGTCGCCGATGCCCGTACGAAAACCGTGCCGGCCGGTGATAACCGCCGCACGCGTGGGTGAGCAAACCGGATGTGCGTAGGCATTGCGAAAGCGCACGCCTCTCTGAGCGAGCGCCACGAGGTTCGGAGTGGGCGGCAGCGAGGCCCCGGCGTTTGTCGAATTGTAGAGAGAGCTGCTGTCCACGCCGTAATCGTCAGCGATGAGGAGGAGAATGTTTCTCGGTGTTGCGGCCAAGCCTAACGGACAGAATTCAAAGCCCAAGAGTAAGACCAAGACTAAAGCCCCGGGAATCCGGCCCCGGCGAGTGCGGGCGATACTGGAAGTTGAGAGCGTTGTGTCTTGTGTAATGTGTGTGGCTTTCATCGGTCGCTGGTCTTTGTAGGCGCGGCTGGCGCGAGCTTACCATCGGACAGTGTCTTCAAAAAAGCAACGAGCGCCGCCTGATCCGCTTTCGGAAGATGCAACCCGCCCTCGGGATGCTTGGCGATGTTGGGATCGAGCGTGGCGCTTCGTTTTACGCCGGTGCTGTAATGCTCGATCACCTCTTCAAGCGTGCCGAACCGGCCATCATGCATGTAGGGCGCGGTCAGGGCGATATTGCGGAGCGACGGCGTGGCAAATTTTCCCGCGTCGGAATCCCGCCCCGTGATCGTCCCGCGGCCCATGTCGCTGAACTTCGCGTCGAGTCCGTTGTTGGCGAAGGTCTGGCTTTGGAAGAGTGCGCCGCCGTGGCAATGGAAGCAATCCGCGCCAAACTGTTCGCGGCGCGGATCGTATTCGGTCATGAACAGCTCAAACCCGCGCTTCTCCTCCACGCTCAACTGCGCGTCGCCGCGGAATGCGCGGTCAAACTTGGAGTCGAATGAAGTGAGCGTGAGCACGAACGACTCGACGGCCAGGCCGATTTTTTCCGGCGTGATTTCCGGCGAACCGAACGCCTGGTCGAACGCCGGAGGGTAATCGGTCGCGCCCAACTTCGCGACGACGTTGGTCAGCGATTCGTCCATCTCGGTGTGATCCTCAATCGGCATCAACACCTGCGCACGGAGCGATGATGTGCGGCCATCCCAGAAGAAACTGGATTTCCAAGCGAGGTTGAAGAGCGGCATGGACTGGCGCGTCCCGAGGCGATTGCTCACGCCCACGCTGTAACGGCGCGGGTCCGAGAAGCCCGCGCGCTGGTCATGGCAGGATGTGCAGGAGATCGAACCGTCACGCGAGAGCAGCGGTTCGTGGAAAAGCTGTTTACCCAGCGCGACCCGCTCCTCGATGAGGGGATTGTCGCGCGGCAAATCGGGAATGGGAAACATCGCGCTCATGGCGAAGCGGTAGGGCGTGAATTTCTCCGGCAGGTAAAGCGGTTTCGGCGGAGCGCTGGCCACGATTGCCGTCTCCATCGCCAGGACGCGCCGCACGCGGAACGCGCCGGGCAGGTTCGCCACGAGCGCGGCGGCAATTGGATCGCCCTCGCGCGAGTGGGTCGAGGAGCCGTCCTTCGCGAACGACAGCGGACGCGGCGCGTTGAGCAGCGGCGCGAGATCGAAATCAAGTTCAAGCCGCGCGTCGCGCGTGAGATCGAGCGCACCGGCCAGGTGGATGCGCGTGCGGTTCGTGTCCCGCGCCAGATGGTAGGACCAGCCGTCGAGCGCCCCGGTAGCCGTGCGGTAAAAACCCTCCGACGCGCAAAAGATGTAGCCGCCCTGCCAGTTCCAGTGCAGGCCGTTGAGGTTCGGATTGAGCGGATGGTCGCCGGGAAATTTCGCGGGCTCGGCGTGGTTGTTCGTGGCGTCAGGGCCGACGTGGAAGCGCAGGCTCCGATACGCGGCGGCAGGCACGTTTGCCAGATCCAGCGACGTGCGCCCCTTCTCGGCGTCCATCCACGCGACGGCGTTCGCGAGTTCCAGCCACGAGCCGTCGCCGCGTTCGAGGGCGAAGCCGCTCAACAGGTAGCTGAGACGGGTGATGGAAAACGTTTCACCCACCATGTTCTGATAGCGGAGCGCGCCCAGTTCCAGCGGCTCTCCAGCGAAAACGGGGCGGATGGAAAGTTCCAAGGAAGCTGCGCCCGCCAGCCGTGCGACGGTCATGACGCTCGCCGTGACGGCGGCAAACCAAAACGAGCATCGGGACGGGCGCATGACGGGCAACCTATCAGTTCGTGTCGTAGGTCGCCAGCGCGGTGCGGGTGACGCGAAAAAATTTGTTCGTCGTTGCGGGGGTGGTGGTTGTGCCCTTGTTCGCCACGGCAGCGACGCCGGTGGCGTTGGTGACCCACGCAGTCAAGTTGCCCGTCGCTTCAACGCGGTAAGTCCCGCCTTCGGTCGCGCTCCAAGTCAGCGTGACGATGCTGTTGCTCACGAAAGGGCTGTTGAGCCGGAGTTCCGCGTTCGCGCCGCCAACGAAGTTCGTCGTCACTGCTTCGGTGATGCTCACGACGGTGTTGCCCGTCGGGTTGCCGTAGAAGCTGCGGCCGAGATTGTAGGGGAACGCCGGGGCGCCGTTGGTGGTGATGGTGACGAAGTAGGCGTTGGTGCCAGCCGGAAACTCCGGCGTCACGCAAAAGCGGACGTTGTATTCGTTCAGGTCAAAGTCCACGCCCAAGGTGCGTCCGAGGTCGCCGAGGTAATCGTTGTCCTCGACGTAACGGCCGAGGAGATTCGTCGTGCTGACGCCGGGGCCGTATTCGGTCGGGGCGAGTGTCGCAGAACGATTGTAAGCGCGGGCCGCCCACGCCGGGAGCGAAGTGCGTCCGGTGGTGGGAAGGTTGGTCGTACCGTTCTGGCCGTTGCGGATGACGAAGCCGGAAACCATCCGGCGCACGCCGCTCGCCGGGTTGGTGGGATTCGAGTAGCCGTAAGGCCCGTAGATGGGAAAGCCGTCGCGCACCCACGCCAGGATGGGCGAATGCTTCACCGGCGCGTTCGTACTCTCGGTGTAGCGGTTGCTCGCGGCGGTGAAATCCACATGGTCGCCGAGTTGATGGCGCAGCGCGATGGGGTTCGCGTGGTAGTGATGATTCGCGCCGGCCTGGTGAGCGAGCGCGGCGTCGAACGTGACACTTTCGTTCACGTAGGCATCACGATTCCATAAACCGCTGCCCATCACCTCGGCGCTGCCGTTCCAATAGAACGCGTCGCGATTGTCGAAGAGCGCGACGCCATTGACGAAGTAGCCGACCGCACCAAGCCCGGTGAGTGTCTTCGTCGCAGGCACGGTGGGCACACGCGGGATGCGGAAGATGATTCTCGAGTTCGCTGGATAGTTCATGAAAGGCTGCGTCTTGGCTGCGTTCATATACCACGGTCCCATCGTGTAGCTCGGCAGCCCGCTGCTGCGGATATAAACCCAGCCCGCCGACGAGGAGACTTCACGCACGCCCGCGTACACAGGTGATGACTGCGTCCCCTGGCCGCGGCTCCATGTCGCCACCGAGGTGCCGGCGGATTCATCCGCCGTCGTCTGGTAGAGGCGCGCGTATTTGCCGGAGTTGGCGGTGAACCACGAATCAATCCGCGCATCGGCAGCGGCAGCGGAGGTGGCAAGGGCGAACAGGCCCGCAAGGGCGGCGAAGAGGGAACGGCCGTAGGTAGCGAACGTTTTCATTTTAGTAACGGGGTTGAAGTTATTACATTTCACGCCCTCATTCCACTCCGGGTCTGTTAAGACCGTATGTGGGCGCGGCAGAAAATTGTTAAGGAAGTGTAAAAGTTGCGGCACACTGCGGGCGAAACGGATAAGGTCGCGCCCTGACAAACAGTCATACCGATGAGCACCTTCAATTCAGGAGCGAAACCGAGCCAGACCGGCGGCGAGTCCGGTCGCACCCGCGTGCTGGTCATTGACGACGACAAAAAACTCTGCCGGCTCATCAAGGATTATCTGGAACCGATGGGCTATGAGGTCGCCGCCGCGCACACCGGGCCTGACGGCGTTGCGCAAGCGATAAGCGAGCCGTGGCACGCGATCATCCTCGACGTGATGCTGCCGGGAATGGATGGCTTCGAGGTGCTCAAACACATCCGGCACACCAGTGACGTGCCCGTGCTCATGCTCACCGCGCGCGGCGAAGAAGCCGATCGCATCGTCGGCCTGGAAATCGGCGCGGACGACTACCTGCCGAAAACATTTTCCACGCGCGAACTCCTCGCCCGACTTCGCGCCGTCACGCGTCGCTCGACGCGGGCGGCATCCGGCGCGGACGCCGACGCCGAACGGGAGATCGTCGTCGGCCAGCTCCGCGTGAACCCGAACACGCACACCGCCGTACTTGGGGATCAGCCGCTGGTGCTGACACCGGTTGAGTATGACCTGCTGGCGTCGCTGGCCCGCGCGCGAGGCCGGGTGAAGACACGGGAGGCATTGCTCGAGGAAATCCGCGAGCGCAACTACGAGGTGTTCGACCGCTCGATTGACGTCCACATCTCCGCGCTCCGCAAGAAGCTCGGCGACGACGCCAAGGAGCCGCGCTTCATCCGCACCATTCGCGCCGTCGGCTACCTGCTCATCAACCCCAATGACGCATGAGACTGCGCTTCCCCCTTTACGCAAAAATCCTTCTCTGGTTCTTCCTGAACCTGCTGGTGCTGGCGCTCGCCTTTTACGCGGTCGTCAAAGTTCAGCTTCGTCTCGGCCTGGATTCGCTCCTGGCCGGGCGCGCCGGGGATCGCGTGCAGGCCGTCGGTGAAATCATCGCGGCAGAGCTCGCCGACCAGCCCCGCGACCAGTGGAATGGCATCCTCAAACGCTTCAGCAGCGCCTATCGCATCCAGTTCATGCTCGTTCGCAACGACGGCACGCCACTCGCCGGCGCCGACACGGCGCTCCCATCGGAGCTTCTCGAACGGCTCAACGGCCGGCGAGGCCAACGCGGTCAACCGCCTCCGCCCGGTTCGCCGGGCGAGCGGCCAGCAGGTGGGCCGGGACAGGATCCGGGGCCGGAATTTGGCGACGGCCCCGGCCCGCGACCTGGCGGCCCCCTCAATCCACCTGGACCCGGTCGCGGCCGATTCGTCGTCCGCACCGAGACGCCTGTGCGCTACTGGATCGGCATACGCATCCCCGTAACGGATCGAGATCGATCCCGGCCGGGGCCGGGCACACTGCTGGCCGTGTCCTCAACGCTGTACGGCGGCGGATTATTGTTCGACCCGGCCCCCTGGCTCTTTGCGGGCGCGGGCGTGCTCGTGTTTTGCGTGTTGTTCTGGCTGCCGCTGGTGCATGGCATAACGCGCTCCATCGGGCAGATGACCCGAGCCACCGGGGAGATCGCCGAGGGCCGTTTTGAAGTGCGGGTGCCCGAACGGCGACGCGACGAACTCGGCGCGCTGGGCAGCGCAGTCAACCGCATGGCCGGACGCCTGGCGGGCTTCGTCACAGGTCAAAAGCGTTTCCTGGGCGACATCGCTCATGAACTTTGCGCGCCGATTGCCCGCATCCAGATGGCGCTGGGCATTCTCGAACAACGCGCCGACGACAAACAGAAACCCTACGTGGAAGACTTGCGCGAGGAGGTGCAACACATCTCCGGTCTCGTCAACGAACTGCTCTCCTTTTCCAAAGCCTCGCTGGGCGGCGCGAATATTCAGCTCCAGCCCGTGCCGTTGCGCGCTTTGGTGGATGAAGCCATTCACCGCGAAGCCGCCTCGGGGAGCGAGATCAACGTCGAGATTCCCGCCACCCTCATCGTTCGGGCTGAGCCGGAGTTGCTCAAGCGCGCCCTGGCCAATCTCATCCGCAACGCCCTCCGGCACGCCGGTCACGCCGGCCCCATCACGATCGCCGCCGCACTCAATGGCACTCGCGCGCGGGTGAGCGTGGCCGACTGCGGCCCCGGCGTGCCGCCGGAAAGTTTGCCGCAACTCTTCGATCCGTTTTACCGCGTGGACGCTTCGCGCAATCGCGAATCCGGTGGCGTCGGCCTCGGTTTGACCATCGTGAAAAGCTGCGTCGAGGCCTGTCAGGGGACCGTCATCTGCCACAACTTGCGACCCACCGGTTTCCAAGTGGACATCACCCTGAACACTTCCGTTGAAGACTCCAACGCGCCTTCAAAGCCTGTCGTTTGACAGTGTGGCCTGGCTGGAATCGGACCACTCACATCGCGGAAAAAATTGAAATCAGGGCTTGCCAACCTCCAACCACCCATCTTACTCTTTGCCCTCTTTTTGGTAGGGCACTGTGGAAACAGCAGGCGGTCCCGCTCGGGCGGGATGCAGCGAGTCGGCTTGACCAACGAGAGCAACACGATTTATGTCAGTTAAAATTCGCTTGAAACGTATCGGTGCAAAAAATCAACCGGCGTTCCGGATTGTCGTCGCCGACAGCCGCAGCCCGCGCGACGGCAAATGTATTGAGGAACTGGGCACCTATCTGCCACAGAAAAAGGCCGATAATTTTTCGATCGATTTGGCCCGCGCCAACTATTGGTTGAGCAAAGGCGCCCAACCCAGCGAGACCGTGGCCAGCTTCATCAAGAAATCGGCCAAGGCTGCCGCTGCCGTGCCGGTCGCCGCGCCATTGGCGTAGAAGTCTTTCATTCGGCCTGCCATGCAAGCGTTCTTGGAGTACGTCGTCAAAGGGCTTGTCCAGCAGCCGGAACAGGTCACCATCACTCCGGTGGAGCGGCAGGGGATTACGCTTTACGAACTGCGCCTGGCACCAACCGATGTGGGCCGGGTGATTGGCCGGCAGGGCATTTCGATAAACGCGATCCGGTCGTTATTGACCGCTGGCAGCGCCCGGAAAGGTTTGCGCTGCGCGGTGGACATCATCGAAGATCGGCCAGTGAGTTGAACACTGGTGCCGCAACGGCGGCAAGCGTGGAACCGGCAGGGAACCGCGTTATGAAGATAGACGTGCTTACGTTATTCCCGGAAATGTTCACGGGACCGCTGGACGTGAGCATTGTCAGGCGGGCGCGGTTGGCGGGGTTGCTGGATTTGCGGATTCACAACTTGCGGGATTACACGCACGACCGTTACAAGACGGTGGACGACAGTCCGTTTGGCGGCGGGCCGGGCATGGTATTGAAGCCCGAAGCAATTTTTGAAGCGGTGGAAGCATTGGCGGGGCCGTCAACCCGCGTGGTCTTGATGACGCCGGTGGGCCGAACGTTCAATCAGGCCAACGCGCGCGAACTGGTGCAGAATGGGCACTTGTTGTTCATCTGTGGCAGTTACGAAGGTGTGGATGAACGGGTGCGCGAGGCGCTGGTGGACGATGAGTTGTCCATCGGGGATTACGTGCTGACCAACGGCGGTTTGCCAGCCATGGTCGTGATCGATGCGGTAACACGGCTGTTGCCCGGCGCATTAGGTGACGATGCGAGCGCGCGTGACGAATCGTTTAGTCACGGCCTGCTGGAATATCCGCACTATACGCGGCCGGCGGAGTTTCGCGGGATGAAAGTGCCAGACGTGCTGCTGTCCGGCCACCATGCGGAGATCGAGAAATGGCGCACGGAGCAGGCGAAACAGCGGACAAAAGAACGAAGACCGGATTTGCTGAAAGAATAAAACCGACGGCGGCAGTTGCTGCGTCACAGAACTAAATTTTATGAGCCAAGCCTTGTTTGACAAAATCGAATCGGAACAGTTCCGCAAAGAACCCGCGAAATTCAACGTGGGCGACACCGTGCGCGTTCACACCAAAGTCGTCGAGGGCGACAAGGAACGCATTCAGATCTTCACTGGTGTCGTCATAGGCAAGCGCGGACGCGGCCTCAACGAAACCTTCACCGTGCGGCGCATCAGCTACGGCGAAGGTGTCGAACGCGTCTTTCCCGTGCATTCCCCGCGCGTGGACAAGATCGAAGTCGAGCGCCATGGCAATGTTCGCCGCGCCAAGCTCACCTACCTGCGCAAGCGTCTCGGCAAGGGGGCGACCCTTGTGAAGGAAAAGGAAGGCAGCCGGATGACCCGGGTAGTCGTCCCCGCGACGCCATCCGAACCGGTTGCAGCGGCGGAGTAATTCCCCCGCGTGGGCGGGCACATTCGCGAGATCGTCTGCCTCACTCCCGGCAGGTTGGAGTTTACGAGCGGTCGCTCAGTTCTTGGCGTGGGGAGGCAATCTCCCAAACGCCCTCGACTTCGCAACCATGCCCGCGCGAGGACGCAGGCATTCTCACTTGTTAAGGCCGCTCCACAAACTGCCGGAATGCCGGCGTACCAAAGTCACGGGCCAATTCGCTCGGACGCGACGTGACACAAAATGCGCACTTGGCGGGTGCCCGTCCCTTCCTTAAGCTCACCGCATGGATCCTTTGCTGAAACTTTTACACGACAACGCAGCCCTCAAACCGGCCCAACTTGCGCCGATGCTCAACCTTTCCGAAGCCGAGGTGGCCGCCAAAATCAAAGCTTACGAAGCGGATCAGATCATCCTTGGCTACCGCACCATCCTCAACGAGGAGAAACTCAACCGCGACATCGTGCGGGCGGTCATCGAAGTGAAGATCACGCCGGAGCGCGGCGGTGGTTTCGACCGACTGGCCGAGCGCATCGCCAAATACACCGAGGTCAACTCGTGTTACTTGATGTCCGGCTCTTACGACCTGCTGGTAATCGTCGAGGGTAACAACTTGCGCGATGTCGCCACGTTCGTGTCCGAGAAGTTGGCGACGATTACCGGGGTGCTTTCCACCGCGACTCATTTCATGCTCAAACCGTACAAGGAGCAGGGCGTGTTGATGAGTTATCAGGCCAATGAAGAACGCCTGGCAGTGAGTCCGTGACGCGGAAGCGGGAACTGCTGAGGATCGCATTAAAGCGTGACAGCCAATTGGCACGAGCGGGGCGCGGCGTTCACGCCGCTTCAACGCGCGAAGAGCCAGCGGGCCGCGGTTTCGTGTGCCCCACCCCCAGCGACGCGGAGGCGGGCTGAAGCCCGCGCGCCGTCACTCCATTCCGCGAGCGTCGATAGTCGGGCGCAAGCCAAGCTCTCACGATCCACGGTTCATCCACGGTTCACATCTGCCCCAAGGCCTTGTCGAGCGCAGCGAAAAGCCGTTCCATCGTCGCCTCCGTTTCATCTCCCATGTTCGAGAGGCGGAAGGTCGTGCCCTTGATCTTGCCGTAACCGCCATCAATCAGGAAGCCCTGGTCCTTCGCGAGCTTCTGCAATTTCGCCGCATCCACCACGCGTCCGCCCGGCTTCGCGCCGTTATTGACGCAAGTGAGGGTGATGGACTCGAACCCCGGCTCCGGGAACAGTGTGAAGCCGTGGCGCGCAGCCCAGTCGCGGGTCATCTGATTCGTCTTCACGTGGCGGGCGTAACGCGCCTCCAGCCCTTCGGCGAAGAAATCGTCGAGCTTGGACGCGAGCGCGTAGATGTGCGGGATGCTCGGCGTGCTCGGCGTCATATTGTCCGCGGCGTTTTTCTGGAACTCCACGAAGTCGAAATAATAACCGCGATCCCCGCTGGTCGCGGCTTTGGCGAGCGCGGCGGGCGAACAGGTGAACACCGTCAATCCAGGCGGCAGCGCAAATGCCTTTTGCGTGCCGGCCAGCAGCACATCAATGCCCAGCGCGTCGAAATTGAGGGGCATCGCACTCATGGAACTGACTGCGTCCACGATGAACATCACGCCGGGATATTTTTTCTTGAGCGCGGCGATGTCGGCCAGCGGACTCATGGTGCCGGTCGAGGTTTCGTTGTGAATGAGCGTGAGTGCGTCGAACTGACCGGTGGCGAGTTTGCGGTCCACGTCCTCGGCGCGAATGGGCGAACCCCACGGCACCTGGAGCGCGTCGGCCGCCTTGCCGCAGCGTTTGGAGACGTCGAGCCACTTGTCCGAGAACGCGCCGCACATGCAGTTCAAAACCTTCTTGGCGACGAGATTGCGGATGGCGCCTTCCATCACGCCCCAGGCGGAACTGGTGCTGAGATAGACGAGTTGTTTGGTCGCGAGCAGCGTCTGAAGTTGCGGCTGGATTTTCGCGTAGAGATCCTTGAAGCCCTGGCCGCGATGGCCAATCATGGGCGAGCAGAGCGCTCTGAAAGTCTTCTCGCTCACTTCGACCGGGCCGGGAATGTGGAGTTTAACGTGTGCCATAAATCAGGGCGCAAACGCTTTCACAGGCGCCGGCGGAAGGCAAGTGATGATTACGGCGGCGGCGAAACGATTGGGCTCTTTTCAGACTCGACAGGCTCCCTCTCCAGTCCTTCAATGTGCACACACAAAGCCAAAAATAATTATGCACACCAACGACTATCTTTTCCCCCGCCGTCTCACCCGGCGCGACTTCTTCAAGACCGGTGCCGCTGCTGCCGTTGGCGTCGGCCTGGCTGGCGGCGTCATTCGGGAGGGCGCCGCCGCCGACCGCAAAGGGCCGGTGCGCATTGGCAGCGGCCACTTCACCTACGAACTGGATGAGAACTGGGGCCAGTTGCCCGCCGGCATGAAATACGGACTGGGTTGCGGCGTCGTTGTGGACAGCCAGGACCGCGTGTACGTCACTTCACGCTCCGCCAATCCCTCGGTGGCGGTGTTTGACCGCGCCGGCAAACTGCTCGAAACCTGGGCCAACGATTTCGCCGAGAAGGTCAGTTACTCCCCGCAGCAGGTCGTCGAATCCGCGCACTGCCTGTACTGGAGCAAGGAGCCGGACGGCGAGTTTTTCTACTTCACCGAGAACGCGGGCAAGGACGGCAAGGATCCCAAGTTTGGCCGGCGCGTTTACAAGACCGACCTCAAGGGCAAAATCCTGTTCGAGATCGGCAACGTGGCGAAGGAAGGCACCACCGCACAGAAGTTCGAGTGGACCAACCCGACCGATGTTGCCGTCGCGCCCGGCGGCGACATTTACGTGGTGGACGGCTATGGCAGCCAGCGCGTCACCCGCTTCGACAAGAATTTCAAGGAACTCAAAACGATCGGGAAGCGCGGCACGGGCAAGGGCGAATTCAGCACCTGCCACGGTGTGTGGGTGAGCACCTTGACTAACGAGCCGGAGGTTTACATCGCCGACCGCCACAACGGCCGCCTCCAGGTGTTCGATCTCGAATTGAACTTCAAGCGCGTCATTGCCGGTGATTTTCGGATGCCCTGCTGTTTCTACCAGCACGCCGGGCATCTCTACATTCCCGACCTCGGCAGCGCCGTGACCATCATTGACGCGAAGGACAAGACCGTGGCGCACCTGGGCGACGGCAAACAGTGGGACGGCAAGGCCGACAAGCCCGACAACCAGACCAACCCGGCACTCTTCGCCACGCCACACGCGCTCTGTGTGGATTCGCAGGGCAGTATCTACGTTGTGGAATGGCTGCCGTTCGGCCGCGTGCGCAAGTTCAAGCACACCCCGCAGGCGTAGGCGCGCCGGCTACCGGATTCTTTCGAGCAGCCACGGCAGCAAGTCGCCGATCTTCACGCGCGTCTGTTGCATGGTGTCGCGGTCGCGGAGGGTGACGGTATCGAGCAGTTCCGGCTTCTCGCCGAGCGTGTCGAAGTCAATGGTGACGCCGTAAGGCGTGCCGGCCTCGTCCTGGCGCGCGTAACGACGGCCGATGGAGCCGCCATCGTCGTAGAACACATTCATGTGCGGACGCAACGCGTCGCGTACCGCGAGCGCCTTCTTCACCAGCTCCGGCTTGTTCTTCAAGAGCGGGAAGACCGCGACCTTGATGGGCGCGACGCGCGGATGAAACTTCATGGTCACGCGCGTCTCGCTCTTGCCCTTGTCGTCCGTGTCGGTGACTTCCGTGTAGGCGTTGGCGATGAGCGCGAGAATGAGCCGGTCCACGCCGGCCGATGGCTCGATGACGTGCGGGATGTACTGGCCCTTGGCCAGGCCCTCCGCATCCTCCTTCGCGTCCTTCTCGGCCTTGGCCTGCTCGACGCCGGATTTGGTCAGATACTTCAGGCGCGCTTGGTAGTAACGGTTCGACAGGTCCGCTTTCTTTGCGTCGTCGAGTTTGCCCCAGGCCATGCGCAATTCCTCGTCGAACACGCCCATCGGTTTGCCGGAGAAACGCTCGTGCTGGGACAGGTCAAAATCACTGCGCGCGGCGATACCTTCCAGCTCCTCGCCGATCAATTCGCCCTTCTCATCCCGCTTGCTGAAGGGGAACTTGAACAGGATGTCCACGCAGGCGCGGGCGTAATGCGCCAGTTCCTCCGCCGTCTGCCGGTGGAAGCCGAGCGTCTGCCGCGACAGCCCGATGCCCTCGTAGAAGCGCACGCGTTCCTCGACCCAATACTGGTGCCACGCCTGCCAGCCCCAGGCGGGCTGCGGTTCGCCGGGATGACCGGTCTCCGGCACGGTGGTTACGCTGCCGGTGACGGCCTCGACCACTTCGTCGGGCTTGATGAAGAACTCCAGTTCCATCTGCTCGAACTCGCGCGAGCGGAAGGTGAAGTTGCGCGGCGTGACCTCGTTGCGAAACGCCTTGCCGACCTGGGCAATGCCGAACGGCACCTTCTGGCGCGAAGTGTCCGCCACATTCTTGAACTGCGCAAAGATGGCCTGCGCGGTTTCGGGACGGAGATACGCGACGCTATCCTCGTCGGCCACCGGGC
>JANNEF010000250.1:0-11777 GCA_031378375.1 Verrucomicrobiota bacterium | reverse complement strand
TTCGGTGAGGAGGCGGACGATGCTGCTGGGGGTGTAAAATTCGCCGCCGCCCTGGCCCTCGCTCATGGCGAACTCGCCGAGGAAGTATTCGTAGATGCGCCCGAAGGCGTCGTAGTCCAGCGAGGCAGGAATCTCGGAGACGCGTTTGAGCAGTTCCTTGAGGAGGGTGCTGGTGAAGAGGTTGTAGGTCTTGGGCAGGACACCGGTGAGCTGCGGAGAGCGACACTTCACCCCAGCCCTCTCCCCGATCGAGGCGGAGAGGGAGAAGACGCGCATGGCGGCATTGACCTTCGCACCGATGTTCTCGGCTTCGGGGCGGTTGAGTAGGTAATCGAACCGCGCCTCGGCGGGCAGATAGAGGATGCCTTCGGCGTGGTAGGCGGCGGGTTCATCGACGCGCGAGCCACGGCGGGCGGCGAAGCGGACTTCGGCGAAGCGCAGGAAGATGAGGCCGAGGACGGGTGCGGAGTATTCCTGGGATTTGAGGCCGGAGTTGGCGCGGAACTGGTCGGCGGCGTCCCAGAGGCGCTTTTCGAGCGCGGCGTTGTCGGTGTCTTTTTCGGTTGGGGCGATCCAGTTCATGGCGTTAGCCGGGAGAGTATTTCAGGGCGTTCCAAAGGCAAGCTTCAGCACACGAGGAGCGAATCAAGACTGTAGCGCGTTTGGCACTCGTCGAACGCCGCGCACACGGGCACGCCGGGCTTCATCACGCGGAGGCCGAAAACCGGATGGCGCGGTTTCTGGTTCATTTTGAAGGCGAGAAGAAGCCGAGGAATTTCACGATCCGCCCATCGAACTTCGCGACGAAGTAACCGCGTCAACTGCACGGCCATTTCCCAACCATGCTCATGCCGATCCGAACGCCGGTCTCTGGCGCGACGTGTGGTGAAGTTCCAAAAAAACTTTACCTGCACGGGATTGCTTGTGTGAACGGTGACTCAAGTTGCCAGTTCTGCCTGGATAGCCTGCTCGCAAACGCCTGGCGGTGGGGGGGGTTAGGACAGCGAGGTGAAAGCAATTCAGGATTTGTCGCCGAGGAGGTGTCCGCCAGTCACCGGATTCGGTTTCAATACCACTCGCCTTCGTAACACTCGCGTAGCGCCTCGCCGTCGGGTTCGGCGACGGGCGTCTCCCTGGCGGTGTCAGCAGCGAGTTGAGCGGAAGCTTGGTTCTTTGTGAGGTCGAGGGCGTCGGTGATTTCTTGCTGGCGGCGCAGCAGGGTGGTGAGTTTGTCCTCATACTCGAAGGGTTGGCCGATTTGCGCGGTGAGATCGGTGAGGCGCTTCTTCGTGTCGGCGATGGTTTGTTCGACCAGCGCGGCGAGTTCTCCGAGGTTTTGAACGGTGTATTCGACGGAGCGGATGGTGCCGAGCGCGGTGTCGGTGACTTTGGCGGTGTGTGTGGCTTGGCCCCGGAGCAGCACTTGCGGGCCGGCCATGAGGAGATCGGCGACGACCAGTTGAAAGCCCGCAAATCGTCCAACTGTTTGTTCCAATCCGGTGCGGCGCAACTTCTCGGCCCGGCGGAGCAGGAGTTCGCCGGCGATGCCACGGTCGCGGATTTCCTGGCCCTCAATCTCAATCACGAATTTGTCGCTGCTCGTGTCGTGGCGCGTGATCAAATCTTTCTGAATGGCGGCGAGGCGCAGTTCCAGGCGGGGCAGGTCGTCGGTTTGATGACGCAAGCGAAGGCGCAGGTTGTATTGGCTCTGCTGGTGCTGGCCGCGCAGGCGCGTGAGGCGCGCAACTTCGGCGTCAATGCCGGCTTTCTCGATCACCAGCGGATTACCAGAGGCGATGGCTTTGACTTCGGCGTAGGTGAGGGCCGCGCCGTCAATGTCCTCGATGCGGCGCAGATCGCTTTCGCCGGTCATCACCTGGGCGATGAACTTGGCTTTCGTCTCCAAGGTCTGCCACATGTAGGCGTCAAAGGATTCCTCGGTGACGTAACGGCAGATTTGCACTTCGGGGTTGGTGTTGCCCTGGCGCAGGATGCGGCCTTCGCGTTGCTCAACATCGGCGGGCCGCCACGGGGCGTCGAGGTGGTGCAGCGCGACGAGGCGCTCCTGCACGTTCGTGCCCGCGCCCATCTTTTGCGTGCTGCCCAGGAGAATACGCACCCGGCCCGCGCGCACGGCGCGAAACAGTTCGAGCTTCGCCTGATCGCCGTCGTGGTCTTGGATGAATTCAATTTCATCGGCTGGAATACCCTTCGCGATCAGCTTGTCGCGCAGGTCCTCATAGACCGAGAAGCCCTTGCCGTTCGTTGGCGTGGAGAGATCGCAGAAGACCAGTTGCGCGGAACGCCGCTTGGCCGTCTCGCGCCAAAGACGCTCAATCCGGATGACGGCCTGGTTGACCTTGCTGTCCGGATGGTCGGGCAGGGAAGGATCGTGGAGCCGCAAGTCGAGCGCGGCTTTGCGGCCGTCGGTGGTGACGAGCAGCATGTTGTCCTCGCGGGGATCAACTCGGCCGGTGCGCAGCGCCTCGGCGCGTTGCACCAGGCTTTGCACGATGGCCTTCAACTCTGGCGAACACGGCGCGCTGACAGTGGTTGGTTTTCCGCCCGCGATCTCCGGCACCGGAAGTTTCAACATCGCTTGCGTCTGGATGTCCGCCACCTGGCGGAACTGCTGCATGAGTTCGGGCACGTTGATGAAGCGGGCAAAGCGCGTGTGCAGCCGGTAGCCCGCGCCATCGGGCGAAAGCTCCATCGCCGTGACCGGCTCGCCGAACGTCGCCGCCCACGAATCGAAGTGAGCGATGTTGAGCGCCTTCAAGGCCGTCATCTGGAGGTAGCGCTGCATCGTGAACATCTCGGCCACGCTGTTGGCGATGGGTGTGCCCGTCGCGAACACCACGCCCGCGCCGCCGTTGACGCGCTGGACGTGGACGACTTTCAACAGCATGTCGAACGCCCGCTGCGACGCCGTCTGCGGCAGCCCGGCGATGCGCGTCATCTTGGTGACGTAAAACAAATTCTTGAAGTAGTGCGCTTCGTCCACGAACAGGCGGTCCACGCCCAGTTCCTCGAAGGTCAGCATGTCGTCTTTGCGCTCATCGGCGCACAATTCCTTGAGCCGTCCTTCCAGCCGCTTCTTGTCGCGCTCCAGCATCTTCACGATGCGCGAATTGCTCTCGCCCTGCCGCTGCTGCTCGATGGCCAGACTCAGATCTCGCAACTGTTCGTGAAAGAACGCCTCTTGGGTCGCGCGCGACACGGGGATTTTCTCAAAGCCCGAATGCGTTACGATCACCGCGTCCCAGTTGCCCGTGGCGATGCGGTTCATCAGCGTCTTGCGCTTCTCCTTCTCGAAATCGTCCTTGGTCGCCACGAGAATGTTGGCCGCCGGATAGAGCATCAACAGTTCGGACGAAAACTGGCCGAGCATGTGATTGGGCACGGCGAAGAGCGGCTTGCGCGCGAGACCCAGCCGCCGCAACTCCATCGCCGCCGCGACCATCGTGTAGGTTTTGCCCGCGCCGACGACGTGGGCGAGCAGGCAATTGGGCGTTTGCAGAATGCGCCAGATGCCGGCTTTTTGATGCGGGTGCAAGGTGATAGCGGGACTCGCTCCGGGCAGCGTCAAATGCGCGCCGCTGAAAGTGCGGAGACGCACGCAGTTGAACTCGTCGTTATAGAGGCGCGTGAGGCGCTCACGCCGTTCGTCGTCCTGCCAAATCCACGCCTTGAACCGTTCCTTGATTTTCTCCTGCTTGTCGCGCGCGGCTTCCGTGGCCGGGCCATTGACCACGTTGCGGTCGGCGCGTTCGTCGTAGTCATAAATGGTGGGCGTGCGCAGATTGAGCGCGTCATCGAGCAACTCCAGGGCGCTGGCCCGGTCGGTGCCCCATTCGGTCGTGTTGACGACGCACGTCTTCGCGCTCCACCCGCCGCGCACCGCCCACAAGCCCATCTGCGCGGCATGGCTCACGGTGATGTCGGATTCACTCAGCAACTCCTGGGCGAATGCCTGAATGTCCTCCACCGGAACCCAGGTGCTGCCGAGCCGCGCGTCAATTTCCACGGCGGTCAAATCGGCGGGTTGCACGCCTTTCAAGGCGTCCACATGGCGTTGAAACTCCGCGTCCGCCACCGCTGCCGCTTCGGCGGCGTGTAGTTTTTCCCGCACGTTGCCGGACAGATAATCGTCCTCGGTTTCCCAGCGACGGGTTTGCGGATTGAGGAAGACCGCGCCCTGAAGTTCGGGCAGAAACTCGCCCGGCGGACGGTGCAGCAGTTGGCCCAGGTAATCCACGTCCACGCCGCCGCGCTCGCTCAACGTCACCAGCAGCGCGTCCGTCGCCGACTCGACCTTCTGCGGCGGGCGCAGCCGCTGCACCGTGCGTTCGCGGAAGATGGCGGCCTTCGTCGCGCGCCGCGCCTCCGCGTCGTAGTGTTCGAGCGAGAGCAATAGCGGCAGATCGGGATCGCCGCGAAACGCCGCCGTGTTGGCGCGCTCGGAAATGAATCCGAACTTCCCCACGAAATAGTCGTAAGTCTGGTTGAGTTGTTCGCGCGCGACGATGACCTCGGATTCGGGCGCCTCCTCCAATTGCACGCACAAGCAGCGGCGCACGGCATCGCGCACACGAATGAGACCGCGCAGCCGCTGGGCCGTGGGGGTGGAAAGTCCCTCCAGCACCCGCATCACATCACCCTCGCGCCGCGCCAACTGACCGTTGACCAGCGCGTAAGCGTTGGGCTTGACGTGCTCCGGCGCGGGAATGGTTGGCTCAGTGCGCAGGGGAACAATGACGCGCCGCCCTGGCTGATAGACGTTTTCGGGCAGCCGCGTCACGGCTTCGCCAAGCTGCACCGCCAGATCGCGACCGTTGCTCACCAAGGTCGGATCACCGCGCCCATACATTTTGCCGGACAAGCGCATCTCACCCAGCATCATTTCCGGGCGCGCGGCGAAGTATTCGTTTACTGAGATGGTCTCGCCGAGGGAGTTCTCAACAGGCACGAGTTTTTTCCACGCTGGACCTTGGGGCAGTTCGCCCGGCAACCGTTTCCGCATCATCACGAGGTCGGTGGTGACCTCGGTGTTCGCGTTGTGTTTGAAGGCGTCGTTGGGCAGGCGAATCGCGCCGAGTAGATCGGCCTGTTGCGCGACGTATTCCCGTAGCGCGCCGTCCACCTTGTCCATCGTCCCGCGCGAAGTGATGAAGAGGATGAGTCCGCCAGGCCGCACTTTGGCCAGCGCCGCCGCGAAGAAATAATCGTGAATGACGAAGTTCCATTGGCGGAGCCGCCGATCAAACGGCTTGTAGTCGCCAAAGGGGATATTCGAGATCGCCACGTCAAAGGAACCGTCCACGAGCTTCACTTCTTCAAACGGCTGATGGCGAATATCCGCGTCGGGGTAAAGCTGCCGGGCCAGCCGTGCCGTGATCGCATCAATCTCGACGCCTGTGATGCGCGAACGACCGCGCACCTCATCGGGCATCACGCCGATGAAATGACCAAGACCGCACGCCGGCTCCAGGATGTGTCCCGACTCGAATCCGAAGCGGCCCAACGCGGCATACACGGCGCGGATGACGGTGGGGGAGGTGTAATGCGCGTTAAGCGTCGTGGCCCGTGCCGAATCCAGTTCGTCCGGCGTGAGCAACGCCTCCAGCCGCTCCCGCTCCTTCTGCCACTTCTCGTTCATCGGGTCGAATACTTGTGGCAATCCACCCCAACCGACAAAGCGCACCAGGACTGGCTTCTCGTCGTCGCTGGGACGCCGCGCTTCGGTTTCGAGATGTTTGAGCAGTTCAATAGCCGCAAGATTGGCGCGGCACTTCTGCTTGAGCGAGCCAGCGCCCAAGTTGTCCGCATCGGTGATGCGATAGTTGTTCTGGTTACGCAGCGGTTCCGGCGCGTGAACCGGCGGCGGCAGAACGACGATGTTATCCGCCACCTCTCCGGCGGGAGGAGACTGGTAATCTCTCTCGCCGTTTTCCAAGCCCGGTCGAGCAGCTATCGTGGCGGCAGACCCTGCGGCATCCACCGGCGGCGAATCCAGTCGAGTGCTTTGTCCGTCGCGATCTGCGGGCGCAACGGGCACCCAGGTTTCCCGGCCCGATAGCCGGAGCGCGTCAAACGCGGCTGACGCCGGCAGTTTTAACGCGAATAAATCAAGTTGCAGCTCATCGTTCCTGACCCTGCTCCGTGCCCCCATCCATTCTCCTTGTCCTGAAAAACCTTCGTTGAGCGGAACCATCCCGCCGCAATTTCACTTTTTATCATCTATGCCAAGGCGAGGGAACGGTCAAGGTGTGTGCTCCAAACGCGATTTCAAAACGTCGCGCGCCTCCTGAACGTTCAGTCAGGATTGTCACCCGGCGGATTTCGGGCCAGATGCCCGCCCAGTTGCCGGAACACGCGCGCGAACACCGGCGTCTGCACGCCCTGGCCCAGCATCCGCACCGCCGTGGCGTAGTGCCGGGTGCGCAGTTCACAGCCGTGAATGCGCTCGATTTCGGATTGCCGGAGCAGCCGTGGGCCGAAGGGCGTTCGCACGAACGGGCCGGTGTTGATCTTGTGGTAAGATTTCAAAATCGTCGGCAGCCGCGTTTCATCCCCGTTGATGGTCGTGAATTCAAAGCCGTGACCAGCCGCTCGATGACGAGCGTTGTGCGCACGCAATCCTTCAATGGTCCGGGCGATGCGCCGGGCGTCGGCGCTGTCCCGCTCCGAGTCCGGTGGATCAAGAAAGGCCGAGACAGGCGTGACGCACGGCGTGCCGGGGACACGGACTGAGAATGGCCGGTCCAATGTCCCCACCATCAACCATCGCCGACGGTCTTCAATCTCGCCCCATTCGTCGTTGGGTCGCAAGACCGTGACAGCGACGTGATAACCGAGGCGCATCAGGTGGCTGACGAGGAGTTCACCCGCCAGACTGTTACCGAAGCCCGGCACGTTCTCCAACACCACCGCGGCGGGCATCCGTTCGCTGATCAAGGTCACCACCGGCAGGAACAGGTCGCCGGTGTCGCCCAACTCCGGTTTTCCGGCCAGCCGCTTTTTCGCGCGGCCTGGATTCGAGTGGCTGGTGCAGGGAATGCCTCCCATCAGCACGTCGAACTCCGGCAATTCCGTGGTGTGCAACGAACGGATGTCCGATTGCACGAGCGTGGCGTCGGGATGCCGGGCCTGCCATTCGTCCGCAAAGTCCGGTTCGATTTCGATTCCGGCGATCAACTCAAAGTGCGCGTTCGAGTCCAGCGCGGCGGTCAGGGTGCCGCCGCCCGCGAAGACCTCCAGCACGCGGAAGGGCGGTTGCCGCGTGCGGCTTTTCTGGATGGCAAACGCGCGCTTCGAGGGCGTCACTTGAATGCGTTCGTAAGACGCGATGATTTTCACTTCCGAATAATCAGCGAGACCCGACAAGAGAGATTGATTGGCGAGATCGATGATGGGCCGCCGTCCGCCCGCCACAGCCCGGCTGGAAACGTGATTCTCGGCCAGGATAGCCGGGCGCAACGTGAGGCTTTCGGACCCGCATTCGACCGCGAACGGCACGCCATGAGAAAACCCCAGGTGATCGAGGCGCTGCGACTCGATCCAAAGACGCCGGCTGTCGCGATTGCGACCCAGCCGCTGAATGGCGAAGAGATTCATGGCAACTCCCGGCGGGAAAACGATTCTCCCGTCCAAACAAATGGAAACCATTGCCATCATATCCACTGCCGGCCTCGGGTACAAGCGGGGACTCCCCGGTGCCTGTCCCTCGTCGGTTTCCAGCGGATGCGAGATCCGTCGTAAGCGCGGTCGAACGGCTGGTAACAAAACTCACTTCCAGGAACTGTGGGCGGTCAGGATGTGTGCCCGCGCGCGAGATCGCAGAAAATGGGAAGCCAGTGTCACGAATACAGATAGCCAGCAGTTATCACGCGGTGCGGGAGAGGAATGGGTTCACCGCAGCCGGTAAAAGGGCGTTTGGCTTTGCGGGCTGAATGAGCGCATTCTTGAGGCAACCGTAATCCCTCTGATAAAATAGGTTATCAGAGCTATATCTGGCTATTGACTAAGAAGCTCTGAATCTGTTATTCAGGAAACCTGATTACCTCGATCAGGGAATTACGTGCCCACTCGGACGCAGAATCCCTTGGTGACTAAGCCTGAGAAAGTCCCATAGCGTATTGCGCAGAGCGAAGGCATTTTGTTTTTATCTTGAATTGTGGCGAGTAGACGTTTTCTACTTTGCTGAAGCGCGTTTTCGCTACAATTCGATAACAAATTTGGTGTGTAGGATGTCGCGTCAGGATACGGAACACAAAACTCGCAGAGAACACGATGGCCCTCAACGAACTTCGTTGAGTAAAAGCAATGCCAAGCTTCCCGCCGTGGCCAATGGAAGCACCAAAAACAGTATGTCACTGAACGACAGATTCCGAGAACTGGTCAAAGAGTTAGTCAAAGACTTTGAGATGACACAAGCTAACATTGCTGCTTTGCTCGGCTGTGGCCGGGAGCACATTTCTAACGTTGTTAACGATCATAAGGAAGTAAGCCAAGCTCTAGTAAACTCACTGGAAGCCCACGTTAAGTTGATGCGCAAGACAGACCCGAAGGAGGTTCGCAAGAATGCACTACTCGCCGAAATCGACGCAGCGATTGCAGACCTCAAGCCAGACAAACAGACTCTGGCACTGCAAGAGATTCTCCACTTCATCGGAACATTGAAGTCATTTGGTACCTTGCGTTCGCGTTGAATATTCAGGGAGCGGCTGAATCTAAGGAGTGCAGCCATGTCTGGGCCTAAATTATCTGAAGAACCTTCGTGGCACGAAGTTGGCTTTCCGCTTCATTTGCGGGAAAAATTTCTTGGATTGCCGGTAACCAAGGAGTCGCTCATGGATGTGTTAAGACGCGAGCGTTCACAAGAATTTCGAGATGAAGAGTTAACAGAACTCGAAATCATTCTCTCAATCGTTCGGCGATACCACGGAGACTCTGATTAACTCCGCGCAGTGGTCTCAGGATACTTTTGTTGACATTTCCTAGACCACATGTTAAAAATCGTGACCATGAATGGTCACGTAAATAGGCATAATTCTTTCGGATCAGCACTCAGTGTGGTCCGCCTTAACTCGACGCTCCCGCAAATGCTTGAGCGTTCGTTTGAAATATATGATCAATTCAAACTTTGCCCCCAGGTGCGGGGGCACCTTCAAAACGCCGTGACCGAGACGGTTAGTTACCTGACCGTCTCTCCGAATTGTTCGATAGTCTTTGTATCATTGGAAGGAACCATAATACCTGAACCAAGCAGATTTTCGATAGATCTTTCCAAGCGTGGCCAGCATTTTTTCTATCGGCCCGATCCGTTTACGCTCTCGGACTGTGATTTGTCGGTTGAGATGCTTTTGTACGCTGCCGAGGTTCTTCTTAGGCACTTGGGCTACGATTTTGCAACTCAGGCTGCTCGATGGAATCCAGTCTTGGTTCCACAGCTAATTGCGTTCCTTGTTGTCGAAAACGGAAAGCGCATCCGAGAACGAAGGGATAAGCATCACGGCTGGGGCTTTTTGAATGCGAATTTCAATTACGTTCTCGACAATCGAAAAATTCGCCTAGCATTGAGAGATCTGGCTCATTTCTGCGGATACGGCACTAGACCTGGAGACATACTCCATGCCTTTGACATTGTTATTCGCCGATCACATCAAGTATTCAACGCGAAAAATGACAATCACGCTCGTTTTGTTGGTTATGGGCTTTTTGAGGATTTTCATGTGGATAGGGCAGAGCGACCAACGCGACTTTTTGCGGAAATAGAACGTATACTCAAGGAGGTTTTCGTTTCCAATCTCGGTGACTGCGCTACTCTCGTGGGTGCGCTACGACCGATCGTCCAGTCGATTAGTGAGAAGGGGGAACTCGACGTCAACAAGGCAACTTCTGTTTTGGAGCAACACGACGGATTTCGGCGGACTAAAGCCGGTTTTCTGAGAGCAGTAAAGGCTGGAACTAGGATCGGCCTTCCGTTCGTGGTTAAGCGACTTGTCGATGACTGGCGTATATCGGAATATGAAGCTGCTTGGAGAGATGTGTTGTTTGCGATTGCTGGGTGTATTTTGCATGTGGTAAACCCGGAGCATTTCAAGACTTTATGCCGCAGCCCTGTTTTTATATCTATTAGTGAGCCTTCTGTACGACGAAAAGGCTGCCCAACATGACTGCGAGTTAGTGACGAGACTGCTAGAACGTGAAAATGCTGTGGGTTTCGGCCATTCGTAAATCTACGGTGCATGACATTATGTAGCCTCGCGCCTAGAGTTTGACCGGACTTCGTCTTCTACGATCAATCCTAGGCAAGAATAGTCGGCAATCCAAGTAGTTTAACGGTTTTCCCGCCACTTTCGTAGCTTTCCAAAGGTGGAATAATCACCTTTGCCTTCTTGGAATAAGCACGATGCACCGCACGACTCTGATGGCCGAGCGCCTCCTGCGCGAAGCGTTCCGGATAGCCGCACTTCCGTGCCCGCTCTGCCCACGCATAACGGTAAGAGTGAAGCGACACGCCCTTGATGCCGAGTCCGTCGCACCGTTGCTTGAACTCGGTTGCCCGATCTCCTGCCCGAACGCGTCGCAGATACGGGAAAAGATTCCCGCTCGCCGGAAGCTCGCGTAAAATCCTGTCCACTTCCTCACCAAACCGAATGAACGCCACTTGTCCTGTTTTTTTCCGCGCGTAACTGATCACCCTGTTCTCCCAGTCAATGTTTTCGGCTTCGAGAAACGCGATGTCTGACTGAGAGGCACCGATGTGCCAGGCTAGTTCGTAGAATGCCCGTCGCTCAGGATTCGTCTCGCGTGCGACAATGGCGCGGTGCTCTTCCAACGTGATCGCCCGCTTTTCCTTGTGGCGGATGTCCGGCCACTGTTTTCTCGGAATCACCGGCACGGGAAGCCAGTTCATGGCCAGCGCAAAGTTGTGGATGCGGCGAAGAAAAACGTTCGTCGAAACCTTCCCTTGCTCCAAGGCACGCAAAAACTGCTCCGCGCGCGTTTCCAAAAGAGGCAGATCGCGCAGACCGTCAAACGCCTTGTCTTTGATGGCCACAAGCCAGCGCCGTTGCGTCTCGTCGTGTTTCAGTTTCACGATTTCCTCCATGACGAACTGCCAGGTGCGCGTGGCAATTTGAGGATCGCCAACGAGGAGATACGCGCGGGCGATTTGAAGATTGATGATCGGCTGCTGGTGCGCCTCGTTCTTGGCGGCGAATAGCCTCTCAGCGGTGGCGCGGTCCTTCGTTCGCAGCGTCTCCTGTTTGCCAGTCTCATTGTCCTGGCACCAGAAAACTGTTCCCCGAAGAAACATGCGGAATCTCTTTCTCATAACTTTTTCAGTTACGAGCGTAGAGAAACCCGCTCTCGACGTGTTAACGAGCAGTCGGCGAGTTAAGCCAGGTAGTGCGCGGGTTTAACTGGGCACCCCGCGCTGCTGACGTTTTCGCTGACAGTCGCCTCGCGGTTCCTCCTAAATTACTGACACACAAGCATCAGCGACTGGAGGCGAGGGTCGGAATCGAACCGACGAATGCAGCTTTTGCAGAGCCGTGCCTTACCACTTGGCTACCCCGCCACTCGGTCAGCCGAAGCATAATGAAGGTGGACGTTCCCGCAAGCGAAAGTTTCCGGTTCCTCGCTACTTTCAGTGGCTGCATAGCGAAGGTATGTTGAGTTTGCCGGCGACGAAGTAGAGCATGGCGGTCATATACTCGCGGCTGCGATAGCCTCGGGCTTTGCGTTTGACCGCGCTGAATACGCTGTTC
>JANNEF010000247.1:0-28515 GCA_031378375.1 Verrucomicrobiota bacterium | reverse complement strand
GTGCTCCGCGCACACAGCCGCGCTCCGGCCGCTACGCCAACGCAACGGTTAGCTCCAACCACGGTGTCCAGATGCGCCCTTTCGGGTTGGCGCTATCGGTGCGGGGTTGAGGTGAATCGAAATCGAGTTGAGACTCATCCTTTTCGGGTCGGGACATTTTCTTCCTCCGTCGAGGTCTCTCAGGACCGGGTTGGGCCGGCGGCAGACCGGGTTGACGATTCTTCAACGCGGGTCGAGGTCGGCGAACCCTGGGGCGACGCAACTGGGGGTCGGGTTGGGATATTTTGATGGCGAGTTCGCGCAACCCGAAACCAATGCGTCCCGACCCGATACAAATTCACCTCAACCCGATGCGAACGCACCCCACCCTGATACGAACGCACCCCGACCCGGTGTGAAAAAACCTCAACCCGCGGTGAAATTTCCCCACCCTCGCGGAAAAATCTTCCGCCCCGCAGTTCCGCCGGGCCGGGGTTGGCCGCGAGTGGCCGCGCATCGGATTGTCGTGCGCCCGCCGGCCTCGAGAATTCGGGGCACGGACTTTCCTTCGGGCGCTCCCGAACCGGTGTGCCCGGCACCTCGTTCAACGCCGGCGGCGCAGGAGGAAAACGCCCGCGCTCAACAGACCAAGCGCAAGGGCGGAAGGTTCGGGAACCAGATGCAGGTTGAAACTTTGCAACCCCTGCAAGTTCGGAATGGCAAACGCCGGTGAGCCGTCACCCAACGGAAAGGGCGGCGTGAAAACCGGCGACACTCCGCGGATCACCACCAGATTATTTCCCGGCGAAATTACGTCCGCCCAACTCGTCACCGTGCCACTGCGATTATCCCACGCGCGCAATTGAAACGTCGCTAACATACCCACTGCAACCCCCGGCACTGAAGGAAGGGGGTTGATATTCACCACAGTCCCCGCGACGGTCGTCGCTGTTTGCGTGCGGAAAGTGGTCGTGGCTACCAACACCAGCTGGTCGGCGGTGTTGCCTGCCGTCCCGCCCCAAAGCTGCGCGGTGTAACCGGAGCCAATCACATAACCACCGCTGTAGGTTTGTGTGCCGGGGTTACGGCCGGTCGAGGTGTTGCCCACTTTCACCGCGAAGGGATCGTCAGCTTCCGGCATGTAAACGGGCACCCACACCCAGCCGGGTGTCGCGGTGCTGGACGTGCCAGCCTTCGTGTTGAAATTGATGAACCCTTGCGCCGCCGCGCCGAGGGCCATTAACAGACTAATTCCGACAAGCAGGATGGTTTTCATTTCAGGTTTTGTGTTTTGGAGTTGTCGTGCCCGAAGAAAGGCCGGGGCGCGGCGTTTACGCCGCCTCATGGTTCGCCAGCCCGCAGGCCAGCCGTTTCGCCGTCCGCATTCGCGCGCTGAGGCGGCCTGAAGGCCGCGCGCCGGGGGCAGTATCGAGATGCGCCGCCGATGTCGGTGGGGGATTCATGGCTTGCTTCTAGCAGACGGCACGGGAGAAATCAAGCGCGATGAACATCTACGAAGAACTGGAATGGCGCGGCTTGCTCGCCGATTGCACGGACGCGGCGGCGTTGCGCCAGCGCCTGGCCGCCGGTCCCGTCACGCTTTACTGCGGCTTCGATCCCACCGCCGACAGCCTGCACGTCGGGAATCTCGTGCCGTTGCTCGCGCTCCGGCGCTTCCAGTTGGCGGGGCATCATCCCATCGCGGTGGCGGGCGGCGCGACCGGCTCCATCGGCGACCCCAGCGGCAAGACCGCCGAGCGCCAGTTGCTCACGCGCGAGGTGCTCGCCGCGAACATCGCCAAGGAGCAGGAGCAGTTGCGGCGCTGGCTGGACTTCGATGCGCCGACGAACCCCGCGCGCGTCGTGGACAACGCGAGTTGGATCGCGCCGGTGAGCTTCCTGGATTTCCTGCGCGACGTCGGGAAACATTTTTCCGTGAACATGATGGTTGCCAAGGAGAGCGTCCGCGCCCGCATGGAGGACCGCGAGGCGGGCATCAGTTACACGGAGTTCAGCTACATGCTCCTGCAGGCGTTTGATTTTTACCATCTGCGCAAGGAGTTCAACTGCGAGCTGCAAATCGGCGGCAGCGACCAATGGGGCAACATCACGGCGGGCACCGACCTCATCCGCAAGAAACTGGGTGCGCACGCCTGGGGCCTCACGCTGCCGCTCATCACGAACGCGGACGGCAGCAAGTTCGGCAAGACCGTCGCGGGCGCCATCTGGGTGGACGCGGCGAAGACGAGCGTTTACCGCTTCTACCAGTTCTGGATCCGCACGGATGATCGCGACGTGGCGCGTTACCTCAAGTTCTTCACCTTCCTCACGCGCGAGGAGATCGCCGCGCTGGAACAGCAACATCTGGAAAAACCCGAGGCCCGCGCCGCGCATCAGGCGCTCGCCAAGGCGATGACGGATCTCGTCCACGGTCCCGCCGCCACCGCCGAGGCCATGCGCGCGAGCGAGATACTTTTCGGCGGCGGACTGGAGGGGATTGCCGAAGCGACCTTCAACGACATCGTCGGCGAAGTGCCGTCCAAGGAAATCGAGAAACCCCGACTCGACGGCGCGGGCGTGCCGCTGGTGGAGTTGCTCGTCCACGCCGGACTCAGCCCGAGCAAAGGTCAGGCGCGCAAGGACGTGGAGGGCGGGGGCATTTACGTGAACAACGTGCGCGAAGCTGGCGCGGCCCGCGCGGTGATCGTCAGTGATCTCCTTTTCGGGCGGCACCTGCTCCTGCGCAAAGGCAAACGCAACTACGTGGTCGTGACCGCGCGATGACGCGGCGTTGACGTTGGTTGGGCGCGACTTGGTCCCGGCGTTCGGGTCACGGCGAGGAGCACCCGGTTGAGGCCGGTCAACGGGTGTTTCGCGCCTACAAACGGCGATTTTTGTTCAGAATTGTCTCGCTTTCGTAACCTGGACGTAGTAAAAAACGCCGTCCACATGAAAGCATCCGCTGACACGACAGCTTCGCGTCATGCTCCTGGCATGATGTTTTGTCCCTGCCCATTCACCGTAGCCTCTAAACCGCCTTCGCTTATGAAAGCCCTTGTTACTGTCATCTTCGCCACCCTGTTTGCCGCCGCCAGTCTGCGCGCCGCCGACAACGTGGTCATCTCCGAGTTCATGGCCCGCAACAACACCAGCATCACCGATGAGGGTGGCGCGCGGGAGGATTGGATCGAGGTTTACAACGCGGGCGACACCACGGTGAACCTGCTCAACTGGTCGCTCACTGACACCGCCGGCAACCCGACGAAGTGGCTGTTCCCGGCCACGAACCTCGCGCCGGGGTCGTTCCTCATCGTCTGGGCCTCGAACAACGACCGGCGCACGTCGGGGTCGCCGTTGCACACGAATTTCAGGCTCGCGGATGGCGGGGAATATCTGGCGCTGGTGCGGCCCGACCTGAGCGTTGCCACGCGGTTTGCGCCGACGTTTCCCCCGCAGGCACCCAACGTCAGCTACGGCGTGGGGTTCAACACCGCGAATTTCAATCTGCTGCTGGCCGGTGCCGCCGCCAGGGTGCTCGTGCCGACGGACGGCTCGCTCGGGACCAACTGGATTGATCCCGGCTTTCCGGACACCGCCTGGAGCAACGCAGTCACGGGCGTGGGCTTTGACGTGATGCCGCCCGCCGCTTTACCGAACGTGGGGTTGGTCGCGGATTCGGTGGCGGAATTCACCGGCACGCAGGGTTCGGCCAACTGGTTCTACGGCTTCTACAATCGGACCGGCGACGCGGACGGAGTTTACCAGCCGGACACGGATTTTAACATGACCGACCCGGACTGGTCGTTCACGGGCGGCAATTGGGCGCTGGGCGCGGGTGGCGACCCGAATGCTAATCCACCGTGGGACACGATTGGCGCGACCTCGTGGCATCCCAACGGCATCAACAACGCCGCGGAGCATTGGGTGGTGCGCCGCTGGGTCAGCACCGTCAGCGGGCCGATTCACATCGTCGGTTCGCTCATCCACCCCGCCGCGAGTGACGGCACGCGGATGCACGTGATCGTGGACGGCGTCGAGGTCGGCCTCTTCGCGGCGGCGCGGAGCACGAATGAGTGGGCGGTGAACACGACCGTGCGCCCCGGCTCCCGGGTGGACTTCGCGCTGGACGCCGGCCCCATCGCGCAGGATGGCGCGGACAGCTCGACGGTGACGATGAAGATTTACCAGGGCATCATCGCCGATTCCGCAGCGGACTGGACGACCGGCGGCCTGACGGTGTCGCGCGGGTGGAGCTACGGTTACTTCAACACGAACGCCGCCGCCGGACGCGCCTACAATTACGCCACGAACCTCACGCTCTTCCCCCGCCAGCTCGGCAACAACACCACGACCGTCGCCAACTGGTGGGACGGCACGCAGTTCCTGCATCCGAGCAACTCGATTCAGACCGCGCTGTCGCAGAACTTCATGACGCCTGGCAAGACCAACGTGACGAATTTCCCGACGAACAACGTGCACTGGCCCATCCGCCGTTACACGGTGGGCGCGCAGGACGCCGGGCTGTTGCGTGTCTTCGGCAGCGTGGCCAACACCAACCGCGGCGGCGCGTTGGGCGACGGCATCACCTATCTCATCTTCGTGGACGGCGTGCAGGTGCTCAGCCGCAGCCTGAACAACGTGAGCGAGGGTTACTCGTTCCTGCGCCAGGTCAGCCCCGGCTCGGTGATTGATTTCGTCATCAACCCGCGCGCTGGCGGCACGAACGACGCCACCTACCTCACCGCCACCTTGCAGCGCGTGCCGGAGACGATCCAGGTGGTGGCTGATTCCATCTACGACTGGCTGGGCAACTCCACGCAGGGCTACAACGGCTGGACCTACGGTTATTACAACAAGACGCTGGATGGCGACGCGACCTACGATGCGAACGCCGACTTCACCAGCTCGAATCCGAACTGGACCTTCACCAGCAGCGTCTGGCAGCTCGGCACCAACGGGAACGCCACCGCCAACCCGCCCTGGACCACCGTGCAGCAAATCCAGATGCACCCCAACGGCACCAACAGCCCGTTCGGCGATCCCCTGCCGCAGCAGGAACACTGGGCCATCCGCCGCTGGGTCAGTGAAATCAGCGGACCCATCAGCGTCAACTGGCGCGCGGGCAAACAGGGCTTCGGCGGCAACGGCGTCACCTGCCTGCTCCTGCAAAACGGGGTTGTGCGCGACACCATCCTGCTGGCCGGAACGGACTTCGCCGGCTCCAACCGCGTGGCGAATCTCACCGTCAGTGTGGGTGACAAGATTGATCTCGCCGTCACGCCCTACGGCCCGACCGGCCTCGGCGACGATGGCTCGGACGCCACGCAACTCAGCGCCGTCATCTGGGCCGGGTGCGGTTCGCCGGGGCTGGCGGCCATCGCCGACTCGCGCAACGACTGGAGCTTCGCGGGTGCGCAGGGTTTTCGCGGATGGTATTACGGGTACTACAACTTCAGCGGGGACACGGTGACGCCGGGATTTCAGACCAACGATTTCACGGGGTTCCCGCGCACGGTGGGCGCGGCCTTTGGCGGGATCAACTTCTGGACCGGCTCCGTCTGGGACTGGCCCAGTGGCAATCCGCCGTGGGATTTCATCGGCCTGATCGACACGCATCCCAACGGCACCAACAGCACCAGCGGGACGTTCCCGACGCCGCAGGAACATTGGGTGATGCGCCGCTGGGTGGCGCACACGGCGGGTGACCTGCGCGTGAACTGGTGGCTGGCGAAAAGCCCGACGGCGCTCGGCGGCAACGGCGTTTCCGGCCACGTCTTTTTTAACGGCGCGCTTCAGGACACCGTGACCATCGGCGGCTCCGACTACGCTGGCGCGTTCCGTACCGTGGTGATTCCGGGCGTGAAGGTTGGTGACATCATTGATTTCGCGCACACGCCCCGGGGTCCGGATGGCGGCGGTGCCGACAGCACGGATGGCTCGCTGTTCCAGGCTTCGATCTATCTGGCGGGCGGCGTCTCGAACATCGTCGCCACGGACATCAGTTCACGGATGTACAACTCGAACGCGACAGTTTATCTGCGCGTGCCGTTTTCCGTGGTCGATCCGACGGCCATCGAACAACTCCGCCTGCGGGTGAAATACGACGACGGCTTCGTCGCCTGGCTCAACGGAGTGGAAATCGCGCGCCGCAACGCGCCGGGCTACGCCGTGGCGGCGACGGTGGCGAACAGCACGAACGATTGGTCGGCCACCGGCGTTCAAGGCAACAACGGCTGGTTCTATGGTTACTACAACAAGACGACAGCGGTGGGCGCACCCTTCGCGGCGGCGGACTTCAACATGACGGATCTGAACATGGCCTTTGCCGGCGGCGCGTGGGGGGTGGGGCCGGGCGATCCGCCGTGGACGTCCATCGGTCAGACCACCTGGCACCCGAACGGTTCGAATAACGGCAACGAACACTGGGCCGTGCGCCGGTGGGTGGCCGCAGCCGGCGGAAGTTACGTCGCCCGGGTTACGCACGCCAAGGGTAACACCAGCGGCAACGGGACAACGCTGCGCGTCTTCCTCAATGGCCGGCCCCTGTTCACCCGCACCATCGCGGGCAACGACACCGCCGGTTTCACGATCGGCCTGCCGTTCACGGCGAATGCCGGCGACAAGCTGGACCTCGCGCTCGACGCCTTGGGCACCGACTTCACCACGAACGATGGTTCCGACACGAGCAATTACGGCTGCGTGATTGACCGGGTCGCCTCGGGCGATCTGGCCTGGAACTCGGCGGCGGCGACGTCCGATGGCACGGCGGGGCTGGTCGAGGAAATTGACATCACGAGCTTCCGCGGGTTTCTGCAAGCCGGGGGCAACGTGCTCGCCATCCAGGGACTGAACGCGGCGGCGAACGACCCCGACTTCTACCTGCTGCCCGAACTCATTGGCACGACCATCACGGTGGATACCAACCAGATTGGCTACTTCACCGCGACCTCCCCCGGTCGCGTCAACGGCACACCCACTCCCACGCTCGGGCCCATCGTGGAAAACGTCATCCACACGCCGAAGGTGCCGTTCACGAACGAGACCATCCTCGTCACGGCGAAGGTCACGCGCACACTCGACCCGGTGGCCGGCGCCACGCTGTTCTACCGTGTGATGTATGGCAGCGAAACCAGCATCGGGATGTTCGACGATGGGTTGCACGGCGACGGCGCGGCGGGCGACGGCGTGTGGGGCGCGACCATTCCGGCCGACATCGGCCAGTCCGGTCAGATGGTTCGCTGGCGCGTGGTGGCGGCGGACTCGACGGGCGACACGGGCCGCGGTCCGGTGTACGACAATCCGATCAACTCGCCGGAATATTACGGCACGGTTTACCAGGACACGAACATCGTCAGCAAACTGCCGGTGTTGCATTGGTTCGTCCAGACGCCCACGGCGGCGAACACGACTGCCGGCACGCGCGGCTCCATCTTCTTCAAGGGCCAGTTCCGCGACAACGTCGCCGCCAACCTTCACGGCCAGTCCAGTTCCGGCTTCGTGAAAAAATCCTACGACTTCGATCTCAATCGCAATGAGACGATCAAGTGGGACGATGATGCGCCGAGCATTGACGACTTCAACCTGCTGACCCTCTGGGCGGACAAGACGGGCATGCGCAACATGCTTGCCTACGAGACCTACACGATTGACGGGGCGCCGGGGCACTTCGCTTTTGCTGTGAGGGTGCAGCAAAACGGCGCGTTTTTCAGCGTGGCCAACTTCGTCGAGAACGGTGACGCGAATTTCCTCCAGCGCCTCGGCTTCGACGAGGAGGGCGCGCTCTACAAGATGTACAGCGTGTTCGACTCCGCCACGGCCAACGTCGAGAAGAAGACCCGCAAGACCGAGCCGAACAACGATCTGCAGGCGCTGCGCAACGGCGTGCTCCTGACGGATGTCAACGCCCGCACACGCTTCCTGTATGACAACCTCAACGTGCCGGAGATTATCAACTTCCTCGCCGTCAAGGCGGTAGCCTCGGACCACGACTGCTGCCACAAGAATTATTATTTCTACCGGGACAGCAATGTCTCCGGCGAATGGCTGGCGTTGCCCTGGGACGCGGACCTCACCTTCGGCCATGTATGGAACGCATCGAATAACTACTTCGACGACAGCATCATCACGAACACTGCGCTGTTCATCGGCAACAACAATCAGCTCTTCACGCTCATGTTCGCCAACCCGCAGATGCGCCAGATGTATCTGCGCCGCGTGCGCACGCTGATGGATGAAGCGCTCGGCACCAACAGCACGCCCGCGCTCCAGGATTTCTACAGCCAGCGCATCGCCGCCCACACCGCGCAAATGCGCGATGACATGGCACTCGACCTCGCCAAGTGGGGCACATGGAACCACAACGCCGGGAGCACGGTGGTGCCCACGAACATCACCAGCTTCGACCAAAACGTCGTCCGGCTGACCAACGTGTTTCAGCCTGGTCGTCGCGCCTTCCTCTACGGTTCGCAACTGGCGGCCAACGGCGGGGAAATTCCCGCGGCCCAGCCGGCGGAGGTTTACGTAGCCCTCTGGGGTTACGAAGTGACGCCGACCAACGGCAACCAGGCCCAGGAATGGCTGGCACTGACCAACTTTAACAACGTCTCCGTGGACATCTCCGGCTGGGAACTCGACGGCGCGGTGCGCTTCACCTTCATCGCCGGCACGGTCATCCCGCCCAACAGCGTGATCTACGTTTCGCCCAGCCAGCCGCAATTCCGCGCCCGTGCCGCCAGCCCCAAAGGCAACGAGGGGTTGCTCGTCACCGGCCCATACGCCGGCCAGCTTGATGCGCGTGGCGAGGCGCTCACGCTCACCGATGATCATGGCCGGCTCGTGGCGAGCAATTACCTCAGTGGCGCGGGGTCGGCCGCGCAGCTTTACCTGCGGGTGACGGAGTTGAACTACAATCCCACGCCCGGCGGAGCCTTCGGCGCGCAGGATTACGAGTTCGTCGAACTGAAAAACGTCAGCGCAAGCGCGAGCGTGAATCTCGTCGGCGTCGCTTTCACCAGCGGCGTCAGTTTCACTTTTACTGCCGCGAGCACCGTCACCAACCTCGCGCCCGGTCAGACCGTGGTGCTGGTGAAAAACCAGGCCGCGTTCCTCGCCCGCTATGGCGCGGTGGCGACCATTGCGGGCGTTTACAGTGGCAGTTTGGACAACGCCGGCGAGCGGATGCGCCTCGTGGACGGCCGCAATGAGGAAATCCTCGACTTCGCCTATAACAACACCTGGTATCCGACGACCGACGGCCTCGGTTACACGCTGCAAGTTGCGGACGAACTCGCCGCGCCCGGCCGGTGGGACGAGCAGGGCAACTGGCGTCCCAGCGGGCAGCTTCACGGTTCGCCCGGTGCCGGCCCCTCGGCCAGCGCGGACTACGCCGTGGTCGTCAGCGAAGTGCTCGCGCATACCGATCCGCCGGCCCTCGACTACATCGAATTCCAAAACCTCGCCGGCACCAACGTGGACATCTCCGGCTGGTTCGTCAGCGACGACTTCTTCACGCCGAAAAAGTTCATCGTCCCCGGTGGCACCATCATCCCGACGGGCGGTTTTGTGACGTTCTACGAAACCCAGTTCAACGCCGGCCCGGGCGCCTTCTCCTTCTCCAGCACGGACGACGAGGCTTACGTCTTCTCAGGCGACGGCGTGAATCTCGGCGGCTATTGGCACGGTTTTTCGTTTGGCGCTTCGGCAAACGGCGTGGCGTTTGGCCGTCACGTCAACAGCGTGGGTGACGAACATTTCGTGGCCGCCAGCGCCCGCACCGAGACCGCGACCAATGCCTACCCGCTGGTCGGCCCGGTGGTGCTTGGCGAAATCATGTATCACCCGCCCGATTCGCTCGACCTGCTCATGGGCACTGACAACGACCGCGACGAGTTCATCGAGATCCACAACTCCGGCGCGGCGAGCGTGGACCTGTTCGATCCGCTCGCGCCGGCGAACACCTGGCGTTTGCGCGGCGACGCGGACTATGACTTCCCGCCGGGCGTGACCCTCGCCGCCGCCGAGCGCGTGCTGGTGGTGGGCTTCGATCCGCTGGACGTTGCCGCGCTGAACATGTTCCGCATGATCTACAATGTTCCGCCGGCCACGCGCGTCTTCGGGCCGTGGAGCGGCAAGCTGGACAATGCGGCCGGCGAGGTTTCGCTCCAGCGGCCCGACTCGCCGAACGCCGGCAGCGTGCCCTACCTCGTCGTCGAGCGCGTGGATTACCAAGACCATTCGCCGTGGCCGCGCGGCGCGGATGGTTATGGCCTTTCGCTCCAGCGATGCGTAGCCGCAAACTACGCCAATGACCCGGCCAACTGGGCCGCTGCTTTGCCCACCGCCGGAGCCGCGAAGTCGGCCGCCGTGCCGCCGGCCTTCACGCTGGAGCCGGTGAGCCTGGTCACCACCCAGGGATCGAGCGTCACCCTCACCGCGGCCGCGAGTGGCGACGCGCCGCTCGCGTGGATCTGGCGTCGCAATGGCGACAGCATCTTCGGCGCGACGAATAGTTCGCTCACGCTCGCCACCGTGGCGGCTGGCGACGCGGGCGAATACGATGTGTTCGTTTACAACGCCGCCGGTTCCGCGCTCAGTTCCAACGCGCTGCTTCAGGTCGTCATCCCGGCGACGATTCTCGTCCAGCCCGTCGGCACGAACCTCATCCCCGGCATTCCCCTCAACCTCGCGGTCATCGCCATCGGCAGCGGTGCGCTCGCTTATCAGTGGAGCACGAATGGCACGGACATCCCCGGTGCCAACGGTCCCGCCTTCAGCGTCGCGTCCGTGCAATTCACCGACGCGGGCAACTACTCCGTGGTCGTCTCCGACGCGCTGCGCTCAGTTACCAGCAGCGTGGCCGTCGTGGCGGTGGCGAACTCGGCCGGCATCGTCCTGGCCGCGCAGGAAAACGCCACCACCGGGACCTACCGGAACACCACCGTGCCCAAGCCCTTCGACGCGGACACCAACGATGTCTTCGGCACCGCCGGCTACGTGCTCTACGCCACCGACGTGCTGGGCAACGCCAACGCCGGCAGCGTGCCCACGACCAATCCGCTTACCTATACGGACACCACGCGCCGCACTCGCAGTTCGTTGCCGTCCTGGCTCACACTTGGCAACAACGGTCAGGGTGCCGTTGCCACGAGCTACGGCTTTACCGCCGTCAACGAGCCCGACCAGCCGCCCGGCCCGGCGGTGACGAACGTCGAATCCGGCCTGGCGATCCGGAACACCGTCACGCTTGGCGTCGAGGGCGATCTGGTGAACCTGACCATCGGCGCGAATCCGCCGCCCGCGGGCATCCGCGTGGGCGTGCTGATCCCCGGCGGCGGCAGCGGCGATTCCATGGCTTTCATGCGCCTGCGGCAGACCGGCGGCTTCGGCTACAACAACGTGCTGGCCGTGCGCGCGATCACCGCCACGCTGGTGCTGATCCACTTCGACCTGACGAACCTGCACGCTGGCGACGTCTTCACGCTCTCCGGCGCCAAGAGCGCCAGCCAGACCGGCAACGCCAACCTCACCTATGCGGGTCTTTTCTTCGATGAACTGCGGGTGCCGGGGATCATCGCGCCGCCTACCGCGCGCACGAACAATGAGCACACCACCGCCACTTTCACCGTCACCGCCCGTGGCAGCGGCCCGCTGCAATACCGCTGGCTGTTCAACGGCAGCACCGTCGTGGCGGACTCGACCAATGCCACCCTCACGCTGGCCGACGTGTCGGTGGCCAACCAGGGCAACTACTCGGTGATCGCGTATAACGCCGCCGGGGCCGCCACGAGCGCCGCTGCCTCCCTCACCGTCAACGACATCACGCCGCCCAACATCACCTGCCCGACCAACGTGACGGTGCAGTGCGACGCCGGCGTGCCGTTGCCGGACATCAGCGGGGTCACCGCCACCGACGCGCGTGATCCCGGTCCGGTGGTGACCTATGTGGGCGACACGTCCACCGGCACTTGCCCGAAAACGATCACGCGCACGTACAAGGCCACTGACGCGAGCGGGAACATGGCCACCTGCGCCCAGACCATCACGGTCCACGACACCACGCCACCGACCATTGGCTGTCCGCCGGCGGTGACGGTGACTTGCAACAGCGAAGTTCCGGCGTCGAATTTTGCTGGCGGCACGGTTTCCGACAATTGCGATCCGGCACCCGTCGTGACCCCTGTGAGTGACGTTTCGAGCGGCACGAATCCCCGCATCATCACCCGTACGTATCGCGCGACCGATTTCTGCGGCAATGCGGTCACCTGCGTCCAACTCATCACGGTGCAGGACAACGTGCCGCCGACAATCACCTGCCCGGTGGACCTGACGGTGGACGCGGATTTCGGCACCTGTGCGAAGACGAACGCGAGCCTGGGCGTGCCGGTGGTGAGCGACAATTGCACTGCCACGGCGAGCCACAACGCACCTTCCGCGCTGCCGGTCGGCACGAATCTCGTCACCTGGACGGCGACCGACGAACGCGGCAACACCGCCATTTGCACTCAGCGCGTCGTGGTTGTTGATGTGACGCCGCCCACCATTACCGCACAGCCGCAGGGCCGAACCGATAACGTTGACTCGAACGCGTTATTCGGTGTCACCGCCACCGCCTGCACGCCGATGACCTACCAGTGGTGCTTCGGCGTGACGGTGCTCCCGGACGAAACCAACGCGACACTCACCGTTGCAAATGTTCAACTCGTCAACGCCGGTGGTTATACCGTGAAGGTCACCAGCACCGGTGGCAGCGTGACCAGCGCCGTGGCGGTGCTGACTGTCAATCGCCCGCCCCTCGCCCTCGACAACGGAGCGGCCACCATCGAGGGCCGCCTCGCGATGATTTCCGTGGGCAAGCTGCTCCGTAATGACAGCGATCCCGACGGCGATTTCCTGATGGTGACGGGCGTCAGTGCCACCAGCACGAACAGCGCGCCGGTCAGTCTGGCCGGAGGGTTTGTGTTCTACACGCCGCGCGCCGGCTTCACCGGGGTTGACCGTTTCAGTTATACCGTCAGCGATGGGCGCGGCGGGACGGCCTCGGCAGACGTGGAGATCTTCGTGGCGGATGGCGACCTGCCGTCACTGAACGGGATTTCCATCGTGGAAACGGAGAACGGTTTCCGCGTGCGCTTCGCCGGCGTGCCAGGACGCTTCTACCAGTTGCAACGATCCACGAATCTCAGCGACTGGGCGGACGTGACGCTGCTCGAAGCCCCGCTGCACGGCATCATCGAATACGAGGACACCACGAACCTGCCCGCCGCCTACTACCGCATGACCGTGCCGTAACGCGACCGCGTGGCACGACGCGCGCGGCGGGACACTATCCGCGCCGACGAGGGGGCGGCCCGGTTCAATTCCGTGCTCCCGGTGGCGTCCGGGTCGTTGTTGTGCCATAGATTCCCAGCGAAAAACAAAATGAAGCCCGCCACCTTTGGCACCGTTGGTATGAATATGTTGTACTCCGCACGCCGACTGACCTTGCGGGTCGGGGTGCTGTGGTTGTGCTGCGTTGGCGCCGTTGCCCTTCGCGCCGCGGACACTGTCGTCATCTCCGAGTTCATGGCGGCCAACGCCACCACGCTGGCGGATGAATTTGGCAACTCCGAGGATTGGATCGAAATCTACAACGCGGGCGACCTGGCGGTGAACCTGGGCGGCTGGTTCCTCACGGACACCACCAACGACTTGCGGAAGTGGACTTTCCCGGCGACCAATCTGGGGCCGAACCAGTTCCTCGTCGTCTTTGCCTCGAACCGGGATCTCCGCGTGGCGGGGACCAATCTGCACACCAACTTCCGTCTCTCCAACAATGGCGAGTACCTCGCGCTGGTGCGGCCCGACGGCACGAACATCGCCACCGAATTCGCGCCCGCATTTCCGCCGCAGGCCGCCGACGTGAGCTACGGTCTGCCGCTGTCAGCGACCACCAGCACGCTGCTGGCGCGGGGTGCGGTCGGAAAGTTTTTTGTTCCGCGCGACGGGGCGCTGGGGACGAACTGGATTCTGCCGGGTTTCACCGACGCACCGTGGTCGAACGTGACCACGGGCGTGGGCTTCGACGCCTCCGGATCGTCCACGCTCAACGTGGTGGCGGATTCCGTTGCCGATTGGAGTGCGGCGGGGGCACAGGGTTTTCGCGGCTGGCTTTACGGGTATTACAACAAGACCACGGATGCCAACGGCGTTTATCAGACGAACGACTTCGTCCCGTTCCCGCGCGACGCCGGCCAGTCGTACGGCGTGAATAATTACTGGAACGGCTCGGCGTGGCGCTGGCCCTCGGCCACGGCACCGTGGGACACCATCGGCCAGACGGATGTACACCCCAATGGCATCAACAACGCCGCGGAACATTGGGTGATCCGCCGCTGGGTGAGCGCGACCAACGGCACGGTCTCGACCACCTGGCGGACGTACAAGACCAACCCCGGCGGCGGCGGTGTCACCGGCCGGCTCTTCCACAACGGCGTGGAGAAGGACAGCGCTATCATCGGCGGCGCGGACACCGTGGGCGTCACCCGCACGGTGCAACTGACGGGCGTGCAGCCGGGCGATTTCATTGACCTCGCGCTCACGCCCATCGGCACCGGCGGCGCGACGGATGACGGGGCGGACGGCTCCTACAATTCCGCCGCGCACTCGGTGTTGAGCGCGCTGACGAACCTGCTGGGCCCCACCGGCAACGTCGCGGCGCAGATGCGCGACACCAATGCGAGCGCCTACCTGCGGGTGCCGTTCACGGTCACGAACGTGGCGGACATTGATCAGCTTCGGTTGACGATGCGCTACGACGACGGGTTCGTCGCCTACCTCAACGGGTTTGAGATCGCGCGCCGCAATGCGCCGGTGGCGGCGGCGGGGGGGACGCTGGCCAACCAGGCCGCCGACTGGTCCGCGACGGGGCAGCAGGGCGCCAACGGATGGTATTACGGCTTTTGGAACAAGTCACTCGACGCGGACGGGGTTTACAATCCGTTCACCGATTTCAACAGCACTGATCCGCAGTGGGCGTTCAGCGGCGGCGCGTGGTTGTTGGGGCCGGGCAATCCGCCGTGGGACACGATCACTCCTGGCTCGTGGCATCCCAACGGCGACAACAATGGCGCGGTGCATTGGGTGATCCGCCGCTGGGTCAGCGAGACGGCCGGCTCGATCAACTGCCGTGTCGTCTTTGCGATGGAAAGCGGCGCGTGTGGCAACGGCGCCACCCTGCGCGTGCTGCTCAACGGCGCGCAGAAGTTCAGCCACACCGTCGCCTTCAACGACACGACCGGCATCAACACCAACGTGGTCATTCATGATGTGCGCGCGGGTGACTTCGTGGAGTTCGCGCTCGACCCGCTGGGCACGGACAACGGTTTCAGTGACGGCTGCGATAGCGCGACGTTCGCGGTGACGGTGGATCAGGATCCGTCGGCGGGGCTGGCGTGGAACTCGGGCGCGACCACGACACGCAGCGCCGTCGAAGCGGGCACGTCCGAGGTGATTGACCTCACGGCCCGTCGCGATCGATTGGTGGCCGGCGTCAACGTGCTCGCCATCCACGGCCTGAACATTTCGGTCAGCGATCCAGACTTCCTGCTGCTGCCGGAAATCACCGCGACCTATTTTGCCGTCAACGCCGGCCAGCGCGTGTATTTCGCCTCGCCCACGCCGGGCGCGGTCAACAGCGCGGGCACCGCCACGCTCGGCCCGCTGGTCAAAGACGTGGCGCATTTGCCGCTGGTTCCGGGCGACGCGGACAACCTGCTCGTGACGGCGCGGCTCGTGCCGACCTTGAGCGGGATCGGCACCGTCACGTTGAAATACCGCGTGATGTTCGGCGCGGAAGCGTCGGTGACGATGCTCGACAATGGGCTGAACGGCGACGGCGCGGCGGGCGACCGCGTGTTTGGCGCGAGCATTTCCGCCAGCGTGTCCACGCCGGGCCAGATGGTCCGCTACTACATTGTGGCGCAGGACACCAACAACAACCAGATGCGCTCGCCCGCCTTCGCCGACCCGCAGAACTCACCGCAGTATTACGGCACAGTGGTGACGGATCCCGCGCTGACGAACTCGCGCCTGCCCGTCTTGCACTGGTTCATCGAAAACCCCGGCGCGGCCGACAGTGATGTGACGGCCAAGGGTGCGCTGTTCTATGCCGGCGATTTCTACGACAACGTGGGTGCGAACCTGCACGGCCAATCCACGCGCGGCTTTCCCAAGAAGAGCTATGACTTCGACCTGAACCCCGGCTACAAATTCCGCTGGCATCCGGACACGCCGCGTTTGAGCGACTTCAACCTGCTCACGACCTGGGCGGACAAGAGTCACCTGCGCTCGCCGCTGGCCTACGAGTATTACGCGGCGGCGGGCGTGCCGGGGCATTTCGCCTTTCCGGTGCGGGTGCAGCAGAACGGGCAGTTCTTCTCGGTGGCGAACTTCGTCGAGAACGGCGACGCCGAGTGGCTCGCGCGGCTCGGCTTCGACGAGAACGGCGCGCTCTACAAGATGTACAACACGGCCAGCGACACCAGCGGCGCGGAGAAGAAGACCCGCAAGAACGAGAGCGCGGCGGACTTGCAGACGCTCATCACTGGCATGGCGCAGGGCGACGTGAACGCGCGCCAGGCGTTCCTGTTCGATAATCTCGATGTGCCCGAGGTGGTGGACTTCCTCACCGCCCGCGCCCTCACCGGCGACACGGATTGTTGCCACAAGAATTATTATCTCTACCACGACAACGATGGCACGGGCGAATGGATGGGGATGCCGTGGGACGTGGATCTGAGCTTTGGTCGGGTGTGGACGTGCAATTCGCCGTGTTACGGCTATTACGATGAGACGATTTATACGAACACGGGTGTCGGGGTTGGCTACGGCAACACCGTGTTCCAGCCGATCATTGATACGCCCGCCACCCGGCAGATGTATTTCCGCCGGCTGCGTTCGTTGATGGATCAGTTGGTGCAGCCGCCGGGCACCTCAGCCACGAATGATCTGCTGCTGTTGCGCACGCTGGCCTTGCGCGACCAGATCGCGCCCGACGCCGCGCTCGATCTGGCCAAGTGGGGCACTTGGGGCGCGACGGAATCCATCACCCAGGCGGTCAATCGCATCTGGAATGAATTCGAGCCGGGGCGACGGTTGTGGCTCTACTCGTATCCCGAGGTGCCCGCCGCGCAGCCGGCCAACGCCGTCATCAACATCGCTGCAATTGAATTCCGCCCCGCCAACAGCAATCAGGCGCAGGAGTTTCTCTGCCTGACCAACCCGAACAACTACGCCGTGGACATCACCGGCTGGCGGCTCGACGGCGGCGCGCGGTTCACCTTCAAGGGCGGAACAGTGATCCCCGCCAACAGCGTTGCCTACGTGTCGCCGGACAAGCGCGCGTTCCGCCAGCGGACGGTCGCGCCGACGGGCGGGCAGCGGTTGCTCGTGCTGGGCAATTACGCGGGCAACCTCTCGGCGTGGGGCGAAGGGCTGTCGCTCACCGACGATCACGGGCGGCTGGTGGCGACGAATTATTTTCCGGGCAACCCGTCGCCGGCGCAGCGTTATCTGCGGGTCACGGAGCTCATGTTCAATCCGTCACCGCTTGCCGGGAACACGAACGGCGCGCAGGAGTTTGAATACATCGAGCTGGTGAACATCGGCCCGGCGTTGCTGGATCTGCGCGGCGTGCGCTTCGTCGAGGGCGTCGAGTTCGACTTCGGCACCGGCGCCATCAACGTGCTGGTGCCGGGGGCGCGCGTGCTGGTCGTGAAGAACACGGGCGCGTTCACCGCCCGCTACGGCGCGGGTCTGCCCATCGCGGGTCAATATCTGGGCAGCCTGGAGAACAACGGCGAGGAACTCCGTCTGGAGGACGCGTTCCGCGAGAAGATTCTTCAGTTCGACTACGACAATGCCTGGTATCCGATCACGGACGGCCTGGGTTTCTCGCTCGTCATCGTAGACGCGAACGCCCCGTGGCAGTCGTGGGGCGACGCGGCGAGTTGGCGTCCGAGCGGCACGCCGGGGGGCGCGCCTGGAACGAATGATCCGCCGCCGCCGGCCATTGCGCCGATCCTGGTGAACGAGGCGCTCACGCACACGGACCCGCCGCAGTTGGACGCCCTCGAGCTGCACAATCCGGCGGCCACCAATGTGGATATCGGCGGCTGGTTTTTGAGCGACGACTTCAACTCGCCGAAGAAATTTCGCGTGCCGCCCGGCACGGTGATCGCGCCGGGCGGTTTCGTGACGTTCGCGGAGACGAACTTCAACCCCGGCGGGGGCGGCTTCGCGCTGGGCTCGGATGGCGACGAGGTGTGGCTCTTCAGCGGTGACGCGGGCACGAACCTGACGGGATATTTTCACGGGCACGACTTCGGTGCGGCGCAGAATGGTGTCAGCTTCGGGCGCCATGTGAACAGCGTGGGTGACGACCATTTCGTAGCGCAGAGCACGAACACGTTGGGTGCGACCAACGCGGCACCGCGGGTCGGGCCGCTGGTCATTTCGGAAATCATGTATCACCCGCGCGACTCCGGCACGAACGACAATCAGCTCGACGAGTTCATCGAACTGCAAAACATCACCGCCACTAACGTGGCGCTTTACGACCCGGCGAACCGGCTCAACACCTGGCGGCTGCGCAACGCGGTGGATTTCAACTTCCCCACCAACCGTACGCTGGCATCCGGCGCGCGGTTGGTGCTCGTTGGTTTCGACTCGGCGAACACGAACCAGCTCGCGGCTTTCCGCGCCGTATTCGCCGTGCCGGCGGGCGTGTCCGTGCTCGGCCCGTGGAATGGCAAGCTCGACAACTCCGGCGACGCCGTGGAACTGCGCCGTCCCGACTCGCCCAATGGGACCAACGTGCCGTACATCCTTGTTGAGCGCGTGGCCTACCGTGACCGCGCCCCATGGCCGGGAGCGGACGGCAACGGGGCTTCGCTCCAGCGGCGTCTGGTGACGGACTATGGCAACGATCCGGCCAACTGGTTCGCCTCCGCTCCGACCGCCGGTGCCACCAATGCTCCGAACGCGCCGCCGACGGTGACCCTGACCAATCCCGCACCTGGCACGGCGTTTCCTGCGTCCACTGCCATTTCGCTCGCGGCGGACGCCGGTGACAGTGACGGCTCCGTCGTGCTGGTCGAGTTCTTTGACGGCGCGACGAGGCTTGGCGAAGACAGCACCGCGCCGTTCACGTTCACCTGGGTGAACGCGTCCGCCGGGGCGCATGTCCTCTCCGCTGTCGCCTACGACAACCGACTCGGCACGGCGACCTCCAGCAACGTCACCATCACCGTCCTCTCGCCGCCGCCAGTCGTCGCGATCACCAGTCCCACGAACGGCGCTGTGTTTCTAGCGGGCAGTTTGGTGACGATTCGCGCGGCGGCGAGCGACCCCGACGGCAGCGTGAGTCTCGTCGAATTTTTCGCCGGGCCAGCGAAGCTGGGCGAGACCGTATCGCCCCCATACGACTTCGCCTGGTCGAACGCGCCCGCAGGGGTGCATGCCTTGACCGTGGCGGCCACGGATAACACGGGTACGCGCGCCACCTCGGCCGTGGTGACGGTGGCGGTTCCCACGGGTTACATCAGCAACGCGACGCTGCTGGCCGCGCGCTCCGCGTGGAGGTATTTCGACAAAGGCGCGGACCTCACCGCCTCCAACTGGACCGCCGTGTCATACACTGACGCCGGTTGGAGCAATGGCGCGGCACCGCTGGGTTACAACGATGCGTTCATCGTGACCACTGTCGGTTTCGGCACCAACGTGAACAACAAGCATCCCACCACGTATTTCCGGCGGGCATTCTCCGTGACGAACGCGGCGCAGTTCACCGCCCTGGTGGTGCGGGTGATGCGGGACGACGGCGCGGTGGTGTATCTGAACGAGACGGAAGTGTTCCGCACCGGCATGGCCACGGGCGTGGTCAGTTACGGCACGCTGGCGAATGTGACCGCGGGCGGCGTGGATGAAACGACGTTCTTTTCGAACTCCATTTCGCCGTCGCTCTTGCGCGAAGGCACCAACGTGCTCGCGGTGGAAATTCATCAGGTCGCCCTGAACAGCTCGGATCTGGGTTTTGACCTGGAACTCATAGGCACGCGCACCTTGCTCGCGCCGGCGATTCTCAGCCCGCCCGCCAGCCTGACCGTACCGGTGGGTGGCGCGGCGGATTTCGGTGTCAGCGCCGTGGGCACGGCACCACTCTCCTACCGCTGGCGTTTCAACGGCGCGACCATTGCCGGCGCGACGCAAACGACCTTTGCCATCGGCGGCGCGCAGCCGACGAACTCCGGCGATTACTCGGTGGTCGTGAGCAACGCCATTGGCACGGCGACCAGCGGTGCGGCGTATTTGCTGGTGCAAGGCGCGTTGTTCACCACCCAGCAAGTCAGCCTCATCCCGTTGCACCAGGTCTGGAAATACCATCAGGCGGGCACCGACCTCGGTGACACATGGAGGGTGCCGGAGTTCGACGACGCGGCCTGGCCGTCCGGCCCGGCGCTGCTCGGCTTCGAGAACACGGTGCCGTATCCCTATTTCGAGCCGATGACGACGCCGCTCGTGCCCGCCGGAGCGGGCGGGCCGAACACGGTCTATTTCCGCGCACGATTCGGCTTCACCAACGCGGACTCAAGCGTGGTGCTGGTGGCGACCAACTTCGTGGATGACGGCGCGGTGTACTATTTGAACAACGCGGAGGTGGCGCGATTGAACGTCGGACCGGGGGCGGTGAACCATGCCACGTCGGCCACGAACGCCGTTCCCGAAGGCCAGACCAACGTGCTGGCGTTTCCGGCGACGAACCTGGCGCTCGGCGACAACGTGCTGGCTGTGGAGGTGCATCAAACCACCACCAGCAGCAGCGACGTGGTCTTCGGCCTGTCGCTCGACGCCACGGTGACGACGACCAACCGGCCGGCGCTCCTGAACGCGCGGATGCAGACCGATGGCGTGTTCCAACTCACCCTGACCGGCGTGCCGGGCTGGCGCTACACGATTGATCGCTCGTTTGATCTGGTGACGTGGACGCCACTGGTCACCGTGACGAATCTGCTCGGCCAGTTGCCACTCATGGACGGCGCGGCGGGGCCGACGGTGCGGTTCTACCGCGCGCGGTTGCTGCCATAGGCGGTTCTGCGGCGCGCGGCGACGCGGGTGAGGCTGAATTATTCCGCCGCTTGCCCGTCCATTCACTGCGTAAAATGACCCTGATGCCACACGTTATTGCCATGCCGCGTCGCCTTTTGTGGCAGCGCCCCGCGCCCGTCCGGTGGCCGTCCCGCCTCCGCATCGGGCTGGGCGCGGTCATGTCGCTGGTGCTCCTGGCCGGAGAAGTGGTTGGAGCGCGGGCGGCAGCGGTGGTAAAACCCAAGCGCCTGCTCGTGCAGCCAGCGTCGCTGGAATTGCGCGGCACCGGAGACGAGCACGGCTTGCTGGTCACGGCGGTCACGGGCGATGGGCGCATGGTGGATGTGACCGGCGCGGCTCGCTTCACCAGCGCGCAACCGGATCTTGTGGCGGTATCCTCCCACGGCGTAGGTCGCGCGCGGGCCGATGGGGCGGCGGAGATCATCGTCGAGTTCGGCGGCAAATCGGCGAGGGTTTCGGTGTCGGTGACGGACACGTCCCGGTCGGGCGTGCCGTCGTTCCGGCAGGAGGTGTTGCCGGTGTTGACGAAGGCCGGGTGCAACTCCGGCGCGTGCCACGGCAAACTCGCCGGGCAAAACGGTTTCAAACTTTCCCTGCGCGGCTACGCGCCGGAGCTGGATTACGGCTGGCTCACGACCGACCTCAACGGACGGCGCATCAACCCAGCCGCGCCGGGCGACAGCCTGCTCGTGTTGAAGCCGCTGGGCGCGGTGCCGCATGAGGGGCATCAGCGGTTCGCCGAAGGCTCACGCTATCACCGGCTGCTCCTGGACTGGATTGCTCACCGCGCGCCCGGCCCCGTCGCGGCGGAAACGGATGCGGTGCGGCTGGAGATCCTGCCCGGCAACCGCACCGTGCGCACGAACGAGACGCAACAGTTGCTCGCGCGCGCGCACTACGCCGATGGCCGCGTGCGCGACGTGACGTGGTTGACGCAGTTTTTTTCCAACGACGAGGCGACTTTGTCCGTGACGCCCGAGGGATTGGCGCGGGCGTTGCGTCACGGCGAGACGGCGGTGCGGGCGCATTTTCAGGGGCAGGTGGAAGTCGTGACGTTCACGATGCCCTACGAGAATCAGGTGGCGGACAAACTTTTTGCGAAGCCAGCCAGTGCGGTGGACGATCATGTGTTCGCCAAGCTGAAGTCCCTGCGCCTGCCGCCGTCGCCGCCGTGCGACGACGCGACGTTTCTGCGCCGCGCCGCGCTGGACGCGACGGGCACGCTGCCGACGCCGTCGGAGGCGCGGGCGTTCCTCGCCGACACGCGGAGCGACAAGCGGGCGCGGCTGGTGGATACGTTGTTGGAGCGCCCGGAGTTCGTGGACTACTGGACGCTGCAACTGGCCGACCTGTTGCAGAACCGCAAGGAGCGCGATCACGATGTGCGCGGGACCAAGGGCGTGCGGTCGTTCCACGCCTGGCTGCGCGGGCAGGTGGCGGCGAACCGTCCGTGGAATGAACTGGCGCGCGAGGTCCTCACCGCGTCGGGCGATTGTGTGAGTTCGCCGGCGGTTGGATATTTCATCACCACCATCGGCGAGAAAAAAGCGGAGGAGTCGGAGCTGGTGGATTCGGTGGCGCAAAGTTTTCTCGGCACGCGGGTGGGGTGCGCGAAATGCCACAACCATCCGCTGGAAAAGTTCACGCAGGACGACTACTACCACTTCGCCGCGTTCTTCTCGAAGGTGTCGCTTCAGCGCAAGGAGCCCGACAAGGGTCTGACGGTGCTGTCCGCCGAGTCGAAGGACGAGCAGGAGCGGAAGAAGAAAATGCAGGAGATGACGAAAGCGGTCAGCGACGCGGAGATGGCCGCTGCGCAGGCCGCCGGGGACGAAGCCGAAAAGGCGAGGAAGAAACTGGCCGAGCAGCAGAAGAAACTCGACGAGGCGCGCAAGGAACTGGAGCGCGCGATGGCGAAGATGCCCGGCGTGACGCAGCCGCGCACGAAGCAGTTCATGGCCCCGCAGGCGCTGGACCGTTCGCCCTTTGAACTGGAGCCGGGCCGCGATTTGCGGGCGCAACTGGCCGTGTGGATGACGGACCCGAAGAACCCGCACTTCGCCGGCGCCATGGTGAACCGGCTGTGGAAACATTTTTTCGCCGTGGGCCTGGTCGAGCCGGTGGACGATTTGCGCGCGAGCAATCCGCCGTCGAACCCGGCGCTGTGGAAGTGGCTGAACGCGGAGTTCGTGGCGCATGGCTACGATTTGAAGCACGTCATGCGGCTCATCCTCAATTCACGCGCCTACCAGCTCAGTTCCGCCACGGCACCGGGCAACGCGACGGATCGGAAGTTTTATTCGCACTACTACGCCCGCCGCCTGCCCGCCGAGGTGATGCTCGACGCCATCGCGCGGGCCACGGGCGTGCCGGACGAGTTCAAGGGCTACCCGGTTGGTGCGCGCGCCATCCAGTTGCCGGAGCCGGGCGTGGCGAATTATTTCCTCACGCTCTTTGGCCGCTCGGATCGGGTGACGGCGTGCGCGTGCGAGCGCAGCGGCGAGGTGACGCTGCCGCAGCTTTTGCATCTGCAAAACGGCGACGCGACGGTGAAGAAGGTCCGCGCCGGGGAGGGCCGCTTGCGGGTGCTGCTGACGGAGACATCCGACGACGGCCGGGTGATCGAGGAACTGTTTCTCGCCACGCTCAATCGCAAGCCCGGCGCCGCCGAATCGTCCGCTGTCGCGAAATCGCTGGCCGGCGACAAACGTGAGGAGACGTTCCCTGATCTGTTCTGGGCGCTGCTCAACTCGAAGGAATTTGCGTTCAACCATTGACCCCATCACTCCATGCTCGACATCTCCCTGAACCAAAAACCGAACCGCTGGTGCAACGGCTGGTCGCGGCGCGACTTCCTGCGCGTGGGCGCGCTCGCGCCCTTCGGCCTGTCGCTCGGCGGGTTGCTCTCGCTGGGAAAATCCGCCACCGCCGCGCCGCGCGGGCCGCGCGCCAAGTCGGTGCTGCTGGTTTTTCTGGGCGGCGGCATTTCGCACCACGATTCGTTCGACATGAAGCCGGACGCGGTGGAGGAAATCCGCGGGAAATACAAAGGCATCCCCAGCAGCGTCGCCGGTCTGCACGTCTGCGAGTTGCTGCCGAAGATGGCGAAGACGATGGACAAGGTGGCGCTCGTGCGCTCGCAGTTCCATGGCAACGACCATCACGAGACGGCGACCAACTGGGTGCTCTCCGGGCGCTTCGGCACGCCCTTCGGCGATTTCCCGGCGATGGGCGCGGTGGTGGCGCACGAGACGGGCTTTTCCGGCAAGGTGCCGCCGTACGTCGCGGTGCCGAAGAACCCGGCGTTCACCTGGGAACTGGGCAAGAGCGCGTATCTCGGCGGGCGCTACGAGTCGTTCAAGGCGGGCGACCCGAACGCGAAGGATTTCAAGGTGCGCGATCTCGCGCTGGCCCAGCCCATGCCACCAGCGCAGGCGGAACGGCGGCGGACCCTGCTCGGCGCGGTGGATTCGCTCACGCGGCAGATCGAGGGCAATGACCAGATCGCGACCTACGACGAGTTTCAGCGCAAGGCAGCGGAGATGATTCTCTCGCCCACGGCGCAGGCGGCCTTCGACATCGAGCGGGAGAACGAGCAGACCCGCGAGGCGTATGGCCGGAGTGAGTTCGGCCAGAGCTGCCTGCTGGCGCGGCGGCTGGTGGAGAGCGGCGTGCGCTTCGTGACCGTGAACAGCGGCGGCTGGGACCATCACGCGAAAATTTTCGAGGGCCTGGACAAGAAGCTGCCGCAGTTTGATCAAGGGTTCGCGGCGCTGATCAACGACATGGAAGAGCGCGGGTTGCTCCAAGACACGCTGGTGGTTTGCATGGGCGAATTCGGACGCACGCCGAAGGTGAACAAGGACGCGGGCCGCGACCACTGGGGGCACGCCGGCGTGATGCTCTTCGCCGGCGCGGGCGTGCGCGGCGGCAAGATCATCGGCGCGACGGACAAGAACGGCAGCACTGTTACGGATCGCCCGGTGCGCCCGGCGGATGTGTGTTGCACGGTTTACGAGGCGCTGGGCATTGACCCGCGCAAGCAACTCCTCACGCCGGAAGGCCGGCCCGTCGAAATCCTCGACCAGGGCGAGACGGTGAAGGAGCTTTACACCTGAGCACCTGCATGAGAAGTGGCGCTGGCGCCCTCGCCAGCGAAAGTCATGCGGGCGCCTCGCCCGTAGAAAGCGCAACGGGCGGTGCGTTCGCCGGACCAAATTTGCGCGCCGGCGGGCCGTCCGTGCCTCTGCTGCTTTCGTGCCTCTTCTTCGCCATTTACGGGACATCGGCCGAGGAAAAGAAAGACGAGAAAAAGCCGGAACCACCGCGTGTGGTGGTGGCAGTTCCCTTGGGAATCGTTCCCGGGACGACCAACACAATCAAGTTGCGCGGGCTGAACCTGACAAACGCCACCACCCTCCGTTTTCTGGCGGCGGGTCCGTCGGCGGAAGTTAGAATCAAATCCGCCGGCAAGGTCGAAGTCCCCAAGGATCAGGATTCAAAAAAGCTGGGCGACACACAGCTTGAAGTGGAACTCACGCTTCCGTCCGGGACGCCGTTCGGTGCCCAGCCGTTCGTGGTCGTCACGCCGGATGGTGAGAGTCAGACCAATTCCTTGCTCGTGCTCGACGGATCATCGTTGGTGAAGGAAAAGGAGCCGAACGACGGCTTCCGCCAGCCGCAGCCAATTCAGTTGGGCCAGACCGTGCAGGGCGTGATCGCGGCGGCGTACGACGTGGATGTGTTCCGGTTCGACGGACGCGTCGGCCAGCGGATCATCGCCGAGGTCACCGCCGCGCGCCAGGGTTCGCCGTTGGACGCGATCTTGACGCTTTACGATTCGGCCGGCCGCACGGTTGCGATCAACGATGACAGTGAGGCAGGCATGGATTCCATTCTGCGAGCCACGCTGCCGGCGGACGGCGCCTATTTCCTCAGCCTGATGGACGCGCACGACCGGGGCGGTCCGGCGCATGTTTATCTGTTGGCGGCCCGGGTTGCGCCGTAGGCCGTGTTTCCGGGCACGATTGCAGCGCCAAAACTCAAAAAGGGGTGGCGCTCCAGGCTTGGACCGGAAAGGCCGGCAAAAATGTCCCGACATTTTGTTTGACAATGGTGGCGATGTTGATTAGAACTTCCATAGTTCCGCAAAAAACAGTCAGGCCAGTCCGGCTTTTTTTGTGGTTCAGAACAATGGTGGCGACCGTTGTAGCAGATTGGTTGGCAGTCGGAGTATGAATGTGAGCAAGAATATGCGAAGCCCAGGTGCCTGCCTGCTGGTGAAACTATCCGGCGACATCCGGCTAAAATCCCCGCCCGTGCTTTTGTGCGCTCAATTAATCCGAATTCCAGCCGACGTGTAGTGTTAGGAACAAAAGAAAGCCAGAGTTTATGAAAAAAATCCTTCTCACTGTGTTGGCATCCGCGCTTTGGGCGCTGGGTGCGCAAGCCGGAGTCATTCTGACCGAGAATTTCGGTTATCCAGCGGGGCCAATTGTATTCGCCGCCGGCTCGCCGTGGCGAACCCATAGCGGTGCCATCACCGGTCAGGTGGACGTCGCTGCTGGCCGGGTGAATCTGACCCAAGCCGAGAGTGAAGACGTGTTTGCGCCGCTCTCGGGAGGGCCATACAGCAGTGGAAATCTCTACGCCTGCTTCACCGTCAACTTCAGCGTGCTGCCGACGGGCGCAGGAACTTACTTTGCACACTTCAAGGATGCGACTACAGGGGGCTTCCGGTGCAGAGTGTTCGCTACCACTAACGGTGCCGCTGCGGGGCGGTTCCGCGTCGCCATAGCCAATGCTGTGGGCACCACTCCGGCCACGATCATCCCGACCGATTTGTCGCTTGGGGTGGATTACGTCCTGGTCGTGCGATATACCGCCGGTCCTGCGGCGAGCATTGCCAGCACTTTGTGGATCAACCCCGCCAGCGAAGCCGACGTGGCTAATCGCGTGGCCGCCGTTGATGCAACGACCGTTCTGCAGATTACGTCTTTTGCCCTCCGTCAATCGTTGACCACCACCGCTCCGATTGTTGGCATGGGCACGCTGACGATGGACAACCTCCGCGTGGGCACCACTTGGAATGACATTAAGCCCCCGACTCCGGCACCAGAGATTCGTTTCGGCGGAGTGCTTCTGCCGCCTCCCGATGGCGTTTATGTCAGCCCGGAACTTTATCATGCGACCTACCAGTTGACCGGGATCACCCTGAGCAACATCAGCCACCTCAAGTTCACCAACCCCACCCCGCCGCCGCCGAACGGCACACAGGTTCATAACTTCGGCTCCGGCATCGAAGTTGATATCACCAGACCCAATCAGGGCACGATGCGCATTGGAGCCTCCGCCAATGTCGCCGTACGCGTGACCCACGCCGGCAATAATGGCTCCACGCAGCTTTACGATACGGAGATGCTTCAGTTGGATATTGCCGGCGGCGGCTTGCCTGCCGGGACGATGGTTCGGGAAAGCCCCACGCGGGCGTCCACCGGTCGAACCACGATACGCCCGACTGCGGACGGCCAGTTCATGATTGGAAGTTTCTTTGATATTTTCACCGAACTCAGCGTTGACGGCGGGGCGACGTGGGAGCCGGCTTCGCAGCCCGTCCGTGTGGAATTGCGCGTTGACCCGACCACCATCCCGCCCATCACCGCGCCCAGCAATCTGCTCCCGCCGCGCAATGATCTCTACATCAGCCCGGCGCAGTGGCATGTGCTTTTTGCCCAGGGCATCATCATCCGCGATATCCGTCACAGCTTTTTTACCCAGTCTTTGCCGCCTCCTCCGCCCGGCGGGTCGCAGACGCATCAATTCGGTTCGCAGGTCGATTATCAACTCTCGACGGACAACGGAGCGACGTTCCGACCCGCTCGCTCTCCGGCGTCCACAATGGTCAGCATGCGCCATCGGGGGACCAGCAATGGTGTGCAGACGTTTGACACGGAAATGCTCTCGCTCGACCTGCAAGGCGGCGACTTGCCGCCGGGCACGATGCTCCGCGAAAGCCCGAGCAAACAATCCCTTGGCGGCACCGCCATCACGGAGAACCCCGACGGCACCGCCCGCATCGGCAGCTTTTTCGACATCTTCACGGAAATCAGTCTGGACGGCGGCCAGAATTGGGCGCCTGCACAGGATGCGGCGCGCGTCACCTTGGTCTGCGAGACGCCGGAGATTCCGAAGCCCTCCCCAAATCTGCCGCCACCAGACGGCCAGTACGTCAGCCCGGCGCAATACCATGCGGCTTACGCGGCGGGAATCATCATCCGAAACGTGTCTCACAACCGTTTCACCCAATCCCAGCCGCCGCCACCTCCGGGCGGCTCGCAAACCCACTCGTTCGGCTCGCAAGTCCAATTTGAGATTTCCATGGATGGTGGACAGACG